>NZ_JAVRIB010000003.1:0-281808 GCF_031846275.1 Spectribacter hydrogenoxidans
TCAGCGGGTGGACGACGCGGACTACCTGATGGCCACGATCACCCCGTCCTCGGTTCTGCCGGAAACGCCATCGATCCCGCGCGAGCTCGTCTTCGTGATCGACAACAGCGGGTCGATGGGCGGCGAGTCGATGCGCCAGGCGCGCGCCAGCCTGGTGAAGGCGCCGGACACGCTGGCGCCCGGGGACCGCTTCAATGTGATCCGCTTCAATGACACCACCACCCGGCTGTTCGAGTCCGGTGTGGCGGCCACACCGGCCAATCTCGATATTGCCCGGCGCTATGCCCGATCGCTGGAGGCCGGCGGCGGAACGCAGATGCTATCGGCGGTCGAGGCGGCCCTGTCGACGGCGGTCGAGGATGAGAGCCGCCTGCGGCAGGTGATATTCCTCACCGACGGGGCGATCTCGAACGAAGCCGAGATCCTGGCCATGGTGGGCCGGCATGCCGGCACCACCCGGGTGTTTCCGGTGGGGATCGGCTCGGCCCCGAACAGCTACCTGATGACCCGCATGGCGAGTCTGGGTCGTGGCAGCTTCACGTATATCAGCCGGCCGGCGGATGTCGAGGCAGGGATGACGGCGCTGCTCGAGCGTCTGCGCCGTCCGGTGCTCACCGACCTGGCGGTGGAGACCAGTGATGCCGGGCTGCGCCTGACGCCCCACGCCCTGCCCGATGTCCATGCGGGCGAACCGATCGTGTTGCTGGGTCGGGCCGACGAGCTCACCGGGACCCTGACACTTCGCGGCCGGCGCGGTGGTCAGCCCTGGCAGGCCACCATGAAGCTCGCCCATGCCCAGCCCAGCACGGCCGTGGCCAAACGCTGGGCGCGGCGGCACATCGAAGCCATCGAGGCCGATCGCCTGCTGGGACGGCTCGACACGGCGGCAGCCGATGCGCGGACCGAGGCCCTGGGCATGCGCTTCGGCATTGTCACCCGGCGGACAAGCCTGGTCGCGGTGGATGACACGCCGAGCCGGCCGGACGGGGCGCCACTGACCGAGAGTGATCTGCCCATCAATCTTCCAGCAGGCTGGGATTTCGAGGGACTGTTCGGACGCGACCGGCAGGAATACATCGCACCGGATGGCGGGACGCAGCTGGCCGGCATCGATGGCGCACGCACGGCGATTCCGCTGCCGCAGACGGCAATGAATTTCGCTGGGCCGTTGCATACGGCGCTGCTGCTTACACTGCTCGCGCTTGCCGGTCTCACATTGACCCGTCGCCGGGTCCGTCCGGAGGACAAGTCATGCTGAGTGTGACGACACAACACCAGCCGCAACCGAGGATGCGGTTTCTCGTCCGGGTCCTGCTGATCGTCGTCGCCGCGCTGGGAATGTGGATGGCCGCCCAGGCAGCGGTCATCCCGGCCAAGGCGGTGGTCGCCCAGTTCCTGCTGAACTCGGCCTTCGAGGCATCGCAGACCACCGGTACCGCGCAGAAGCCCTGGCCGTGGGCGGATATGGCGCCGGTCGCCCGCCTGCGAGTGCCCCGCCTGGGCGTGGATCAGATCGTACTGAGCGGTGGCTCAGGCGAGGCGATGGCCTTCGGGCCGACGGTGCTGCCGGGCACGGCAGCGCCGGGTCAGCCCGGCACCACCGTCCTGACAGCCCATCGGGATACGCACTTCCGGTTTCTTCGGAATCTCGAACCTGGCGACAGGATCAGCCTCGAAACTCGGCGCGACGGATTCACGGAGTACGAAGTGGTGGGAACAGAGGTGGTGCGCTGGGATGCTTTTTCGATTCGGCAAGCGGCCGGGGAATCGCGGCTTGCACTGGTGACGTGCTTTCCTTTTGGTAACCAGGCGCCTACGCCGCGGCGATATCTCGTCCACACCTTACGAAGTCAAAGCGCAAATTGAGAGAAGCACTGCATTGGCCAATGGATGGTATACGCACTCCGACCGATTACCGCCGGCGGGTTCTGTATTGCTGTACGTATCGTACAACGAAACCAAAACGGTAACTTTCGTTACTAGGGCATTACACCCACTCGTAACGACATAACGCTGTTACGCCTCTTTGGACCATATGATGTCCGGCTTAAGTCGACCGCGTCATGATCAGGCATATCCTCCTAATCAAATTTGCCTCCGACTTGTCGGGTAGGAATGCAGCCATGTAGTCCACGCAACTGTGGCAACGTAAATGGAGCGTATTCATGAATCTCGACCAACCAATACCCGAAGCCATTTGGAAAGAGACAATTCGTCGTCACCACAAAGATGCGATCTTCTTTCACGAAACATGGGATCCGGAAGGATATTTTTTTGTTGCCTTGATACTGCGCCACCGCCCAACCATGCAGATAATTCAGGACTATATTTTCTCAACAGAGCTTTCTGCGAGCGGCGAATCGGAACGGCTAAACGACCTCTTAGGTTACGACATTATGCAAATGGTGAAACTGAAATGCAGCCATCTAAGCCGAGAAACAGGTGAATCAATACGCTTCATCGGCGATATACCTAACTGCATTGCTATCTGGGATTGTCCTCCTACCTGAATATCAACACAGCGGATATGCGCCGAGGCCTTACCAAGCAACGAGGAAGGGGGTTCTACCGCGTTTTCCGCGGGCGGTTGAGAAAAGGTTAATGCGTTCTTCCGTGCTCTGGCCATCGCGCAGGCCGCGATGGCGCTCGGCCTGCCGAACCCAGTTGCGCAGCGTCTCGGCCGTACAGCCGAACTTGCCTACAATCGAGCCGATCCCCGTCCACTGCGAGGCGTACTCGTCCTAGTGCTCGAACACCATTCGGACCGCTCGCCCGCGGACTTCCGGGAAATAACGTTTGCTTTGTTTCATGGCTCCAGTCTCTCAAGAGTTGGAGCCTCAGAGGAACCCGGGGCGATTCAAGTTGCCGACGGCCGGATCGGAAACATGTTGTCCGCGTCCCCGGTTGGCGCAGACGGTAACTGGCCGGCGGAAGCAGTGCGGGATGCGCTGGATCTATTTCGCAGCAACCGCATGATCGAAGGTTTCATTATCGGAACCTTCGATCGACGCGGCGTTACCACGCGGATGCCCGGCGACGGCGGTAACTTGGAACGTGATGAGGCTACCAAATACCGAGCTTGGGCAAAGACTATAACCTACGAGCATCCGCATACTGCGAAGGCCCTGGATCACCTCGCGGAAGATTATGAACGCGATGCTCAGCGTCACGACGAGGATGCTGAGCGCTTGGATTGGGAGTACTAATCCGGTTAGCCACCGAGACGGATTAGCAGTGGCTACGTATATTCCCGGCCGCGTAGCCTTTCCTGCTGACGCACCCACGCTCTGTCCTCGTCCGTCACGACGGGCGTGATATTGCCGTTTTCGTCCTCGTACAGCGTCGTAACCACGCATAACGGGTCACTCGGGATCTTTTGTTTGATTGACGCGACTTCCTCTCCCCGAAAATCCGTCAGCGGCGGCAGTTCGTTTTCGATGTTCGCAAACATATCCTCGAACAGGCCGGACTTGGAATCCATGACGGCGCGCAACGTTGTCACCCGCGCTCGCTCCGTCCCGTCAGCGAATGACACCGTAAGCCGAGCCGGCAATTCATAGCGCTTGGCCGTCACATGATCCGTGCGCGCCAGCGCCCTGAGCAGCGTCAGTTTCTGCTCGTCGTCCCCATCAACGTTATAGGCGCGCCCGGCCAGGCCATAGACGAGCCCGGTTCCCCCATCGTAAATGGCCCACAGGTTGATGATGAGTTCTGCCATCACTTCTTCGACTGATAATTGTATGCTGCGGAAGCGAAAAAACCCCCGAGTTCCAGAACCTCACGAAGGATGGAGGCAGTGCGTCCCGAGGCGCTATTCGCTTCGAACGATGATATCGCGCCATCCCGAAGTCAAACGCCCGCTACCACAAAGGACACGGCGGCAGGATGGCGCAGATCGGCTAGCCCCAGGCAGCCTGCCGACGCCTGATCCGTTGCCACCTGTCAGGGCTAGGCCGAGCACGCGCGTGGATCATTACCAGCCGGAAAGCGGCGATAAAATATAGCGGACAACAAGGTAACCTAGATCGGTAACCTGGTAGTAACCTTCACCGCCGCGCTTCGTTTCGGCAATCAGATCCAGTCTTAAAAGCTTGTTCTTGTAACTCCGCGCAAGCGCGTCGGTGTCCATTTCCTTTTGCCGACCAATCAGTGTATATCGGTCGCCTTTCAGTATGTTGCTGTGCCGGCGCTCAAATTCATCTTTATCGGGTAATTTCGTGTCTGCGCTTTCCGGGCTTAGCGGCTTTTTCGAACGGGTCGCACTATAAATCAACCAGATCAACTCGGGGTGTATCAACTCGTCGAGGATCCGAAGGATTTTCTGCGTGCGGTAATAATCCAGCTCTTCTTCAGTCATGGAGCGGGCCAGCAGGGAGCCGATAAACTTCCGCACCTCTTCGTCGGTTTCGTTAGCGGTTTGCACCAAACCTTCTTCGAGTAGGGCTCGTCCTTGCTGGCTAGCGAGATTCGCCTCAAGTACGGATTTCTCGTGCTTGAGTACGTCGATCTCATGCTGCATCTGCTGCATTTGCCGAACTACTCGGTCGAACCGCTGGTTCGGTATTGCGTTTGCCACGACTTCAGCAGCGACCGGTGCCAAGCCCGGCGCACATACGCTTGCAATCGCCCCGACAAGTCTTGTGTATGACACAAAACGGTCAGAGTTGTTCGGCTCAAGATCTTCCATAGTCGCAAATTAACGACTCAGGCATGTTGCCGGCGTGTGGTGCTCTCAGGTTGCCAGCCTGCCACAGTCTCGGTGATCCAGCCTTGGTGGTTCAGTTGTTGGTCGATCCAGCTAGTGAAGTAGTTACCGGGGCGAACGTCCATGGCTGGGTCGATATCGTTGTGCCATTGGCGTACCCACGGGAGTTGTTCGTGGATGGCGGCGAGTAATGGAATCAGGCGGGGGAGCTGCGTATTCCGAGTGATCGTGACCGATTCCGGGGGTTTGTCCGGAATAGCCGCCAACGCGCTGGAAGCCTGGAGGTTTTTCCGGCATACCTCGTCGCTTTTTGCCAAGCGGGAGACAAAGTATGCCGACACCGAGGGTTCCCATGCGAAAGATCCACGAGGTCCTGCGTCTGAAGTGGCAGGCGGGCTTGTCTCACGCCAAGATCGCCCGGGCGGTTGGGCTGTCCAAGGGCGCGGTAGCCAAATACGTCAGCCTGGCCGCGGCCCAGGGCATTGGCTGGCCGACGGGGCTGAGCGAGACCGAACTCTCGAGGCGCGGCTGTTTCCGGGCGCGCTGTCGGTGTCGGACCGGCCTTAGCCGCGATGCACACCGAGCTTATTCGCTGGTGGCCACCGCGCCAATCCATTGCGCCGCAACATGTGACATTACCCAGCGGATCGCTAGCGTGTCGCGCGTGATCGGCTGGCGCCAAGTATCGAGGCACTTGATGCGCATTCGCCATGCGGCAGAGACCTTAGTTGTCTGACGTTGTTTAGCGACCGGCGCCTGATCGACCTGGATGTTGACCCGCTCAGGGTCCGTCAGTCCACGCGCCCGTTCGACTTCGCCCGGCCCGTCGAGCTGCATGCGGCCGCGCTCACGTTCACTGGCATGAATCCATTTGTCGAGCAGCCACGCATAGTCATCCGGGCGGTTGGCCTTCAACGCGGCCAGCCATTCGCACAATGTGGCCGCCGCGTGGGTGGCCGTTCCAGCGGCCAGGCGCGGCGGCAGCCAAACACCTGGCTGCGTTTGCTCCAAAGGGTGGCGAGGCACGCTGGAGCCGGCTTTGCCTGTGGGTACCGAAGCCAAACCCTCCAGGCCCCGCTTCGAGACTCCCACCACCGCGGCTTGTCGCAGTAACTGCCCGTCCCGCAGTGACCGGTCGATGGCTTCGAGCTCATCGAAATTAATGGCGTCGCCGGTCGCCGAAGATGACGTTTCCGTGTCCACGGCGGCTGGGTTGGCCGGCAGGGGCGTTTCATCGCGCTCAATGCCGGCATCGGCGCATTTGCGTTCGATCCGGTCCCGGAGGAGCCGATTGATCTCATGGCGCCGGGCATCACCATCCGCCGTGTGCACCGCGTTATCCCGAGCCGTTGCCACCCAGCGCTGCACGCTCGCCCGGCTGGCGATGCGGTTCTCAAAGCTCCTGGTTATGTCGAGCGTATCCCGCGCCTTGAGCGCGCCGTACAAGGCGATACAGAGCGTATGCACGTAATGGCGGATCGTCGTGGTCGGGTGCGAATGGCCCAGCAGCGCCGCCACGGCACGCAGACCCTGGCCGGCGTCACCCTCGTTGCCCAGCAATCCGCTGATGCGCTTCTCGTCGATGATCAGGTCCTGAACCCAGGGCAGCTCGTCGGCTACGCCACCCAGGCACGCGGTATCGTGCAACAGCGTGAGTGCGAGGCGGCTGCCCAACGTATGCCGTAGGTGATGCGAACCGAGGCTGTTGTCCTGCGTAACCTGCTTGATCAGGCGGTTGATGGCGTCGTGGAAATTGTCCGGGTTGACCGGTCCGCTTGCATCAGGATCGATCAACCGGCCCTGGTTCGCTTGCCCCGCGTCGTTCAGCCACCCTCGGGTTTGCGGCTCGGCAAAGGCAGCGGGCAACACCCTTTCCGCCCAAGCGGTTTTCAGGCCATGATCGTCGTAAGCCTGGACACGCATCAAGTCCTGCTGCCAATCGACGCCGCGCAGGCCAACACTTTCGGAACGGCGCATACCATACGTGGCCATCAGCTCGACATGTCGGGCCGCGGCAATCCGCAAGGCCGAATTGCCGATCCCGGATTTGGCTGACGGGATGGTCGACGCCAGGGCGGTGAGTTCGTGCTGCCCCAGGATTTTCGCCGATACCGATCTCTCCGGCGGTTGCCCCAGCCGCCCGATCGTGAAGCCGGCATGATCGGCCTGTTCATCAGCCAGAAAAGCGTGAAACTGAAACCATGCACCGTGCTGGACCTTTTCGGGAAAGTGCTCGCGGCCGACCTCCGCCAGTGCGGCGAGCGTGCTGTCGTCGATCACCCCGGAGGTCCCGATCGTATGGCCGAGCACCGCGTAGGCCACGATTTTCACGCGGCTCACGTAATAGCGCTTTTCATGCGCTCCGAAGCGCGCCCCGCCCTTGCCCCGGGAGCGTTCCAGTAACCAGAGAGCGAAGTTACAAAGCAAATGCTCGGTGGCAGATGCCGGTTGATACTTGCGGATCAGGCGCTGCCACTCCGATTTGAGACGACCCTTGTGGTGCACCAGGGCGCGTAGAACCGGCGGAGCTACATCGGCCGGTAGGTCGGTGGCACCGAGGTCGAGTTCCTTGAATACCGGCAGCGCCTGCTCTTCGCCGGCTTGCGGAGTGGCGCGGGGCGCTAGGCCCGCTAGGCGGCGCAGTTCCCGGTCATCGATATCCTCACTGAATACCGCCCCGCGGGCGTAGGCCGCGATCACCGGGGCCGTCTCGCACATCAGCCACTGCACTGCGGCTTCGGTCATGGCTGCTACAGTGACTTCGAAACGCCCCGCCCCGATGGCCCGCAGATAGGTGTTCATTGCGGTCTGGACACGAGTGCGTCGGTTCTTGGGCCCGGATTCCCGGTTCTCCGGGGACAGCGGTGGTAACAGCTGGTTGCGAATGGTTTCCCGCTCGATCGTGAGATAGGCCGCCGAGAAAACGTCGAGCAACACCGTGCGCCGCATCGGTTCCCGGCTGGTCTCACTGGTTACCGGAAAGATCATCACGCGCAGCTCGCCCACCGCCAGAATGGGACTGCCCGCACGCAGGGCCTGTAGCCATGCCTCCAGCAGCGCCCAGCGGGTCAGGCCCAGCCGCCAGATGCCGATCATTACCAGGCGACCCAACTCGACACGGTTGCGGCGCAGTTGCTCGGATTCGTTCGTCGGTGCAAACCGCGAAGGTAGTTGTGCCAAGTCCCGGTGAAAGGCAGGCAATACCGATTTCTGGAGATACGCCAGCGTCCGCAAGCCAGCGGCATTCAGCAAGAACCTGTTGGCGAACAGTGGGCGCGGCCGCATAGCGAACAGCGGGATACGCCGTTTTTGGCGCACAAAGGCGCAGGCGGCTTCGGCGATTTCACGCTGGTCTTCCGTGGTGCCCTGGTATCGGCCCACCGCCTTGCGCACCAGTTCCAACGCGATTTCGCGCGGGCAGTCCCGATTCGGGTCGACAAGCCGGTCCAGCTTATCCTCGTCAGCCTCTCGCAGGATGGGCTCGACATCGATGGTCTTGGCCGGTGACGGCGCCGGTTTCGAGGCACTCTTTCCGGCGGACGCAACGGGTCGCTGCCCGGGCAGCCGCTGGGCGTCAGTATCCACGCCTGCTGGCCGAATCACCGTGAAACCGAGCTCGTGTTCCAGTGTCGCCTGCACGGTGAGCCACGCCCGGCGAAACCCACCGGTGTCCAGCGTGCTCGTAACATGCCAAGCGTGGCGCCCCCGCGCCCAGTGCCCCATTCCCGCGTCACGGAACCGCCCCGCCAGTCCGGTCGTCTCCGAGCGCACCAGTTTTCTCCCCCAGTTCGACGGCAGCGGCGTGAGCTGTTCGTCTTCCTCCTGATACTTGGGCTGAAACGGCACAGCCCCTTTGCTGACATGGATGTACTGGAGCCGGATTGCCATGCCGCCATCGGCGGTTACAACAGGATTCAGTGCGGGGGACTGCAACGATACGGCGTCTGCGAAGGCGACATACGCACGAATCTGCTCCCGTAAGCTTTCCGTGAGGGGAACCAACCGATCAGTGGATCCATCGGGGCGACGCTTGTCGGCCACCAGCGCCCAGTCGCCGGCGAGCAGGACGCTCGGCACCGGCTCCCGTGTCTTGCGTCCGGCGGTGCCCAGTCCCAACCAGTACGACAGGTACAACACGAGCAAATTGAAAACCCGGTACCACTCGCCGTTGGCCTCGGCAGTATGAAGCCGCTGCTGAATCTCGGCGAAGTAGGCTCTGAGACTGGCGGTGTCGAAGGCATGCACGGCCCCGGCATACGGCTTCGGCGCGGCCGCGCTCCTGCCGGCGGGCAGCGAGCCCACCAGCGTCTCGGCCGCTGCACGCCACCAGTGCTCGGCGCGGGCGACATCGTAACTGGCGTAGTGGATCACGTTCTGGGCGTTGGCTTCCGAACCATCGGTGATGAGTTTCTGCAAACCCAGATCACCGCGCGACTGCTCCCCGAGTGCCCGCACCAAGGCGTGGCGTACCCCCTTTTCCGTGACCTTCAAGGTAGCCGGTAAGCCATTGAGGTATGCGCGGGCGCGGGTCGCAATCGCCTGCCCCTGTTTGGCCTGGCCCGGACCGATCGCAGCAACCAAAGGTTGCCAACCCGCCGGCAAGGGCAATGTGAGGACCTGATCGATCGGCTTGCAGAACGGCGACGAGGCGGGTTTGTTGCGCAACTTCGGCTGGCCCGCGCGGATGGACAGGCGGTGATATTGCAGGCTGATCACGATCGGGTTGTCAGCGTCCGCCCTGCCCCCGCCCTCGACAATGAAAGGACGGGCGACTTCCATCAGAGCGCGCCCGGTTAGCAGGCTCAGCCCTATGGCCAGGCGCGCACAATGTGTGAGCCGATCACCGCCAGCAGTCGTGTCGGCGATCAGTGCCAGAACCGTCTGCAACGCAGACCGCGACAGGGTCGACCGATCCCAGGGAAGCTGCGCATTCTTGTACTCGATGGCGTTCTGCATTCCTTTGGCCGCGTAATAGCCGTTGATCAGGTCGTCACGGTCAGCCAAAAACAGGGAAAACGCGGGCTCGGCCTGGTCCTCCTCCTCCGGGTCGTCATCCGCGGGATCGCGGTCCGCGTCCTCGTAGGTGGCGTCGTCGGATCGTTCCAGGAAATCAACCACGGTGCCGGCATGGACCTCGTCCTCATCGGCACGGTTGTGGAGCTCGGTCAGACGCGCCCCACGGATAATCCGCGGGCGTCCAATTTGCCGACCGCCACTACCCCCTCCCGAGCGGCGGGTGACCCCGGCCCGCAGATCCAAGTGCTTACCCCAGACGGTTGTCAGCAACAACGCCATCGGCTGAGGCAGTAACGCACCAATTCGCGCGGCCTCTGTATCCAGGGCCGTCTCATCAACACCGAGTTTATCGACCGCGTATCGGTGTAACCGGCTACGCTCCTTACCACCGGACACGCGGTTCAGGCGCGCAAACAGGGTCAACGCCAAACTGCGGTCGGCATTCAGTTCGAGACCGCAAGCCGCCAGGTCACGCAGCTGTGTTTCGTTGCTCGAATCAGTGAGATGGCGCAGCGCCAGGAAGCTGTTGTACAAACGCGAACCATGGCGCTGTTTCCGAAGTTCCTGGCTGCTTGCCAACAGATAGTCCGCATACTGCTGATGAGTGGTGTGGGCCACATGAAATCGCTGTGCCTGCCACAACAGCCACGCCGCCAGCCTTGTGTAGGCGGGGGAGTCCACGCCTTTCGCCGGTTGTGTGAGCAACAGCTCACCGATAACCGAATCACCGGTCAGGGGCCGCAAGGGGGTCCAAGGGTTCCTGTAGCGAGCCAGGCTCGCCCCCGTGAGCTCTTCGTCCTCGATCACCAAGTCAGCAATAGCGTCCAGCAGACTCAGTCGACTGGCGTCGTCGGTCTGGTCCGGCAGGCTCGCCAGCTCCGGGTGGTGTCGGCGCCAATCCCTGAACTCGCGGGCCAGGGGGATAACGGCAGTTAACGTCCTGGGCGCGCGCAGCACATACAGGGCGTCTACCAGCGCACTTTTCGAACAGCCCACATGGTCGGTCAGCCGATCGAGCCGCTTGTTCACGAAGCCCTCTCGATCAGCCGGGCACTCCACGCACGGCTATACCCCGATAGCAATTGGGCATCCGGGAGTTTGCCAGCCGCGATGGCCGTTCGACGCCGGTTCGCGTCGAACAACGGGCGCATGACGTAATCGATCGCCTGACACATTTCAGCCAGCGTCCGCTGATGCGCAGTACGTTTGGCGAGGACCCGGACCCACACGGTCTGATCCGCGAGCAGTAGGCGGGCAATCAGCGCCGTGGTGTGATTGGCAAGGACACGTCGATGACCAGCCCGATCAGGTGGTGTCACCACCGGCGGCGCCCACTCCAAGGCCGACCAAACCAAAGATTCGGGCAAGCTATGCACGAATGACCGCGTTGCGGGTAGCGGATGAATAGCCAACGGACCCGACTCGGCCCATGCCATGCTTCGGGCCGAAACGCGAAAATTGCCGGGTACCAGACGTCGGGTCCAGCGCTTCGCCGCGGGGAGAGCCGGGTTGAGATCTAGATCCGCGAGCAGACGTGATGCTACTTGGACAGATAGGCCGCAAAGAAGGAAGGCGCGTTTCTGAGGACCACGGCGCTTGCGGTATGGTTCGCCGCAGAGCAGATCGTGCAACTGGGCGACCTCGATGCGCCTGCCACTCCGGCACCTGAGATGCGGCGCGAGCTCAAAGCGAAGACTGTTTGGTAGGTTTTGCAGCATCTAGCTGCTGCCCGACGGTCAACCTATCGTAGACTTTCACCGCCTCAATAGGAACGTGTCAAGCGGGGTAGATCGGGTTAACTAGATCACGATCGAAAAAGGCCTTGTCGGTTTTTTTGCTTTTACTAAGAGCATTTACGCCGACTTAAACCAACTGCCGCCAATTACTGCTTACTACCCAGTTCGGCTTATGAGCGACGAGCTGCCAGACTGCTCCACCCCGCAACCGGTGAGCGAGAATTATAAACATCGGCCCGACCCCGCGCAACCGGTAGCGGAAAATAAACCGAGGAATAATGGGTTAGGGCTCGGCCGGGCGGATGTCGTATAGCCGAATCAGGCAAGGCCTGGCCATGCCTCGACCTGCATCAGCTGGATTCGGCGCCCTCATGAAATCGTCCATCGCATGCAGCCAGACGCCGCAGACGCAATGACGGACGGTAACGGTCGTCGCCATGGGCGGCCTGGAGATGATTCAGCACCCGCAGGACGAACGCCGACCCGAGCCGATCCGCCCAGGTCAGCGGGCCGATCGGGTAATTGACGCCGAAGCACATGGCGTCGTCCACGCTACGGGCATCGGCAATACCTTCGTGAACGGCGTTGGCACCTTCGTTGGCCAGCATCACGGCGGTACGCAAGACCAACAGACCCGGCGCATCATCCAGCCAGCTCACGGCCAGACCCGCGGCCTGGAATACGGCCGCGGCGGCGGCGCGGGAGATATCGGCGGTAGTATCCGCGGCTGCCAGCGCGATGCGGCTGGCACTGCCGTAATCCAGGGCCAGGTCGAAGACGACCAGATTGTCCAGCCCCTCAGTCACCGCCCGTTCAGTGGCCAAACGGCCGTCGGACAGCAGCAGGGTTGCCCCGGCCACCTCGATAGTTTCGCCGCCACCATCGATCAGCGCAATCGTGACGCCGGCGGTGCGCAGGCGCTCGGCCAGAGGCGCAAGCAGGCCCTGCTCGCCGCCGCTGGTGATGATGGTGACCGACTCCGGCGCGGGGCGCGGATCCGCTGATTGCGGGGACGGTAAGCCGGCGTCCTCGCCGTAGCCGTAGAAGCCCAGACCGCTCTTGCGCCCCAGCCGGCCGGCGTCGACCAGTTCCCGTTGCACCAGCGACGGCCGGTACCGGGCATCGCCGTGGAAGGCGTGGAACACGGTGGTAGTAACCCTGGCGTTCACATCCTGGCCGATCAGGTCCATCAGCTGACATGGCCCCATGCGAAAGCCGCCGCATTCGCGCATCAGCGCGTCGAGCGTGGCCGCGTCGGCCACCTGCTGCTCGAGCAGATTGAGGGTTTCGGCATAGAACGGCCGGGCCACCCGATTGACGATGAAACCCGGGGTGTTGCGGGCATGGACCGGCACCTTGCCCCAGGCTTCGGCGGTGGAGAATACGGTGTCGGCCACGGCCGGATTCGTGGCCAGACCGGAAACGATTTCGACCAGCTTTAGCACCGGCGCCGGATTGAAGAAATGCATGCCGACCAGGTTCTGCGGGCGCGTCAGGCCGGCGGCGATGGCCGTCACCGACAGCGAGGAGGTGTTGGTGGCCAGAATCGTGTCGGCGCCACACAGCCCTTCAAGCTCACCGAAAACCTGCTGCTTGACCGACACATCCTCGACGATGGCCTCGATCACCAGGCTGGCATCGCCCAGATCGGCCAGCGAGGCCGCCGGCTGCAGACGGTTCAGGATGGCATCGCGTGCGGCGGCGTCGAGCTTGCCTTTCGCGACCCGGCCGTCAAGCTGGGCCGCCACCCCCTCAATACCACGAGCCACGGCCCCGTCGACGGCATCGAACAGGCGCACCGGGTGGCCCGCCTGGGCCGCCACCTGGGCAATACCCGCCCCCATGGTCCCGGCGCCAATCACCGCCACCGTTCGATCCGCTGCCAACGCCTTGCTCACCGCCCTACCTCATGCAATGGGAAACTCGAAGCGTCTTCCATCACCGCCCCCGGAAGACCGGTTTGCGTTTCTCGAGGAAGGCCGCAATCCCCTCGTTGCGATCCTCGGAGGCGGACAGCAGCGCCAGGCACTGGCGCTCAAAGTCGAGACCCGCGCTCAGTGGCGTCTCGAACGCCTGATTCAGCGCCTTCTTGGCCGCCGCCAGGGCCAGCGGCGCATTGCCGGCGATATCCGCGGCGACTTCCAGCGCCCGCGGCAATGCCTTGTCGGCCGGCACCGTTTCGGCCACCAGTCCCCGGCGCTCGGCGGTGGCCGCGTCTACCCGCATGCCGGAGAGCACCATCTGCATGGCAAATGCCTTGCCCACCGCCCGGATCAAACGCTGGGTGCCGCCCGCGCCCGGCAGAATGCCGAGCTTGATCTCGGGCTGGCCGAACACGGCATCCTCGCCGGCAATCAGAAGATCGCAGGCCAGTGCCAGCTCGCAGCCGCCGCCCAGGCAATAGCCGTTCACGGCCCCGATCAGCGGCTTTTCGAAATCGGCGATGCGCTGCCACTGCGCCGGGCGCCCGCTACGCCAGACCCCGACCGCCCCGAGACTCGCCATTTCGCGAATGTCCGCGCCGGCCGCAAAGGCCTTGCTGTCACCGGATATCACCACGGCGCCCACCGTCTCGTCGGCGGCCGCGACGGCCAGGGCGTCGGCGATTTCCGTCAGCGTCTGCGTACGCAGTGCGTTACGCACCTCCGGCCGATTTATGCGGATATGGCAGACACGTTCGGCCGGCCGGGTGACGTCGATGTCGTCGTATGTCATGTCGATCACGGGCGTTGTGGGTCAGACACGTTCGATCACCAGGGCAATGCCCTGACCGACGCCGATACACATGGTGCACAAGCCGTAGCGGCCCCCGCCGGTTTCCAGATAATTCAGCGCAGTGGTCGCCAGACGGACGCCCGAGGCGCCGAGCGGATGCCCGATGGCGATGGCGCCGCCGTTGGGATTCACGTGCTCGGCGTCATCGGCGACGCCCAGGTCCCGCAACACCGCCAGTGCCTGCGCCGAGAACGCCTCGTTGAGTTCGATCACATCCATGTCCTCGATCGACAGTCCGGCCAGGGCAAGTGCCTTGCGCGACGCCGGCGCCGGCCCCATGCCCATGATGCGCGGTTCCACCCCGGCAACGGCGGCGGACACGATACGGGCTCTCGGCGTCAGGCCGTACGCATCGACCGCCGTACGGCTGGCAATCAGCGCGGCACCGGCACCATCGTTGATACCGGAGGCGTTGCCAGCGGTCACGCTGCCATCGGGCCGCACGATGGGTCGGAGTTTCGCCAGCGCATCGATATCGGCATCGGGACGGGGATGTTCATCGCGTTCGAAGCGCAGCGGATCGGCTTTCCGGCGGGGCACGTCGACCGGCACGATCTCCCGAGCGAAAAACCCCGCCTCATCCGCTTTCGCCCAGCGCTGCTGGCTGCGGACGGCGAACGCGTCCTGATCCGCGCGACTGACCTGAAAATCGTCAGCCACATTCTCGGCGGTTTCCGGCATCGAGTCGATCCCGTACTGCGCCTTGAGCGTCGGATTGACGAAGCGCCATCCGATCGTGGTGTCGTACATCTCAGCGTTGCGGGAATACGCGGTTTCCGCCTTGGGCATAACCAGCGGCGCCCGCGTCATGCTTTCCACGCCGCCGGCAATCACGAGATGCATTTCCCCGCACTTGATCGCGCGGGCGGCGGTCGCGATGGTGTCGAGACTGGACCCGCACAGGCGATTCACCGTGCTCCCGGGCACGTCCATCGGCAGCCCCGCCAACAGCGCTGCCATTCGCGCCACATTGCGATTGTCTTCCCCCGCCTGATTCGCAGACCCGTAGAGGACATCGTCGAGCCGGGACCAGTCGACACCCGAGTGACGCGCCATCAGCGCCCTGATCGGTATCGCTGCCAGATCATCGGCCCGAACCGTGGCCAGCGAACCGCCGAAGCGGCCGAAAGCCGTCCGCACGGCATCACAAATGTACGCGTCGTTCATGAGGTCTCGTTACGTTGCAGTGATCAGGCGATCCGGCGTTTGTCGATCACGCGCCTGGCCTTGCCCACCGAGCGCTCGATTGACCCGCAAGCGGCGATCTCGATATCCGCGCTGGTGCCGATGTAACTCTTGATATTGTGCTTGAGTTGCCCGGCCGAGGTTGCCGCGGCGTCATCGGATAGCGGCAGCCCACCTCGCGGTTCCACCAGCACCTTGATGCGATCCATCTTGTCCTGACGCGATACCTCGATCACGTAGTGGGGCGACAACTCCGCCTGCTTGCAGATCAGCTCCTCGATCTGGGAAGGAAAGACATTGACGCCCCGGATGATCAGCATGTCGTCCGACCGGCCGGTGATTTTCTGGATACGGCGCATCGACCGGGCCGTCGGCGGCAGCAGCCGCGTCAGATCCCGCGTGCGATAGCGGATCACCGGGAATGCTTCCTTGCTCAGGGACGTGAAGACCAGCTCCCCTTCCTCGCCGTCCGGCAGCACCGCGCCCGTGACCGGATCGATGATTTCCGGATAGAAATGATCTTCCCAGATCACGGGGCCGTCCTTGGTCTCGACGCATTCACTGGCGACACCCGGCCCCATCACTTCCGATAGACCATAGATATCCACCGCATCGATCCCGCAGGCGGCCTCGATTTCGTGCCGCATCGCGTTGGTCCAGGGCTCGGCGCCGAAGATGCCGATCTGCAGCGAACTCTCCCTGGGGTCCATGCCCTGGCGATGGAACTCGTCGACCAGGTTCAGCATGTAAGAGGGTGTCACCATGATCACGCGGGGCTGGAAGTCCCGGATCAACTGAACCTGCTTTTCGGTCTGCCCGCCGGACATCGGCACCACGGTGCAGCCAAGCCGCGCGGCGCCATAGTGGGCACCCAGCCCGCCGGTGAACAGGCCGTAACCATAGGCAATGTGGACGATGTCGCCGGGCTTCCCGCCCGCGGCGCGAATCGAGCGGGCAACCAGGTTTGACCAGGTATCGATGTCGTTCGCGGTATAACCCACCACCGTGGGCTTGCCGGTGGTGCCACTGGAGGCATGGATGCGTACCACCTGTTCGCGCGGCACGGCGAACAGACCGAACGGGTAGGCATCCCGCAGGTCCTGCTTGGTGAGAAACGGAAAACGGGCAAGATCGGACAAGTCCCCGACATCGTCCGGCCGGACGCCCGCCTCGTCGAACGCTTTCCGATAATGCGGCACATTGTGATAAGCACGCTGCAGCGTCGCCTTGAGTCGCTCGAGCTGCAGTGCCGACAACTCGTCACGACTTGCCGTTTCGATCGATTCCGGACGCCCGTGATCGGTGGTCATTGTTGTCTCTCCTCCTGGTCCGTTTACCGGCATGCCGGCGACGGGCTGCTTATTCGATCGTGCTCCCGCTGATACGACGGGACTTTCCCCGAAACAACGCAATGGTTTCCCCGTTCTGGTTGGTAACCCGTACGTCGTAGATACCGCTCCGCCCCATGGCGGCCTGCTCCACCGCCTCGGCGGTGAGCACGTCGCCAACCCCGGCCGGATGCAGGAACTCGATACCGCAGCCGGCCGCCACGGTCTTTTCGTTGAAACGGTTGCAGGCGAACGCGAATGCCGAGTCCGCCAGCGAAAAGATCACGCCGCCATGGCATGTCCCCACCGCCTGGGTCATGTCGGCACGCACTGTCATGCTCACGCATACACGAGCCGCGCAAACCTCCCGGATCGACATGCCGAATGCCTGGCTGGCGGCGTCCCGCGCATACATGGCGGCTACCACGCGGGCGGCGAGTCCGTCGCGATCCGGGTCAGTTGCCATGGAAGTCGGGCGTTCTTTTCTCGACGAAGGCCGCGACCCCTTCACGATAGTCGTGACTGCGACCCAGCTCGCGCATGGTGTCGCGCTCGAGATCCAGCTGGGCGTCGAGCGTGTTATCGGCGCTGCGGTAGATCAGCCGCTTGGTCTCCGCCAGCCCGCGGGTGGGTGCCGCGGCCAGATGACTCACCAGACGTTCGACCTCCTCGATGAACGCGTCATCCGGGATCGATTTCCAGATCAGCCCCCAATCGGCGGCCTGGTCGGCGGACAGGACGTCGCCCAGCATCGCCAGGCCCATCGCCCGGGCCGTGCCGACCAGGCGCGGGAGAAAATAGCTACCGCCGGTATCCGGAATCAGCCCGAGCTTGCAGAACGGCTCCATGAACTTGGCCGATGCCGTGGCAACCACCAGATCGCAGGCCAGTGCCAGATTGGCGCCGGCGCCGGCGGCGGTCCCGTTGACCGCGCAGACCACCGGCATTGGCAGGGAACGTATACGGCGTACCAGCGGCGCATAGTATTTCTCCACCGAGGCACCGAGATCCGGTGGCGCCTCGCCCGGTGCCACGTGCCTGTCGCCGAGATCCTGGCCGGCACAGAATCCGCGACCGGCCCCCGTCAACAACAGAACCCGGAGGTTCTCGTCGGACGCGACCGTCGACAGCGCAGACGCCAATGCCTCGTGCAGCTCGACGTTGAAACTGTTGAGCTTCTCGGGCCGGTTCAGCGTGATTCGCGCAACCGGTCCGTCGATATCCAGAAGCACCACATCGGACGTCATTGTTGTCTCCCCCCGCGGTGAGTGACTCAGGCCGCCGTCGCGACCATCGTGAGAACGTCGTACTGGGCCACCGGCTCGCCATCCTGATTGGTCACAACCGTATCCCATCGCACCTCGCCATAGCCGGCACCCTCGCGGAGATTCTTCTCCTTGCAGGTGAGTGTGACGCTGAGTTCATCACCCGGATAGGCGGGCGTCATGAAACGAAGATTGTCGACGCCGTAGTTGGCAAGAACCGGGCCCGGCTCGGGCGCCACGAACAGACCGGCGGCCAGCGACACGATGTAGTACCCGTGCGCCACACGGCCGTCGAAGAAGGGATTGGCTTTCGCCGCTTCCTCGTCCATGTGGGCGTAGAAGGTGTCGCCGGTGAACTCGGCAAAATGCTCGATATCCTCGATCGTGATCGCTCTGGGCCCCGCCTTGACCGAATCCCCGATCCGCAGGCTGTCGAAATCCTTCCGGAACGGATGCTCGCCCTCGCGGCGCGACGCGCCGGGCATCCATCGCCCGGTAATCGCGGACAGCATGTCCGGTGATCCCTGTAATGCGGTGCGCTGCATGTAATGGAAAACGCCGCGCACGCCGCCCAGTTCTTCGCCGCCCCCGGCCCGTCCGGGGCCGCCATGGACCAGCGTCGGCATCGGGGATCCGTGCCCGGTCGACTCTTTCGCGCAGGTTCGATCCACCACCAGCAAGCGGCCATGGTGCGAGGCCGATCCCATCACGACCTCGCGGGCAAAATCCGTATCGGCGGTAAAGATCGAGCCCACCAGACTGCCCTGCCCGAGCCTGGCCAGATTCGCCGCGTCCGCCGCGGACTTGTACGGCATCACGGTGGACACCGGCCCGAAGGCTTCCACATCGTGAACCGGGCTGCCGGCAACGGGCGACGCGCAATGCAGAATCAGCGGGGACATGAAGGCACCGGCATCGCCATCCGCGCCACGTGGATCGCATCGATCCGGATTGCCATAAACCAGTTCCGCGGCCCCCAGCAGATCCTTGACTCGCTCACGCACTTCCTGCCGCTGATCCAGACTGGACAGGGCGCCCAGTGTTACACCCTCGTCGCCGGGGTGCCCCAGAACAACCTTGTCTTCAATGCGCTTGCTCAGGGCATCAATGACCGGCGCCACCAGCGACTCGGGCACCATGACCCGGCGAATGGCGGTGCACTTCTGGCCCGCCTTGACCGTCATCTCGCGGACGACTTCCTTGATGTAGAAATCGAATTCCGGCGTCCCCGGCACCGCGTCCGGACCCAGGATGCTGCAGTTGAGCGAGTCCGCCTCCATCGAAAAGCGCGTGGCGTTGTTGACGATCGACGGGTGACAACGCAATTTCCGGCCGGTCTCGGCGGAGCCGGTGAACGTCACCACGTCCTGCCCGGTGACGTGATCGAGCAAATCGCCGACACCGCCACAGATAAGCTGCACCGCGCCGGCCGGGAGCAGTTCCGACTCGATCATGCGGCGGAACATCAGTTCCGTCAGATAGGCAGTCTGACTCGCCGGCTTGATGATGGCGGGCATGCCGGCGAGAAGATTCGCCGCCAGTTTTTCCAGCATTCCCCAGCAGGGAAAATTGAACGCGTTGATGTGAACCGCGGCGCCCTCGAGCGGCACCCAAACGTGTTGCCCGATGAAGCTGCCACCACGGGACAGCGGTTCCATCTCGCCATCGATGACGGCGTGCCCGTTCGGCAGTTCGCGGCGCCCCTTGCCGCTGTAGGCGAACAGGGTGCCGATGCCGCCATCGATGTCGACCATCGAGTCCACCCGCGTGGCGCCGGTTTCCGTCGACAACGTGTAGAACTCGTCCTTGTGCTGACTGAGGTGCTTGGCCAGTGCCTTGAGCATGATCGCCCGCTGATGGAACGTGCAGGCGCGGAGGTTGGGGCCACCCGTATCCCGGGCGTAGGCCAGCATCCCGGCGTAATCCAGACCGCCCCGGGCAATGTCCGCAACCGGTTTGCCGGAGACCGCGCTCAACAGCGTCGTAGTTCCTCCCCCGCCGGACTGCCACTGCCCCTGGGCGTAACTGTGTAGCTTCATTTTCAGGTCTCTTGATCGAAATCCAGAACAACACGATCGCTGACCGGATAACTCTGGCAGGCCAGCACGAATCCGCGCTCTATCTCGTAATCCTCCAGGGCGAAGGCGGCATTCATGTCCACCTCGCCTTCGACCACCTTGCAGCGACAGGTGGAACAGACCCCCGCCTTGCAGGAGTAAGGCAATTCCACCGACTGTACGAGTGCCGCGTCGATCAGATTGTAACGACCCCGTTCAGCGGAGAAGACTCGCTTGCGGCCGTCAAGAATCACATCAATCTGGCTTTCGCCGTCCACCAAGCTTTGCTGCGCCGACTCGTTGTGCGATTGACGACGAGCGGCATCCTGCGCACTGGTGGCAAACAGTTCCATCTTGATGTCCGTCTTGGGCACGCCGTGGGCCTGCAATGCCTCGCTGACGTCGTTCATCATGTCGAGAGGCCCGCAGACGAAGGCCGTGTCGATATCCCCCGGATCGAGCCAGAGCCCCATCAGCGCATCGACACGCTCCCGGTCGATGCGGCCGTTGAACAGATCGATGTCCATCTGCTCCCGACTCAGAATGAAGACAAGCCGGAAGCGCTCGATGTAACGGTCCTTGAGGTCTTCCAGTTCTTCCTTGAACAGCACTGAACTCGCCGCCCGGTTGCCGTAGAAGAGCGTGAAACGACTCTCGGGCTCGGCTATAAGCGTGGTCTTGATGATGGAAAGAATCGGCGTAATCCCGCTGCCGGCAACGAAGGCGACGTAGTGCCTGGCGTTTGACTCGGCAAGATCGACACGGAACCTGCCCGATGGCGGCATCACGTCGAGGTCCATCCCCGGCGACAGTTCATCATTTACCCAGTTGGAGAACAGACCGCCGTGGACCCGCTTGACCGCAACCCGGAGCGTGTTGTCCTGCACGGCCGAGCATATGGAGTAGCTCCGGCGGACCTCCTCGCCCTCGAATTCGCGGCGCAGGGTCAGATGCTGCCCCTGCAGGTACTGGAATTCGTCTTGCAGGGACACCGGCACGTCAAGGGTCACGACCACGGCATCGCGTGTCTGGCGCTCGACCGAACCAACCTGGAGGCATCGGAACTGATGCATCAGTGTTCCTTGAAGTAGTCGAAGGGCTCCAGGCACGCCTGACACCGATAGAGCGCCTTGCAGGGCGTCGAGCCGAACTGACTGACAGGCTCGGTGGCCGAAGACCCGCAGTGCGAACACGCAATAACCTTTTCGCGCCGGTGCATGATTCGGCTGATGTCGATGACCTGCTCCGCGCGGCAGGCCGGCGGCGCAATGCCGTAATCCCTCAGCCGTTCGCGGCCGCGCTCGCTCAGCCAGTCGGTGGTCCAGGCCGGCGACAGGCGCGTTTCCAGGCGAAAATTCTCGACGCCGAGATCACGGACCGCATCGCTGATGCTTTCCTCGATCACCTGAATCGCGGGGCAACCCGAATAGGTCGGCGTGACCACCACCGTCAGCTCGCCCTCACCCCAGGCAACATCACGAATAATCCCCAGATCCACGACCGAGATCACCGGAATCTCGGGATCCATCACCGCTTCAAGTCGCGACCAGACTTCCGCCTCCGTTGGCGGGCGTTGCTTGGTTGTCACCATGCCGGTCACCACTCGGCATTCGGATGCGCGCGGCGCAGCCCCTGCATCTCGGCAAGCAGGCAGCTCAGGTGTTCGCTGTGCTGACCGGCGGTACCCCATCGGGACTGTGGTCGGTCGGGTACCGACAGGGTCGCCTCCGTCATCACCTCGCCGACATGACGCGACCAGGGTTCCTGCAGTGCTGATAATTCGGGCGCAATACCGGCCTCGACCAGCAGCGCATGATCCGGACCGGCCTCGAACAATTCACCTACATACGACCACTGGCGCTCGAGCGCTGCCTGCATCTTCTCGTGGCTTTCCGACGTGCCGTCACCGAGCCGAACCACCCAGTCGCAGCTGCGCTCGACGTGATAGCGCACCTCCTTGATCGATTTGCCGGCGATGTCGGCCACCGTCTGATCCGAGGATTCGGTCAGCTGCGCCAGCAACAGGTAATGCCAGACATCGAAATAGAACTGCCGGGCCATGGTGTCGCCGAAGTGGCCGTTGGGCTGCTCGACCAGTACCAGGTTGCGGAACTGATGGGCGTCCCGGAAGTAGGCAAGACTATCCGGGTCGCGCCCCTTCCCTTCCATCGCCCCGGCATGGGCCAACCAGTTCTGCGCCTGCCCGATCAGGTCCAGTGCCACGTTGGTGGTCGCGATATCCTCTTCCAGGGACGGGCCATGACCGCACAGCGCAGAAAGCCGCTGCCCGAGGATCAGGCAGCTGTCGCCGACACGGAGCATGAAGTCGAAGGTTGCGTCGCTGACCGTCATCGGCATGCTCAAATATTCTTGACGTCGTCCGGCATCGGATAGAACGTCGGATGCCGGTAGACCTTGGAGCGCGAGGGGTCGTAGAGGGCATCCTTGTCGTCCGGACTCGAGGCGGCGATGTCGGCGGCTCGAACCGCCCAGATACTCACGCCCTCGTTGCGGCGCGTGTACACGTCACGCGCATTCTGAATCGCCATCTCGGCATCCACGGCGTGCAGACTGCCGACGTGCTTGTGCGCCAGGCCGTGCTGGCTACGCACGAAGACTTCCCAGAGCGGCCACTCTTTCATGATCGCGCCCTCACGCCGCGACGGCCGACTTGGGCGCCCGATCAAAGGCCGTTGAAACAGACTCATGGCGCGCCTGGCGCTTCTCGGCATAGGCAACCGCGGCATCACGCACCCAGGCGCCGCCGTTGTGCGCCGACCGCCGGGCCTCGAGTCGCTCGCGGTTGCAGGGGCCGTTACCTTTCAGCACCGCCCAGAATTCGCCCCAGTTCGGCTCACCGTAGTCATAGTGGCCCCGGTCCGGATTCCACGTGAGATCCGGGTCGGGAATGTCCAGACCCAGATAGCTGGCCTGCTCGGCGGCTTCATCAATGAATTTCTGACGCAGTTCATCGTTGGAGAACAGCTTGATGCGCCACTGCATGGACTGTGCGCTGTTCACCGAATCCTCGTCGCGGGGGCCGTGCATCATGACCGACGGCCACCACCATCGATTCAGGGCGTCCTGGGCCATTGCCCTCTGCGCCTCGGTGCCCCGGCTCAGCACCATCATGATGTCGAAGCCCTGGCGCTGATGAAAACTCTCTTCCTTGCAGACGCGGACCATGGCCCGCGCATAGGGACCATAGGAACAACGGCAGATCGGCACCTGGTTGATGATCGCCGCCCCGTCGACCAGCCAACCAATGGCGCCGATGTCGGCCCAGGTCAGGGTGGGATAATTGAAGATGCTCGAGTACTTGGCCTTGCCGGACAGCAGATCGGCAATCATGTCTTCCCGCGATGCCCCGAGGGTCTCCGCCGCGCTGTAGAGATAAAGCCCGTGCCCGGCCTCGTCCTGCACCTTGGCCAGCAGAATCAGCTTGCGGCGCAGGGATGGTGCCCGGGTGATCCAGTTGCCCTCCGGCAGCTGGCCGATGATTTCGGAGTGGGCATGCTGGGAAATCTGCCGAATGAGCGTCTTGCGATAGCCCGCCGGCATCCAGTCCTTCGGCTCGATGCGGATATCCTGATCGACCCGGTCCTGGAAGGCCTGCTCCTCGGCGGACAGCTCATCTCGGGCCCGGAGCCTGTTCACGCCGGTATCAACGTTCTGTGCATACATGTGCCACACCTCCGGAATGATCCCGCATGGCATCCGGGCGGTCAGGCCCGGATGCGTGCTACGCCACGGACATTATGATACCGTTTTTATGTTGTCAATAATATTTCCGTATCATTTTTTAACGCATTGTTATCGCTTGCCTATCCTGGGAGATTTCAGAGTCTCGTCCGACGAACGATCACTGCCCGACGCCCCGCATCTGCCATGAACCAATCGCTACAACGGCATATCGACGACCTTGTGCACCGCGCCCGACCGCGCGCGAAGTCGCTGATCGTGTCGCTGCTAGGGGATGTGATCGAACCGCGTGGCGGTTCGTTCTGGGTGGGGACACTCATCAACCTGATGGCGCCGTTCGACGTCAACGAACGTTCCGTGAGAACGAGCCTGCAGCGGCTGACACAGGAAGGTTGGCTTGATGCCGAGCGGCATGGCCGCCGCAGCCGTTACCATCTGACCAGGACGGGTCGGGCAAGAATTCTTCAGGCACGGCGCCGGTTCTACGAGCCCCCGCTCGATCAGTGGCATGGACAGTGGCTTGTCGCCTTCGCGCCGCCCGGCTCCCTGCAGGGCTGGCAACGATCACGCCTGCGACAGCTCCTCGACTGGGAGGGCTACAGCATGATCGCGTCGGGATTGTTCGTTCACCCGCTGGGCTCGAGAGAAACCATGGCGGAGATCCTCTCGGAGCTGGAACTGGAACAGAAGGTCTTCGTGTTCGTGTCCGAGTCGATTGATGCACCGACGCTTCGCACATTGCGGGACGGCATCAGCGATTTCTGGGACCTGGAAGACGCGGAAAGCCGTTACCTCGACTTCGAAAGCCACTTTTCGAACTGGCTGCCAGTCCTCGAGGACGACCGCGGCGATAGTCGGCCGGCGCAGTATTTCCAGACTCGGTTACTGGCCATTCATTTGTTCCGGCGGGCATCACTCCATGCGCCGCGCCTGCCTTCGTCGTTGTTCCCGTCCGACTGGGCCGGACTGAGAGCCTATGAGACCTGCCGCTCGCTGTACCTGCGTGCTTGGGCAGGCGCCGACGAGTATATTGAAGCCGTCAGGGCAGAGGCCGGGGAACCCGCAGCCGAACTGGACCGGGAGTTCTTCGAGCGATTCGGGGGGTTACGCGACCGGGATCGCGTCGGCTCGCAGAGCAGAGCTAATGAATAACAGGCCAGGAATCCGTTCGGGCGGGGACCCGGTCATCCCGGCTGTTGTCAGCGAATGGCCTCGAAGGCACGCAGCACGTCGCTGCGGGTGATGCGTCCGACCAGCCGATTCTCGTCCATTACGGGGAGGGACTTGATCGAGGTATTCCGGAAGATGCGGGCCACCTGCAGGATGGAGGCGTCGGACTCCACGGTCATGGCTTCAGGCGTCATCAGTTCCCCCACCTTGCCGCCCCAGTCCTCGTGGTAACTGGCGTCCATGGCCACCTGCAGGCAGTCCTTCTCCGACAGATAGCCGACGATGTTGCCCAGCTTGTCGATCACCGGCGCGCCGGTGATCTGGTTTTCCAGCAACAGGTGAATGGCGCGCAGTACGTCCATGTCGGGACTGAACGTGACCAGCGGCGCGGACATGTAGTCGCGCACCGTCACCGAATGCAGCATCAGCGAGAAGCTCCGCGTTCGCCGGACTCGCAGCTGCCCTGACAGGGGCAGTCGCCTTCGGTGTTCAGGCCGCCGCAGCTGCCCTTGATCTCGCGGCCCGAAACCATGACGCCGACGGCCATGGCCGACACCGCCAGCATCATCACCGCGAATACCACCAGAAATGTCGTCATTGCTTGACCTCCGTCAGGCGATCGAATGCCTTGGTCGTGACTAAAGTATACGCATCCTCTTCACCCCGGATAAACAGCACCGCCAACTCGTGCTCCCGGGCGAATGCCATCCCCGTCTCGGGCTCCATCACCAGCAGCGCGGTCGCCAGGCCGTCGGCCATCTCGGTACTGTCGTGCAGCACTGTCACCGAACGCAGATCATGGGTGACCGGCCGCCCGGTGTCCGGATCGATGGTGTGCGAAAAGCGCTGGCCGTCCAGCTCGAAGAAGTCCCGGTAGTCGCCGGAGGTCGAAATGCCCTGGCCGTCCAGCGGCACCACCTGGGAGATGTCCCGCCGGCCCGCCACTGGCGCTTCCACCCCCACCTGCCAGGCGCGTCCGTCGGGGTTGTGGCCCTGGCCGTACAACTCGCCGCCCAGTTCCACCAGGAAGCGTTCCAGACCGCGGTCGGTCAGGAGGTCACGCAGCGTATCCACGCTGTAGCCCTGCGCGATACCGGACAGTTCGAGCTGTGTCTCCGCCGCGGACTTGCGCAGGCCCGGGGGCGTCAGCCTGACCTCGAGACCGGACACGCCGGTTGCCGACATGGCCTGATCGATGGCCGCGACCTCCGGGACGTTCTCCGGCGGTACCGCGCCGGGCCCGAACCCCCACAGGGCCAGGACCGGCTTCAGGGTGATGTCAAAGCTTCCGTCGGTGGTTTCCCCCAGCGACAACGACCGCTGCACCAACCGCGCCAGCATCGCGGACACATCGACCCACTGGTCCGCGCCAGCATGATTGAACCGGCTGATATCCGAATCGTCCTGCCAGGTCGACAGCGCCGCATCGATATCGCTCAGCCGCTGGCGAATCGCTTCGTCGAGTTGATCGCGGAATACGCCATCGGGCGGGTCGACCACGGTCACGGTATAGGTCGTGCCCTGGGCCGGCCCGGTCAGCCGCCATACCTCCGGCCCGGGCTCGGCGCAGCCGGCGACCAGCAGACCGGCAGCGGCCAGGCAGAACAACTGCCGGGCCAGGTGCAGGCGCATGGTCAGCCGCCGAAATCGTCGAGCAGGATGTTCTCGGGCTCGACGCCCAGATCCTCCAGCAGATTCACCACCGAGGCATTCATCATCGGCGGGCCGCACAGGTAGAACTCGCAGTCCTCCGGTGCCGGATGGTCCTTGAGATAGCGCTCGTAGAGCACATCGTGAATGAACCCGGTATCCCCGGTCCAGTTGTCTTCTTCCTTCGCGTCGGACAGGGCGACGTGCCATTCGAAGTTTTCGTTCTCTTCGGCCAGCTGGTCGAAGTCCTCGACGTAGAACATCTCCCGCTTCGAGCGGGCGCCATACCAGAATGTCATCTTCCGGTCAGTTCTGATGCGACGCAGCTGGTCGAAGATGTGCGAACGCATCGGCGCCATGCCGGCACCGCCACCCACGAATACCATTTCGGCATCGGTGTCCTTGGCGAAGAACTCGCCGAACGGCCCGGCAATCGTGACCTCGTCACCTTCCTTGAGGTTGAAGATGTAACTGCTCATCACCCCCGGCGGCACGTCGGGATTGCCCGGCGGCGGCGTGGCAACACGCACGTTGAGCATTATGATGCCGCGTTCTTCCGGGTAATTGGCCATGGAATAGGCGCGGGTGACGGTCTCGCGATTCACCGCCTTGTATCGCCACAGGTCGTGCTTGTCCCAGTCCTCGTGGAATTCCGGCTGGATCTCGAAATCCTTGAAGTCGATCTGATAGGGCGGCGCCTGGATCTGGATGTAGCCGCCGGCGCGGAAGTCGACGTGCTCGCCTTCCGGCAGTTCCAGTATCAGTTCCTTGATGAACGTGGCCACGTTCTGGTTGGATCTCACCCGGCAGGTCCACTGCTTGACCCCAAAGACCTCCTCGGGCACCTCGATCTTCATGTCCTGCTTGACCGTGACCTGGCAGGACAGGCGGTCGCCCTCGCGGGCCTCGCGTTTGCTGATGTGTTCTTCCTCGGTCGGCAGGATCGAGCCGCCGCCGTCATGAATCTTCACCCGGCACTGGGCGCAGGTGCCGCCGCCGCCGCAGGCCGAGGAAACATACAGCTTGGAATCGGCCAGGGCACCCAGCAGTTTGCTGCCGACTGGTGCCTGGATGGTCTTCTCGCCGTTGATCTCGATATCCACGTTGCCGCTGGCCACCAGCCGCGAGCGGGCACCGAGGATCACCATCACCAGCATCACCACCACGCCGGTGAAAACACCGACCCCGAGAGCAATTTGCGCTAGTTCACCCATAGACTAAATCCATTGACCGCAAAGGGCGCAAAGGACGCAAAGCTCAAAAGACGATAATGGAACATTCATTCCCTCCTTCGCTGTCTCTGCGTCCTTTGCGGTTCAAGATTCTTATAGCTGAATGCCCGAAAACGCCATGAAGCCCAGCGACATCAGGCCCACCGTAATGAAGGTGATGCCCAGCCCCTGCAACCCGTCGGGCACGTCCGAGTACTTGAGCTTTTCCCGTATGCCCGCCAGCGCGGCGATGGCCAGCGCCCAGCCGATGCCGCTGCCCAGGCCGTAGGTCAGGGATTCGGTGAAGTTGTAGTCACGCTCCACCATGAACAGCGACCCGCCCAGAATGGCGCAGTTGACCGTGATCAGCGGCAGGAAGATGCCCAGCGCGCCGTAGAGCGCCGGCATGAATCGGTCCAGGAACATCTCCAGGATCTGGACCATCGCCGCAATCACGCCGATGTAGCTGATCAGACCCAGGAAGGACAGATCCACGTTGGGCAACCCGGCCCAGGCCAGTGCGCCTTCCTGGAGCAGGAACTGGTAGATCAGGTTGTTCACCGGCACGGTCAGACCCTGCACCACGATCACGGCCACGCCCAGGCCGATGGCGGTGGAGATCTTCTTGGACAGGGCCAGGAAGGTGCACATACCCAGGAAGAACGCCAGCGCGAGATTCTCGACGAATACGGCCTTCGCCAGAAGACTGAGATAGGTTTCCATGGCCGGTTATCCCTAAACGACTTCGGTGCGGTGCACCTGATGGATCTGGTAATCGGCGCGCTCGACTTGCTCGGTCTTCCAGCTGCGCAGCGCCCAGATGAAGAAGCCGATGATGAAGAACGCGCTTGGCGGCAGCAGCATCAGGCCCAGCGGCTCGTACCACCCGCCCTGGCTGACCAGCGGCAGAATCTGGTAGCCCAGCAGCGAGCCGGAGCCGAACAGTTCACGGATACTACCGACCACGATCAGGATCAGGCTGTAGCCGAAACCGTTGCCGAGGCCGTCGAGAAACGCCATGCCCGGCGGCTCCTTCATGGCGAAGGCCTCGGCACGGCCCATGACGATGCAGTTGGTGATGATCAGCCCCACGAACACCGACAGCTGCTTGGCCAGATCGTAGGCGAAGGCCTTCATCACCTGGTCCACCACGATCACCAGCGACGCGATGATGGTCATCTGCACGATGATGCGGATCGACGAGGGAATCTGGTTGCGGATCATGCTGATCGCGGCGTTGGAGCATGCCAGCACCGAGGTCAGTGCCAGGCACATCAGCAGTGATGTGGCCAGCTGCGTGGTAACCGCCAGCGCCGAACAGATCCCCAGGATCTGTAGCGCAATCGGGTTGTTGTTGAACAACGGGTCGGTGACGACCTTGACTGCCTGATTGGACATTGTTGCCTATCCCTTACCAATCTGTCCGTCGGTGATATTGCGCAGGAACGGCTTGAAGCCGCGCGGCCCGAACCAGTATTCGATGGTGCCGCTGACCCCGCGGCTGGTGAGCGTGGCACCGGAAAGGCCGTCCACCTTGTGTTCGGCATCGGGCGTGTCGCTGCCGACGTTGCCCTTGATCACACGCAGCTGCACCTCACCGTTGTCGTCGTAAATCTTCTTGCCTTCCCAGACCTGCTGCCACTTGGGGTTGGTGATCTCGGCACCCAGCCCCGGGGTTTCGCCCTGTTCGAAATAATTGATGCCCTTGACCGTTTCACCGTCCGGCGCCAGCGCGATGAAACCGTACATCTGCGACCACAGACCGTAACCGTGAATGGGCAGAACCAGCGTTTCGATCTCGCCCTGTTCGTCACGCACCAGATACACCTCGGCATGATTCGCGCGACGCTTGACGCCAGCCGGATCGTCACCCGGCGGGATCTTGGTACTGGTGGAGGGGTCCTTGGCCGCTTCGCGCTGATCGAAACCGGTGGCCTCCAGATCAGAAGCGTACTCACCGGTTTCCAGATTTACCACGCGCGCCTCGATGCGCTCGTCGAAGACCTTGTTGACGTCCACGCCGGGCCCGCCGAGTTCCGCCACCGCCAGGATGTTCTGACGCCGATCCGCCTTGGCGTTCTGGGTCTGCAGGGGCTTGAGATAGACCGCCGCGGCCGACACCAGCACCGAGCACACCAGACACACGCCTACCGCTACTGTCACCACGTAGGCAACGCCGTTGCGGTTCATGTTGAACAGGCCTGCCATGTCAGCTCGCCTCCGCGGGTTGCTGTTGCGACGACGCCGGTTTGCTCTGCGGGCTCTCGCCGTTAGCAGCCGCCAGACGCGCCTGGCGTCGCTTGATATTCGCCTGCGTCACGAAATAGTCGATCAGCGGCGCGAAGATGTTGGCAAAAAGGATCGCCAGCATGATGCCTTCCGGATAGGCCGGGTTCACCACGCGGATCAGCGCGGTCATGAAGCCGATCAATACACCGTAGTAGAAACGACCCTTGTTGGTCATCGCCGCGCTGACCGGGTCGGTGGCCATGTACACCGCACCGAAGGCGAAACCGCCCAGCACCAGATGCCAATACCAGGGCACCGAGAACATCGGGTTGGTGTCACTGCCAATCAGGCCGAACAGCCAGGTGCTGGCCACCAGGCCCACCACACAGCCCGCCATGATTCGCCAGGAGGCCACCCGCGTATACAGCAGGAAAGCCGCGCCGAGCAGGATCGCCAGCGTCGAGGTGGAGCCCAGGGAACCCTGGATGTCGCCCAGGAAGGCATCCCACCAGGTCATCTGGTTGACGATTCCGGCCATGCCCTCGGTGGCGCCGATGCCCAGCGCGGTGGCGCCGGTGTAGCCGTCGACCGCGGTCCACACCGCATCCCCCGACATGTAGGCCGGGAAGGTGAAAAACAGGAACGCGCGGCCGGTGAGTGCCGGGTTCAGGAAGTTCTTGCCGGTGCCGCCGAACACTTCCTTGCCGACCACCACGCCGAAGCTGATGCCCATGGCCACCTGCCAGAGCGGAATGTCCGGCGGCAGGGTCAGCGTGAACAGGATGGAGGTGGCGAAGAAGCCCTCGTTGATTTCGTGATTGCGCACCGCCGCGAACAGCACTTCCCACAGGCCGCCGACGATGAAGGTCACCATGTAGGCGGGCAGGAAATACCACAGCCCGTGCACGAAGTTGTCCCAGAAACTGGTCGGGTCGTAGCTGACGCCGAACAGGTGCAGCGGGATCTGGCGCCAGCCCTCGACGTCATCAAGGCCCATGGCCGCCATCGCCTGGTTGGCCTGGAAACCGGTATTCCAGCAGGCCATGAACATGCAGGGAATGGTGGCCAGCCAGACGTAGATCATCACCCGTTTCAGATCGATGCCGTCGCGCACGTGGGGCGCGCCGCGGGTGGTATCCGAGGGTGAATAGAAGAAGGTATCCACCATCTCGTAGAGGGCGTAATACTTCTCCAGCTTCCCGCCCTTGGCGAACAGGGGGTGGAGCCGATCCAGGTAATTGCGTAGGGCGGACATGGCTATCTCGGTTTCAGCGTCTCAACAGGTCCCGGCATCCTCAACCGTCGCGCTCGATCTGTTCGAGGCTGGCGCGCAGGTGGGGGCCGAAATCGTACTTGGCCACGTCCACGAATGACGCCAGCGCCAGATCCTCCTCGTCGAGCTCCATACAACCCAGTGCCTGGGCAGTATCGGTATCGCGCACCAGCAGCGACCGCAGCAGCTGCGTCGGCAGAATATCCAGCGGCATGACTTCCTCGTAGTTGCCGATCGGCACCATTGCCCGCGGGCTGCCGTTCTGCGACGTATTGAAGCGATAGCTCACCGGCTTGAGGATGCTGGAGATGAATACGTTGATCTTGGAGAATCTGTTGCGCCCTGGCATCACCCAGCCCATGAATTCGCGCTCGCGCCCCTCGGGCAACACCGAAACCTGGGTGTGATAACGGCCCAGGAAACTGGCCCAGCCGGCGGCCCGCCGCCCGGACAGCACCGACCCGGAAATCGCCCGGGAGTCATCGCCGATGATCTCGCCGTCCAGCAGATCGTCGGTGCTCGCCCCCACGCGGGTACGCAACAGCCGCGGCCGGCGCACGTTGGGACCACCCAGCGCCACCACCCGTGACAGGTCGAGCCAGCCTTCCGCGAACAACGCGCCCAGGGCGATCACGTCCTGATACCCGACATGCCACACGCAACTCCCCATGCCCACTGGTTCCAGCATATGGATATGGGTACCCACCAGCCCCGCCGGATGACAGCCGTCGAATCCGGCGGTTACCAGCCTGGGCGAGTCGGTGAGCGGCAATTCGGCGTCCGGCGCCTGGCACAGGTAGAGCTTGCCGTCGGTGAGCGTCTCGAGCACCTTCAGCCCGGCCCGGAAGCGGTCCGGCTGCTCGGCAATCACCTGCTCGGGCGATGCCGCCAGCGGATTGGTGTCGACCGCAGTCACGAAGATCGAACGCGGGACGGTGCCAGGCGCCGGCACCTTGCTCAACGGGCGAGTGCGTAACGCGGTCCAGAGGCCGCTGCGGATCAGGCGATCCTGCACCGCCTCGCGCCCCATCGCCGTCACATCGGCCACCGGCTCGAAGGTCTCGTGCGGCTTGTCGTCCAGTTCGGGGTCGATGCGTATGACCACCGACTGGAGCATCCGGCGGGCGCCGCGATTGATTGCCGTGATCTCGCCACCGGCCGGGGCGGTGTAGATCACCCCGGGGGTCTTCTTGTCCTCGAACAATGGCTGCCCGAACGTGACCTTGTCGCCTTCGGCCACGAACATGGTCGGTTTCATGCCGACATAGTCGCGCCCGATCAGGGCAACAGCGCGAATCGCCGCCCCATCCTCGACAACCGGGTCCGGGACCCCGTCGATGGGCAGATCCAGCCCTTTCTTGATCGTAAATCGATGTGCAGTGGCCATCGTTCGCAGTTCCAGAATGTAACGGTGTCCCCGATCAGCGGTGCTGCGGCGACAACGAGGCGCAACCCCGATGGGGTCGGCAATTCGAGTTGCCCGGCGTAACCCTTATTCGGGAACGCTGTCAGGCGACGGCGTCGACGGCTGCTGGTCCGGCGTCGACTCGTCGTTGAGCAGTTCCGAACCGGGCGCCTCGAGCTGATCGACTACGCTCTGTTCGGGGGCCGAGCCGCCGCCACCGACCAGATAGGCCAGCGACAGGCTCACCGCGAAGAACACGGTGGCCAGTGCCCCGGTCGCCCGGCTCAGGAAGTTGGCCGAGCCGCGGGACCCGAACACGGTGCCGGACGCGCCGCTACCGAAGGCGGCGCCCGCATCGGCACCCTTGCCGTGCTGAACCAGGATAAGACCGACCAGGCTGATGGCTACCAGCACCTGGACGATGACCAAGATGGTGTAGAGCATGCTTTTAAGTTTCGCCGTCAGTTCGCCCGACAGAGCGCGAGGAAGGAGTCGGCCTCCAGCGATGCACCGCCAACCAGGCCGCCGTCGACATCCTCGCAGGCCAGCAAATCGGCAGCGTTGTCGGGCTTGACGCTGCCACCGTAAACAATCCGCAAAGCGCTGGCGATTGTAGCATCTTCCGCCGCGATCTGGGCACGCAGGAACGCATGAACCGCCTGTGCCTGGGCCGGCGTGGCGGTATGACCGGTACCGATGGCCCATACCGGCTCATAGGCCAGCACCACATCAGCGAAGGCCGCCACACCATGGTCTCCCAGAACGGTGCCAAGCTGCCGGCGCAGAACATTCTCGGTCTGGTCGGCTTCGCGTTCGGCTAGGGTTTCCCCGACACAGAGCACCGGCACCAGGCCGGCATCGCGGGCCAGCGCGAACTTTTCCGAGACCACGTCATCGTCTTCGCCATAGAGCGCGCGGCGCTCGGAGTGACCGACAATGGCATGGGTGGCACCGCAGTCGGCCAGCATCCCGGCGCTGACCTCCCCGGTATAGGCACCCGGCCCGCCCTTGTCGCACACGTTCTGCCCGCCCACCTGCACGCCGGTGCCGGCCAGACGGGCGACCAGGTCGGCGAGATGAACGAACGGGGGGCAGATCAGCGCATCGATGCCGTCCGGCAACGGCTGTGCCGCCACGGCATCGGCAAAGGACGCCGTATGCGCGCGGCTACCGTGCATTTTCCAATTGCCGGCGATCAGGGGTTTTCGAGCCATGGGCGGCGCCCTTTCGTTGACACAACGGGCGCCGATGCTAGCACAGCCGACCCACCCAACGGCGGCCCGGAATCAGGCCTCGGCCAAGGTCCTCACAGCCTCGGCAATGCGCTCGGCGCCGGCCGCCACCGCCTCGATATCCAGCCCCTCGACCATCACCCGGATCAGCGGCTCGGTGCCCGAGGCCCGCAACAGGACCCGACCCCGGCCGGCCAGCTGCGCTTCGACCTCGGTGACCGCCGATGCCAGGCTCTCATGCTCGAGAATGATCGATGCCCGGTCCTTCTGGACCCGCACGTTGATGAGCTGCTGCGGGCACCGATCCACCTCGGCGGCCAGTTCCTGCAGCGTGCACGCCTGCCGCCGCATCGCCGCCAGCACCTGCAGCGCGGAGACGATGCCATCGCCGGTGGTGGTGCGATCCAGGCACAGGATGTGACCGGAGGACTCGCCGCCCAGCAGGCCACCCCGAGCCACCAGCCGTTCATGCACGTAGCGGTCACCCACCTGGGCCCGCTCGAACGTGATGCCCGCCTTTTCGCAGGCCAGTGCCAGCGCCAGATTGCTCATCTGGGTGCCCACAACCGGCCCCTGCAGTGCCCCGCAGGCCTGGCGGTCGCGGGCGATGACATACAGCGCCTGATCCCCGTCCACGATCTCTCCGCAGTGGTCGACGAACAGGCAGCGGTCGCCATCGCCATCCAGTGCGATACCCAGATCCGCCCCGCGCGCCCGGACCTCGGCTACCAGCGCATCGAGATGGGTCGATCCCACGTTACGATTGATATTCAGTCCGTCCGGCTCGGCGCCGATGGCGTGCACTTCGGCGCCCAGTTCGCTGAAAACGTGCGGGGCGACGTGGTAGGCCGCGCCGTGGGCGCAATCCACCACCATTCGCACCCCGGCCAGCGAGGCCTGCTGAACACGGAAGGTGGATTTGCAGAACTCAACGTAGCGGCCGGCAGCGCTTTCGATGCGTCTGGCCCGACCCAGGGCGGCCGGGGCCACGCAGGTGAGGGGCTGTTCCAGCCGCGCCTCGATGGCCGTTTCCACCGCGTCCGGCAGCTTGTCGCCACGGCCGGAGAAGAACTTGACACCATTGTCGTCGAAGGGATTGTGCGAAGCACTGATCACCACCCCGGCATCGGCGTGAAAGGTGCGGGTGAGGTAGGCGATGGCAGGGGTGGGCATGGGCCCGACCAGCAGTACGTCCACCCCGGCCGCGGCAAATCCGGCCTCCAGCGCGGATTCGAACATGTAGCCGGACAACCGGGTGTCCTTGCCGATCACCACCGAAGCTCGCGGTCCTGAGCCATTGTCACCATTGGGCGCCAGTTCGCGGCCGGCCGCCCAGCCCAGCCGCAGGGCAAAATCCGGGGTCATGGGCCACTCGCCCACTCGCCCGCGCACGCCGTCGGTGCCGAAATAGCGTCGCGTCACGCCGGCAGCGCCCAGGCCAGCTCCACCCCCTGGCGGGTGGCTTCGACATCGTGGGTCCGAAGCACCCGGGCGCCGCCGAGCACGGAGATGGCTGCCGCCGCCACGCTGGCAGGCACGCGTTGCTCGGGCGTCATGTCGCCGAGCAGCTTGCTGAACATGGATTTGCGGGACAGGCCGACCAGCAGCGGCACACCCAGCGACCCGAAACGATCCAGGTGCCGCAACAGCGCCAGGTTGTGCGCCAGTGTCTTGCCGAAGCCGAAGCCGGGGTCTACCAGCAGACGGCGGCGCGGGATGCCGGCCGCCTCGCAGGCAGCAAGTCGTCGGGCCAGAAACGTTCCTACATCTTCCACCACGTCATCATAACGTGGTGAAGCCTGCATGGTCCGTGGTCCGCCCTGCATGTGCATCAGGCAAATCGCCGCCCCGCTTGCCGCCGCAACATCAAGTGCTCCGGGCTCCTGTAGCGCACGAATGTCGTTGATCAGCCCGGCGCCGGCGACGCAGGCGGCCCGCATCACGGCGGGCTTGATCGTGTCGATGGAAATGATCGCGTCGATCCGGCCGCTGAGTGCCTCGATTACCGGCAGCACCCGGTCGAGTTCCTCGGTCTCGTTCACCGGTTCGGCCCCGGGCCGGCTGGATTCCCCGCCGATATCGATGATGGCCGCACCGGCTGCCACCATCGCGTGGGCCTGATCCACCGCGGTCCGGGTATCGACGAACCGTCCGCCGTCGGAGAAGGAATCCGGGGTGACATTGAGCACGCCCATCAAAACCGGCCGGTCGAGCGACAGCAGCCGGCCACGGCAATCGAGTTCCGACACGGGGGTGCGGGGAGCCCCCGGCGCCCGCGGCATCGATCCGCAGCCGCCGGTCACAGCGGCGCTAGCGCCGGTAGTGGGCCGGGCTGGGGGTGCCCGCATCACCCCCGGAAGGCCGGGGTTCGGCACCGGTATCGGCGGTCGGGGTGCCGCCACCAGAGCCCGGCGTGTCCGAATCGTCCCAGTTCTGCGGCGGGCCCGGCTCGCGACCCTGCATCACCTCGTCGATCTGCTTGCGGTCGATGGTCTCGTACTTCATCAGCGCATCGGCCATCAGATGCAGCTTGTCCATGTTTTCTTCGAGAATCTTCTTGGACCGCTCGTAGCAGCCATCCACGATCGACCGGATTTCCTCGTCGATAGCGTGAGCCGTCTCGTCCGAGATGTGCTTGTGCTGGGTGACCGACTTGCCCAGGAACACCTCGTCGTCGTCCGACCCGTAGGCCAGCGGCCCCATGCGTTCGGACAGGCCCCATTTGGTAACCATGTTGCGGGCGATGTCAGTGACCCGCTCGATGTCGTTGGAGGCACCGGTGGTCACGGCGTCCTTGCCGAAGATGATTTCCTCGGCCAGCCGCCCGCCGAACAGCGAACATATCTGGCTGTTCAGCCGCTCCTTGGAATAGCTGTAACGGTCCTCTTCCGGCAGGAACATGGTCACGCCCAGGGCGCGGCCGCGCGGCACGATGGTCACCTTGTGTACCGGATCGTGCGAGGGCACGGACAGGCCGATGATCGCGTGGCCGGACTCATGATAGGCGGTGAGGCGCTTCTCGTCCTCGGTCATCACCATGGAACGGCGCTCGGCGCCCATCATGATCTTGTCCTTGGCACGCTCGAAGTCGTCCTGGTCCACCAGCCGCTTATCGGTGCGGGCCGCGAACAGCGCCGCCTCGTTGACCAGGTTGGCCAGATCGGCGCCGGAGAACCCGGGCGTACCGCGGGCGATAACGCGGGGATCAACCTTGTCATGCACCGGCACGGTCTTCATGTGCACCTTCAGGATCTGCTCGCGACCACGCACGTCCGGCAACGGCACCACCACCTGCCGATCGAAACGGCCCGGGCGCAGCAGCGCCGGATCCAGCACGTCGGGCCGGTTGGTGGCCGCGATCACGATCACGCCCTCGGTGCCTTCGAAGCCGTCCATCTCCACCAGCAGCTGGTTGAGCGTCTGTTCACGCTCGTCGTGACCGCCGCCAAGGCCGGCGCCGCGATGGCGGCCGACGGCGTCGATTTCGTCGATGAAGATGATGCAGGGCGCGTGCTTCTTGCCCTGTTCGAACATGTCGCGCACCCGCGAGGCGCCAACGCCCACGAACATCTCCACGAAATCGGAACCCGAGATCGAGAAGAACGGCACGCCGGCTTCGCCCGCGATCGCGCGGGCCAGCAGCGTCTTGCCGGTGCCGGGCGGGCCCACCATGAGAACGCCGCGGGGAATCTTGCCGCCCACGCGCTGGAACTTGCCGGGATCGGACAGGAACTCCACCAGTTCCTGCACTTCGCCCTTGGCTTCCTCGACGCCGGCCACATCGTCGAAGGTGATCTTGACCTGATCGGCGCTCATCATCCGCGCCTTGGAACGGCCGAAAGACATCGCGCCACGGCCACCGCCGCCGCCCTGCATCTGACGCATGAAGTAGATCCACACGCCGATCAGCAGCAGGAAGGGGAACCAGGAGATCAGAATCTGGCGCAGCAGGGAGCCCTGCTCGGGCGGCTCGCCGGTCACCTCGACGCCATTGTCCAGCAACGTGCCGATCATGGCCTTGTTGTCCGATTCCGGACTGAAGGTCAGGAACTGGCTGCCGCCACTGGTAGTACCTTCCACACGGCTGCCCTGGATGTGCACTTCCCGGACGCTGCCCGACTGGACCTGCTCCAGAAACTGCGAATAGGCGATCTCGCTCCCGCTGGTGCTGTCCGGCGCGAAGCTGGAGAACACGCTCATCAGCACGAGGGCGATGACCACCCAGAGCAGGAGGTTCTTGGCTAATTCGTTCAAGTCGTCAATCCCCGGTTCGTCGTGCGAAACCGTTTGAAATGGCTGGCCAGTCGTTCAACCGCCCGAGTATAAAACATACGCCGCAATCACGCGGGCCGATGCCCTGCCCCGCGCTCAGTCACGCCAGTCGCGGCCGACCAGGTATATCTCGCGGCTGGCGTCGCGCGAGGCTTCCGGCTTGCGCACTGCCACCGACCGGAAATGCTCCCGCATGTCCCGCAGGAGCTCATCGAAGCCTTCGCCCTGGAATACCTTGACCACCAGATGGCCACCGGGTTTCAGGGACTCGTCACAAAACGCCAGCGACAGTTCGGCCAGATGCATCACCTTCATCTGATCCGCGACCGCCACTCCGGTCAAGTTGGGGGCCATATCCGACAACACAAGGTCGACCGCCGCCCCGGCCAGATGCTCGCGCAGCGTCGCCAGGCCGGCGTCCTGGGTGAAATCGAGCTGCAGGAACTCGACCCCGTCGATCGGCTCCATCGGCAGACGGTCAAGGGCGATGATGCGGCCGCGCCGGCCCAGCTGGCGCGCGCAGTACTGACTCCAGCCGCCGGGCGTGGCGCCGAGGTCGACCACCACCATGCCGGGCCGCAACAGCCGGTCGCGTTCGTCGATTTGCGCCAGCTTGAAAGCCGCGCGGGAGCGGTAGTTGCCGGCCTGCGCCGCCCGCACCCAGGGGTCGCGACGATGGGAATCCAGCCAGCGGCGGGTGTCGTTTTTGCGGGACACCGAACTAAAACCCGCAGGCACCGTTTACAATGGGGAAAACGTTCACAGAGCTTGCATGCCTCCCGAACTCGACGCCGAAACCCGCCGTAACCTGAAACGACAGGCCCATCATCTGAACGTGATCGTTACCGCCGGCGCGGCCGGCCTGACCGCGGCGGTGATGGCCGAAATCGATCAGGCCCTGACCGACCACGAACTGGTCAAGCTGCGGCTGGCTGCCGACGACCGAATCGGACGCCGGCAGATGGTCGATCGCATCTGCGACGAGCTTGATGCCAGCTGCGTGCAGCGCATCGGCCATACCGCCACCGTGTATCGGCCCCGGCCGCCCGCAGCTTGAGCGCAGGAGTAACTCGGAGAGTCCGTTACTCGTAGCGCACCGCCAGCACTTCCAGGGTGCGCTGGCCGCCGGGCACGGCCACATCCACCACATCGCCCTCGACACGCCCGATCAGACCGCGGGCGATGGGCGAGGCGAAGGACAACAGACCCGACTTGATGTCGGCCTCGTCCTCGCCGACGATCTGGTAAGTAAATTCGTCGCCGGTATTCTCGTCGGCCACCTCGACGGTGGCGCCGAACACGATCTTGCCGCCGGCCTGGGCCCCGACCTTGGCCACGTCCACGACCTGGGCATTGCCGAGCTTGCCCTCCACTTCTGCAATGCGGCCCTCGATGAAGCCCTGTTCTTCCTTGGCGGCGTGATACTCGGCGTTCTCTTTCAGATCACCGTGGGCGCGGGCCTCCTCGATCGCGGCAATGATGCGGGGGCGCTCCACGCTCTTCAGGCGCTTGAGTTCTTCGCGCAGGGCGTCGGCGCCGCGCTGCGTGAGGGGCGTCTTGTCCATAATCGGGTACCTCCAAAAACACGGCCGCTCCCATCCGGGAACGGCCGTGTCATGAACACTGCGTCGCGGTTCGGCTATTTAGGGACTATCTGGTCGAAATGCTAGCAACCTCGCCGGGTCACGTCGAGGTGGCAATATCGATGCCCTCGGCGGCTACCCGGGCGAGATGGCGGATCTGGTCGTCGGTGATCACATAGGGCGGCATGAAATAGACCACGTTGCCCAGCGGCCGCAGCAGCGATTCGCGGGTCAGCGCATGCCGGTAGACGCGCAGCCCGCGCCGTTCCTGCCAGGGATACGGGGTACGCGCCGACTTGTCAGCCACCATTTCCACCGCGGCAATCATCCCGTGCTGGCGCACGTCGCCCACGTGCGGGTGATTGGCCAGCGGTGCAATGGCCTCACCCAGCAAGCGGGCCTTGTGGCGATTGGCGGCAATCACGTCGTCCGATTCGAAGATGTCCAGCGTGGCCAGGGCCGCGGCACAGGCCAGCGGGTTGCCGGTGTAGGAGTGCGAGTGCAGGAAGGCGGTGAGGTTCTCGTAGTCGTCGTAGAACGCGTCGTAGACGTCGTCCGTGGTCAGCACCACCGACAGCGGCAGATAACCCGCCGTCAGCCCCTTGGACAGGCACAGGAAATCCGGCGTGATGCCGTCGGGCCCGGCCTGCTCGCAGGCGAACAGGGTGCCGGTGCGACCGAAGCCCACGGCGATCTCGTCGGCGATCAGATGCACGTTGTGCCGGTCGCAGGCCTCGCGCAGCAGCTCGAGATAGACCGGGTGAAACATCCGCATGCCGCCGGCACACTGCACCAGCGGTTCCAGGATCACCGCACAGGTCTCGTCGGCATGCTCGGCTAGCGCCACCTCCATGTGCCGGAACATCTCGCGGGTGTGCTGCTCCCAGCTCACGCCGGGCTCACGGTGGAAGCAATCCGGACCGGGCACCGTGATCGGCTCCAGCAGCAGCGGGCGGTAGGTCTTCTTGTAGAGATCGACATCCCCGACCGCCAGTGCCCCGAGCGTTTCGCCGTGGTAGCTGTTGGAGATGTTGATGAAGCGGGTCTTCTTCCCGTGCCCCCGATTGAGCCAGTAGTGGAAGCTCATCTTCAGGGCCACCTCGACCGCGGCGGACCCGTTATCGGCGTAGAAGCAGCGGGAAAGCCCGTCCGGGGAAGCCGCCACCAGCCGTTCGGCCAGCTCCACCTCGGGCTCGTGCGAGAAACCCGCCAGGATAACGTGCTCCAGCGTGTCGAGCTGGGTCTTGATGCGGTCGTTGATGCGGGGATTGGCGTGGCCGAAGATATTCACCCACCAGGAGGACACCGCATCGATGTAGCGATTGCCCTCGAAGTCCTCGAGCCAGACGCCCTCGCCTCGCCGGATCGGAATCAGCGGCAGGGTCTCGTGGTCCTTCATCTGGGTGCAGGGATGCCAGACCACGGCCAGGTCGCGGCGAATCAGGGACTCATTGCTCATCGTCACGTCACGGTTCGGCAGAAATGAACGGCGCGGTCATACGCCCAGGACCACGCCCACGAAGATCACGCCACCCAGCACATTATGGTTGAGAAAGGCACGGAAGCAGGCCTCGCGCTCCCGGTGGCGAATCAGCCACTGATGGTAGAACGCCAGCCCCACGGCGGCCGCCAGCATTACGTAATAGGCCGGCGCCAGGTCGAACAGCCGCCCCACCACCACCAGCAGCAGAAAGAACACCCCCTGGCACAGGCCGATGTACAGCCGGTCACGGCGGCCCCAGAGAACCGCGGTCGATTTCACGCCGATGCGCAGGTCGTCATCCCGGTCCACCATCGCGTAAATGGTGTCATAGACCAGCGCCCACACCAGCACCGCCGCGAACAGCAGCCAGGCACCGGCCGGCAGGCTGCCGGTCTGGGCGGCGAACGCCATCGGCACCGCCCAGGCGAAGGCCGCGCCCAGCGCCGCCTGTGGCCAGTGGGTATAGCGTTTGGTAAACGGATAGGTCGCCGCCAGGACCACCCCGCCCAGCGACAGGGCGATGGTAAGCGGGTTCAGCAGCAACACCAGGCCGAAGGCCGCCAGCGCCAGTAACGCGAACAGTGCCAGCGCCCCGGCTTCGCTCACCTCGCCGGTGGCCAGCGGCCGCTCCCGGGTGCGCTTGACGTACCCGTCGATGCCACGGTCGGCGTAGTCGTTGATCACGCAACCGGCCGAGCGCATCAGGATGCAGCCCAGCACGAACACGATCAGCACATCGGCATTCGGCAGCCCGTCCGCCGCCAGCCACAACGCCCACAGCATCGGCCAGCCCACCAGGAAGATCCCGATCGGCCGGTTGAGCCGGGTCAGCCGCCAGTAGGCGCTCACGCGCGGCGGCCAACCGAAATCCGCCTGCATGGTCAGTCTGCCCCGTCGGCCTGCTCAATCGCCTGCAGCAGCGTGTCCAGCAGCTTGCGACCGCGCTCGCCGGCCAGTTCCACATACTCGTCACGCACCGGCAACGACCGCTCCCGGAAGGCCGCCCGTTCGCTGTCGCCGAGTTCGACGATCTCGATATCGCTGCTGTCCTCGATCATCGCCAGGCGCTGGTCGTTGAGTTCGCGCTGCTTTTCGAAGATGAAACCGGCCAGCTCGCCACGGATCTCGTCGAGCATCGCGCGGCGTTCCCCGGACAGCCCGTCGATGAAACCGGGCGCCGAAGCCACGGTGGCGATGAACTGTGCATGCCGGGCCCGAGTCATGGCGTCCTGGACCTCGTGAAAGCTCATTTCCTGAATGGCGAACACCGGATTGACCTGGGCATCGATCATGTCCATTTGCAGGGCGCCGTAGACCTCGCCGTAGGGCATCGGCGAAGGCTTGGCCCCGTAGGCCTTGTACGAAGACAGGAGCAACGGCGACACCATGGTGCGGATCTTGACCCCGTCAAAATCCGCCGGCGTGCGCAGCGGCTTGCCCGCGGTCCACACCATCCAGCCCTCGGGCACGATCGAATAAAGCGTGAGCCCGCGTTCGCGATAGGCCTCGTCGAGCAGCTGGTTGAATCGCTCGTTGCCGGTGAGCACGTCGTGATTGACGCGGTTGTCGTCGGACAGGATGAAGTGCAGCGTCAGCAACTGAACCTCCGGCACCACCGATCCCAGATGCCCGGGCGAGGCGAACGCGAACTGCAGTGCCCCCTGGCGCAACTGCTGGGTAAGGTCCGCGGAGGTGCCGAGACTGCCGTAGGGGTGGATTCTGACCGTGATCTCGCCATCGGTGCGCGACTCGACCATGGATTTGAACTGCTGGGCGTAGGTCCACTGCACGCTGCCCTCGACTTCCTCGAGCGCGAACCGCCAGACCTCGCCCGACTCACCGCGTTCACCACAACCGGCCAGGGCCGCGAGCAACAGCAGCAGCGTTACGCATGGAAATCGCATTGGCGGGCTCCCGGTGATGTTTGAGTGAACCGGCCCCGGCCGATGTTCGGCGGAGCGCGGAAAACGGTAGCACGGGCCAGCCGCGACCGGCAGCGGCAGCGGCAGCGAAGGCCGGTTCCGGTACTGGTAATTACCTTAGGCCGGACCCGGAAAACCATGCTAGTTTCTGCGCTCCTTCAATCCCGGAGTGCGCGATGTCCGCACCCTCACAGTCCGGCGGCGAGCCGATTACCGATCGTCGGCAACTGATTGAATACTTTGAGTCCGCCTGCAAGCCGCGGGACAACTGGCGGCTGGGCACGGAACACGAGAAGTTCGTCTTCCGGCTGGATGATCATCGCGCGGTTCCCTACGAGGGGGAACAGGGCATCGGCGCGTTTCTGGCGGGCCTGCAGCGCTTCGGCTGGTCGCCGATCGAGGAGGACGGCCACACTGTGGCGCTGGCCTCGAACGGCTGCCACATCACGCTGGAACCCGGCGGCCAGTTGGAACTGGCCGGGGAGCCGCTGTTCACCATCCACCAGGCCTGCAACGAAGTCCACGAGCACCTGCGACAGGTCAAGGCGGTGGCCGCCGAGCTGGGGCTGGGCATGCTGGGCCTCGGCTTCGTGCCCACCGGTCGGCGCGAGGACATGCCGTGGATGCCCAAGTCCCGCTACCGGATCATGCGGGAGTACATGCCCAAACGCGGCGACCTCGGGCTGGACATGATGCTGCGCACCGCCACCGTCCAGGTAAACCTGGACTACGGCGACGAAGCACACATGGTGAAGAAGCTGCGGGTGGGGCTGGCCCTGCAACCCATTGCCACCGCCCTGTTCGCCAACTCCCCGTTTACCGAGGGCCGGCCCAACGGCTACCTGTCCTACCGCAGCCAGATCTGGACCGACACCGACCCCGACCGCAGCGGCATGCTGCCCTGGGTGTTCGCCGACGGCATGGGCTTCGAGCGCTATGCCGACTACGCCCTGGACGTGCCGATGTATTTCGTCGTTCGTGACGGCCGCTACATCGATGCCTCCGGCCAGTCCTTCCGCGATTTCCTGGCCGGCAAGCTGCCGGCGCTGCCCGGCGAGATTCCCACCATCGGCGACTGGGACGACCACCTGACCACCATCTTCCCCGAGGTACGGCTGAAGAAGTTCATGGAAATGCGGGGCGCCGACGGCGGCCCCTGGCGGCGGCTGTGCGCCCTGCCCGCGCTCTGGGCCGGCCTCTGCTATGACGACGCCGCACTGGAAGCGGCCTGGGCGCTGGTGCGGGACTGGACCGACGAGGAACGCCAGCGCCTGCGCGACGAAGTGCCGCGCACCGCCCTCAAGACCCCGTTTCGCAACACCACGCTCCAGGCGCTGGCGAAGGACGTGGTAACCATCGCCACCGACGGACTGCGGGCCCGCGGGTGCCGCGATGCCAACGGCGAGGACGAAACCGGCTACCTGGACCAGATCGCGGAAATCGCCGAAACCGGCCGCACGCCCGCCGAGGAACTGCTCGAGCGCTACCACGGCCGCTGGCACCAGTCGGTGGCGCCCGTTTACACCGATTTCGCCTACTAGGGCACTCGGGCCGCGCCGGTTCAGTCGACCACGTGCCGGCCGTAATTCGGGGGCAGCAACTGGATCTCCAGACGCCGGTTTTCGGCCCGACCCTGCGGGGTGTCGTTGTCCGCCACCGGCTCGTAGTGGCTGCGACCGACGACGTGGATGCGCGCCGGGTCGATGCCCGCCTCGTCGATCAGGTAGCGTGCGGCGCTGGCCGCCCGGGCCGATGACAGTTCCCAGTTGCTGGGGAAACGCCAGCGCAGCCATTTGCTGATGTCCAGATCGTCGCTGTGGCCGACGATCCGGATGATGCGCTCCGGGTAGTTCTCGAAGATGTAGGCGATCCGGCCCAGGGTCTCGGCGCCGCTGTCCTTGAGCCGCGCGGCACCGGAAGTGAACAGCAGGTCCGCGCCCAGGCGCACCACCGTGAGGCGTTCCTGCAGCCGGTCGATGGTGACGTCGCGGCGTTCCAGCTCGGTCCTGAGTTCCTCCCGCTGGCGATCAAAGCGGGCCTGTTCGGCTTCGCGTTCCCGGCGCAGCGTCGCGATGCGCTGCTCCAGCGAGCTGATCGACTCGTTTGCCGAGTCCAGTTCGGTTTCCAGCGCGGCGGCCTGCTCCCGTGCCTGTTCCACCTCGCTTTCCTTGGTGCGGATCGCTTCGTCGGTGGTCGCCACCTCGTCGCGCAGGCTTGATCGGGCCTGTTCCGCCGCAGCCAGTTCCGCCGCCAGCGTCTCGCGCTCCTCGGCCAGCGCGGTGCGCTGCTCCTCGGTTGTTTCGAGCTCCGTCGACTGGCTATCGATACGCTCGTTGACTGCCTGCAGCTGCTCGGACAGCGACGCCCGCTTCTCCCGGTTACTCTCCAGTTGTGCCGCCAGATCGGCGCGCTCGGCCACGATGGTGTCCAGTTCCGCGCGCAGGTCCTCGCGCACGCCCTGGACGTCACTGAGTTCGCTCTGGAACTCGTCGCGCTGATCGCTGACGGTTTCCAGCTCACCGGCAAGCTCGCGGCTGCGGGCCGCCAGCGCCTCGTATTCCTTTTCCAACCGGGCATTGAGGTCGCGCTGAACCTCGAGTTCCCGTTCGCGTTCGCTGGCCACGGACGTGACCTCGTCCAGTCGCTCATCACGGTTGCCGAGCCGCGAACGTAGTCGGTCCTGACGCCATTCGGCGGCCTCCAGCTCCTCACCCACCGCGCGCAATGCCTCGGTGCGCTTGTCCAGCGCCGCCTCGCGATCGGCCAGCCGCTGCTCGACGCTGTCGATGGTCGCCTGGCGTTCGCGCAACGCCTGCTCGCGTGCCGCCAGTGAATCCTGCAGCTCGGCCTGCCGGGCCTGCGCCTGCACCTTCGTCTCCGCCAGGGATTCACGCTCGAAATGAAAGAACATCCAGCCGGCCACCGCCATGGCCGCAAGCACCCCGGTCAGGCCCCACGGAATCAGTCCCCGCATACCTCGCCTCCGCGCGTTGTTCCCCCGCTTCTGCGGCGGTTGTCGGATCGCTACCCGGTTCCGTTGTTACCGAAATATGGCGCACGGGTCCAGTAATCCGGCGAACCGGTGGCCCTGGTGGAATGCGCTGCGGATGCCAGGTCATTGATTCTGCGAATGACGCGTAATCACTGGCGCCCGCGCCCCGATCAACGATGCCGGCATGGGCGCGCGAGACACACCGTGGCGGCGCCGGGCCAGCAAGGTGATAAACCGTAATACCGGCGATCAGAGGGTGCCGTATCCGGCTAACGGAACAACGGCCGGATGGCGCGTACCCCGGGAACCTGCCGCGCCACCGCCGCGAAGCGGCTGCGCACCATGGCCACGCTGCCCACCAGTTCCACCTGTTCGAACGGCAGCAGCACCTCCACGTCGACCGAGTCATTGAGATAATGCAGCGTCACCCGTTCGATGTGACCGGCGATGGGCAGGTCCGCCCAGGCCTCGCGCAGTCGTACCATCAGTTCGGTGCGCAGGGGCAGATCGAACGCGGCCGGGGCATCCTCGTGGCCGTCGGGCTCTATATGAATGCAGATGTCGGCGATCTCGTCGACGTGGGAGACCAGCCGGTCGCTGATTTCCTCGCTGATCCGATGCGCCTCACTCAGGCTGATGTACGGGTCCACCATCACCCCCACATCGGCATAGGCGGCGTGGCCGCCCATGGTACGGGTGCGCAGCCGGCGCATCCGGCGCACGCCGGGAACATCGCCGATGTGATCACGCACCACCGATAGGCGGTCCGGCGCCAGCCCGGTATCCACCAGTTCGCGCAGGCTCTGCCAGCCATAGCGCCAGCCGAAGGCGGCCAGCATCATGGCGATGAACACCGCGCCGACGGCATCCAGCAACGGCATGCCGGCCATGCTGCCGGCCACCGCCGCCACCGCGACTACCGACGACGCCGCGTCCGAGCGGTGATGCCAGGCGTTGGCCTCGAGCAACAACGAGCGCGTCCGGCGCGCCTGATGGCGGGTGTACCAGAACAGGCCTTCCTTGAGCACCAGCGAGGTCACGGCCGCGGCCAGCGCCGGCCAGCCGGGCACCTCCGGCGCCGCCCCGCCCAGCAGCACGGTGCCGGCGTTCCAGGCGATGAAACCGGCGGTGACGATCAGCAGCATGCCCACGAAGGCGGTCGCCACCGTCTCGATGCGGGCATGACCGTAGGGATGATCATGATCGGCCGATTTGGCCCCGACCCGGATGGCGGCCAGCACCACCGCGTCGCTGACCAGATCCGACAGCGAGTGGATGCCGTCGGCGATCAGCGCCTCCGACCGGCCGAAATAGCCCGCGATCAGCTTGAGCAGACCCAGCGGCAGGTTGACGGCCGCTCCCACCAGCGTCGCCCGTTGCTTGCGACGCACTTCCAGGCGCAGGCCGCCCCGCGCCGGGCGGGACTCGGCATCGGCCAGCGGCTGGCTCATGTCCGGGGGATAAAAAAGACCATGACGGTACCGATTATACCGTCAGCCCGGGCCGCCCGTGTGGACGGCGGCCCGATTCCCGGCGCGGGCTACCCGGGATCGTCGACCGTGCTGATCACCGCGTCCCGGGGTTCCGCGGTCGGAACGGCTTGCGGTCCGGTTGGCGTGCCGCCCGGCGCCGGCTGATCCGGACCCGCCACCTGAATCGGCGTGGTCGACGACGGCCGGCGGGAATTGACCGCGAGGGTGGTAAGCCCGGCCACATCCTGCTCGCCTACAAGAGCGTACTGTTCACCGGCCGACTGCCAGGTGACAACGTTCAGGCCATCGCCCCGGACCACGCGGTAGGCGGCCGCGTCGACATCGTCCCGCGGCGCCACATACAGCCCGACTCGCTGCCCCGAAGCATTGGTGAACCGATACTCGGTGACGCTGGCCGCATCCAGCATCCGGGCGCCCGCAAACTCGAAACCGATCGGTTGGAATTCCGGCATCGGGCCCGACGCCGTCGATACCGACGGCGACTCCCGGAACGAATCCAGTGCCACCTGCGTGAGCGCCGGCTGCCCGGACTGCGGCAGCGACCACCAGACCAGCGTTGCCGTCAGCAAGAGCAGTGCTGCCGCGGCCAGGGCCGGCGTCGGCCAGCGGCGGCGGCTGCCGCCCGGGTTGGCGGCCTGCAACCGGGCCGGCACCGGCGCCTCGAGTGCGTCGGCAAACGCCCGGGCAATCAGCCGGTCCTGGTCGATATAGGCATTGACTTGCGCCTGCGCCGCGGGGTCCCGGCGCAGGTAGGCCGCCACCTTCGCCGCCCGCCGTTGCGGCAGATGGCCATCGGCAAAGGCACTGAGTTCCTCGTCGCTGATGTTATCCGGTGAACGCATCACTTGACCCTCCGCAGTGCGCGAGGTGCCTCGCGCTGTTCCTGCATATCGCGCAGCGCTTCCCGGGCCCGCGCCAGACGTGACCGTAGCGTGCCCACGCGGATGCCCAGAATCGCCGCCGCTTCCCGATAACTGGGTTGTTCCAGCGCCATCAGCAACAGCGCATCGCGCTGCGGCGCCGGCAGCCGATCTACCAGGGCCAGTACCTGGCGGCAGCGCACATCCATTTCCCCGTCCTGCCACACATACTGGTCGCGGGCCGGGTCCGGATGGGTGGTCTCGCGGCGCGCGGTCGCGGTCTGCCGACTGTTGAGATAGAGCCGGTACAACAGCTTGAACAGCCAGGAACGCAGGCGACCCACCGGCCGCCACAGATGGCCCTTGCGCATGGCCCGTTCCAGGCAGTCCTGGACCAGGTCGTCGGCTGCCGACGGATCGCCGCAAAGCCCGCGGGCATAACGCCGCAGATGCGGAAGCTCCGCCGCCAGTCGCTGGTCGAATGTCATTGCCCGGCCGCTCCGTATCGCAATCGCCTGCCATAACAACAGGAATGGGACCGCATCGGTTCCTGTCGCATTGCCAGGGAACCGATCCGCCCCGGGTGTTGTTGTTCCCGTGACCGCGCCATCAGGCGGGTCGCAAATTTGCAATCGGAGAATCCATCAATGTCTTCTCACAATCGCATGGTTCGCAACATGGCGCTCGCCGCCATCCTCGGATTCGGCGCAACCGGTGCCGCCGTGGCCCAGCAGCAGCCGGCCCAGCAGCAGGCGCCCCAGGCCAAGGACTTCGACAAGGCCGAGCTTGAATCCTTCGTCGAGGCGCAGGCCGAGGTCAGCGATATCAGCCAGGACTACCAGCAGAAGATGCAGAACGCGGACAATCCGGAGGCCCAGGCCAGCATGCGCCAGGAGGCCAATCAGGAAATGGTGCAGGCCGTGAACGACGCCGGCCTCGACCCGTCCACCTATAACGCGATTGCCCAGGCGGCGCAGAGTGATCCGCAGCTGGCCCAGAAGATCGAGGGCATGCGCTAAACAAGAAGAACGGATGCCGGCACACGGCGCCTGCCGTGGCCGGTATTCACCAGTTTACCTGTCTGTCCCTCGCTCGCCCGCGGTTGCCCATCGATCGCGGGCTCTTTTTTTGCCGGCGCAGATCCCGGGCAGGAATGCCATGCTCAGTTGCGGCCGATCTCGTCGCGGCCGTAGAACTTCACCCCCTTCTGGATGCGCTCGCGCCCCCCGGCCAGCCGGTGGCGGTTGGTGTCGCGCAGGGAATACACGCAGCCGCAGTACTCCTGCTGGTAGAACGCCTCGCGCTTGGCAATCTCGATCATGCGCTGCGAGCCGCCCTTCTTGCGCCAGTTGAAGGTCCAGTAGTCAACCTGACAATAGCGCGAGGCCGCCCGCACGCCGGACTGGTTGATCTGCTGCATGTTCTTCCAGCGCGAAATGCCCAGGGTGCTGGAGATCAGCGGAAAACCGTGCTCGTGGGCATACAGGGCGGTGCGCTCGAAGCGCATGTCGAAGCAGACGGTACAGCGTCGACCCCGTTCTGGCTCCTGTTCCAGCCCCTGGATGCGGTCGAACCAGTTGTCGGTGTCGTAGTCACCATCCACGAAGGGCACGTCGAGGGCCTCGCAGAAGCGGATGTTCTCGTCCTTACGCTGCTCGTACTCGCTGCGGGGATGGATGTTCGGGTTGTAGAAATACACGGTGAAATCGATGCCCGACGCCTTCACCGCCTCCATCACTTCGCCGGCGCAGGGGGCACAGCAGGAATGCAGCAACAGCTGGCGGGCGCCATCCGGCGCTTCCAGGGCGGGACGCTGATAATCCTGTTCGTTATAGGGGTTCATGCACGTTGTTCGAGCCGCGAATTGGCGATAATGATGCCAGTAAGCCGGCACCCGGAAAAGCGCTGGCACCCCGTCAGGCAACCGGCTAAGGTGCCCGGGCTGAATAAATTGCGAAGGAGGCAGCAATATGGCGGACAACGAAGGCAGCATCCTCATGGGCATGATCTGGATGGCAGTGATTTCGCTGCTGCTGTTCTGGCTGCCCCTGCTCGGCCCGCTGCTGGCGGGCATCGTCGGCGGCCGCACGGCCGGCGGTGTCGGAGCCGGGCTGCTGGCCGCGGTATTGCCGGCGCTAGCGCTGTCCGGCCTGCTGTTCCTGATGGGCACGGCGCTGACCGGCCTGCCGGTCATCGGGTTGATCGCCGGGGCCGGGGTGTTCGTGTTGATCGCGTTCCAGATGGTGCCGCTGCTGATCGGTGCCTTCATCGGCGGGCTGCTGACATGAACGACACCGCGAGCCGCATCGAGCCGCTGATCGACGAGATCCTGGATGCCTGGCGGCCGGCTCTGGGGGACGCCTATCCGGCCTACCGCAATCATGCACAGCGGGTGCTGGCCCTGACCCTGCGGCTGGGTGAGTTCGACGACGACCAGCGCCGCAGCCTGGCGATTGCTGCCGCCTTCCATGACCTGGGCATCTGGAGCGACGGCACGCTGGATTACCTGGAGCCGTCCGTCGACCGGGCCCGGGCGTGGCTGGCGGATCATAACGACAGCCAGCGCGGCGATGCCGTGGCCGCGGTGATCCGCAATCACCATCGCGTGCGCGGCTGCCGCGACGAACACGCGGCGCTGACCGAACCGTTCCGGCGGGCGGACCTGATCGATGTCAGCCTCGGCCTGATCCGTTTCGGCATTCCCCGTCGCGACTACCGGGCGCTGGTTGCCGAACTGCCCCATCACCGCTTCCACCGCCGACTGATCCGGTTGTTCGGGGCGCATATCGTGCGCCATCCGCTGCAGCCCGCCCCGATGTTCAAGTGGTGAGGACATCGTCATGACCCGATCCGTCTTCGTCACCGGTGGCAGCGGCTTCATCGGCCGCAATCTCATCAAGGCCCTGATCGATACGGGTTGTTCCGTGCGCGCCCTGGCGCGCTCGGATGCCGCCGCGGACGCGGTCACGGCCGAGGGGGCCGAACCCGTGCGCGGCGACCTGCACGACCGGGCCGCACTGACACGGGGCATGACCGGCTGCGAGTGGGTGTTCCACGCCGCCGCCAAGGTGGAGGAATGGGGCGACCCGGCCGACTATGAGCACATCAACGTGGGCGGCACGAAGGCGGTCATCGCCGCGGCGGCGGCCGGCGTCAGGCGGCTGATTCACGTTTCCACCGAGGCCGTGCTCGCGGACGGCAGTCATCTGCACAACGCGGATGAAACCTGGCCGCGGCCGGCCAACCCCCTGCCCCGCTATCCGCGCACCAAGGCCCGGGCCGAGGCGGCGGTAGAAACCGCCAACGGAGACCACGGGCTGGAAACCGTGATCGTGCGCCCGACCTCGGTCTGGGGCGCCGGGGATACCTCGGTGCTGCCCAAGATCGCCGCCGCGGTGGCCAGCGGGCGCTTCATGTGGATCGGCGGCGGTGACTATCCGCGCGCCACCACCCACGTGCGCAATCTCTGCGAAATCCTGCTGCTGGCCGCGGAAAAGGGCCGTCCGGGCGGCTGCTACTTCGCCACTGACGGCGAGCCGGCCCGCTATCGGGATTTCCTGACCGCGGAACTGGCCACCCTGGGTGTGGCGCCGCCCGCCCGCTCCATCCCGCGCCCGGTGGCGAAAGCGACGGCTAATGTGTGCGATGCCATCTGGAACACCCTGGGCCTGGCCAGTCCGCCGCCCGTCAGCCGGCTGCTGGTAACCCTGTTCGGTTCGCCGGTGACCATCGATGATTCGCTGGCCCGCCGCGAACTGGGCTACGTCGGCCGGGTCACCCGGGAAGCCGGACTGGCCGAAATGGCGGATCAGTCGACAGGCGGGGCGTAAACCGCCAGCAACCCCGGATGCACGCGAAAGCTGGCCGGCGTCTTGCCGCCCGGTTCGCCGTCCACCGCGATGGTCTTGGGTTGCCGCGTGCGCACCTCGATGCGGCTCGCCGCCAGCGTCTCGATCTGGCCGTGCTCCCGGGTGCGCCCGACCCGCAGGGCCGGAATCATCGCCAGCAGGGACCCGTCCCGGTGGGCGGGGATGGCATAGAGATCGAGCCGGCCGTCATCGATGGCGGCATCCTCAGCGATCGGAATGCCGCCACCGTAGAATCGCCCGTTGCCCACCGATACCTGAATCGCCCGCAGCCGCCGCCAGGGGCCGTCATCGCCGCGGATTTCGGCCGTGAACCGCCGCCGGGTGCGAAACGCCGTCCAAGCGGCATACGGATAGGCCAGTGGCCCCATCAGTTTCTTGGTGTCACCGTCGGAGCGGCGGGCGATCTCCACCGCGAATCCGATGTGAGCCACGTTGACGAAATAGCGCCCGTTGCATTCACCCAGATCGATGCGGCGGACATGGTCGGCGGCAATCACGTCGCAGGCAGCTAGCGGCTCCAGCGGCACACCCAGGGAGCGGGCGAAGTCATTGGCGGTGCCCAGCGGCAATACGCCCATTGGCAGGCCGCTTGCCGCGACCCCGGGGAGCGCGGCATTGACGGTCCCGTCGCCACCTCCGACGATCACCCGGTCGATGCGCTGCCGGTGCTCACGAATGGCGGCGGCAATGTTGTCCGGCCCGTTCGGGGCAACCTGGATCACGCCGAGCCCGCCCTGCCGCAGCCGCGTGGTCAGCGCCTCGGCGCCGCCCGCACCACTGCGGCTGTTGGGGTTGATCAGCAGAAGCGCCTGTCGTTCGGTCACGCGGGATTCCTTATCATACCGGGCGCGGACGGCCGGGAGAGCGGCGCACAGTCAACCCCAACCGGCCCGCAGCGTCAATCGTCCGGGCCGGACTTGCGCCAACCGGTCCCCGGCCGGTTAGGCTTGTCCGGCAACCCATGTCGGCAAGTCCGATGATACAACCCGCGCGGGGACTGGCCCCGCTCCGCCTGCTGGACCGCGCCGTGGAGCGTCTGGAACAGGGCATTCTTGTCGGGGGCATCCTGGCGATGGCCTTGCTCAACATCGCCAACGTCATCAGCCGCAACCTGCTGGACGGCAGCATGTCGTTTGCCGAGGAGGCCAATCAGGGACTGATCGTGCTGGTGACGTTCATGGGGCTGGGCTACGGCGTGCGCCGGGCCCGGCACATCCGCATGTCCGCGTTCTACGACCAGCTCCGCGGCCGGATGCGCAAGGCGCTGATGGTGATAATCGCGGCGGGCACGGCGGCACTGCTGCTGCTGCTCACTTGGTTCGCCATCGCCCATGTGCAGCAGCTGTATCAATCCGGCACGGTCACCCCGGCCCTGCGGGTGCCGCTGTTCCTGATCCAGCTATCGGTGCCGGTGGGCCTGTTCCTGGGGGCGGCGCAATATCTGCTGACGGTGTGGCGCAACCTGACCACCGAGGGCACCTGGCTTTCGTTCACCGAGCCGGATGCCTACCACGAGGTGGCGCCGGAGTCCGCGTCATGGTGATTCTGGTGGTCACGGTAATGCTGGTCCTGCTGGCGCTGGGCTTCCCGATGATGGTGCCCCTGGCCGGGGCCGCCCTGGCACTGCTGTTCGGATTCTTTGCCGGGCTGCAGCCGGCGCTGCTGGTCCAGCAGATGGTGGGCGGCGTACAGCCGGTGGTGCTCACCGCGGTACCGATGTTCATCCTCGCCGCGGATATCATGACCAAGGGCCACACCGCCAACCGCCTGCTGGACCTGGTGGATACCTTCGTGCGCCACATGCGGGGCGGGCTGCCGATCACCACCGCCGCCAGCTGCACCCTGTTCGGCGCGGTATCCGGATCGACCCAGGCTACCGTGGTGGCAATGGGCGCCCCGCTGCGGCCACGGCTGCTCAAGGCCGGTTATCGCGACAGCTTCGTGATGGCACTGATCATCAACAGTTCGGATATCGCCCTGCTGATTCCGCCCTCGATCGGGATGATCATCTACGGCGTGGTGGCCGGGGTGTCGGTGGGCGAGCTGTTCATCGCCGGCATCGGGCCCGGCCTGCTGGTGCTGGCGCTGTTCTCGCTCTACTGCTGGGTGGCGGCCCGCCGACAGGACATTCCCCACGAGCCCAGGGCCAGCTGGGGCGACCGCCTGCGGGCGTTGCGTTCAGCCTGCCTGCCGCTGGGTTTTCCGGTGATCGTGGTGGGTGGCATCTATTCCGGATACTTCTCCCCCACCGAGGCCGCGGCGGTGTCCGTGCTGTATGCACTGATCCTGGAGGTGGCCGTGTTCCGCGCCGTGCGTATCGCCGATATTCCGGGCATCGCGCTATCCACCGGGCTGATTACCTCGGTGGTGTTCATTCTGGTGGCGGCGGGGGCGGCATTTTCCTGGATGATCTCGTTCGCCGGCATTCCGGACATGGTGCTGGGCGACTTTATCCAGGCAGCCGGCGACAGCCCCTGGCTGGCGCTGGCGGTGATCTGTCTGGCCTATTTCGTCGGCTGCATGTTCGTGGATCCGATCGTGGTGATTCTGGTGCTTACGCCAATCTTCGCGCCGCTGATCGCCGCATCCGGGCTGGATCCCGTACACGTAGGGACCTTGGTTGTACTGCAGGCAGCCATCGGCTCGGCAACGCCCCCGTTCGGTTGCGACATCTTCACTGCCATCGCGATCTTCCGGCGGCCCTATCTGGACGTAATCCGGGGCACGCCGCCGTTCATCGCGATCCTCGCCTTGGCGACGGTGCTGTTGATCGCGTTTCCGTCGATTGCGCTGTTCCTGCCCAACCTGCTGTATTGATTTTTACCGGAGGCTTCCCCTCATGCGGATGCGCGGTTGTTGTCTGCTCCTGGCCTGCTGCCTGCCGATGGCGGCATTGGCAGACGGTTACGTGTTCAGTTACGGCTTCGGCGAAATCGGCGCCCCAACTCCCCGCGGTGGCACCACCCGCGGCGCGCCGGTGGAGCCGGCAACCGACCCCGGCCCCCGCTATCGCGCCGTGCAGGCCGAGGGATTGTCGTCCAGGGAACGGGACCGGCGCGCCATTCTGGCGCTGGCCGGCGAGTTCAAAACCACCTTCGAGTTCGTCGAAACCGCCACGCTGATTCCCGACCTGCCCCGCGACGACCGGCCCTACCGATCCTGGGCCACGGAATATGTGTTCGTGCTTGAGGATTTACCCGAGCTGATCCGCCTTCAGCACGTGCTAGTGATGCGTTTCGTCGACGACGACGGCGACATCAGCGACCCCATGGTCACCAAGCACTGGCGCCAGGACTGGCACTGGCAGCCGGACCACCGATGGCGTTATCGGGGCGATGGCAAATGGACCCGCCAGGCAGTCACGACCGACCGGGGAATCTGGAAGCAGGCGGTGTATCAGGTGGGCGACGCGCCACGTTACGAAGCCCTCGGCCAGTGGCATCACCGGGACGGGATGTCGACGTGGCATAGCGAATCATTCGATCGCCCCCTGCCACGGCGGGAACACAGCGTGCGCGACGACTACGGCATTCTTGCCGGCCGCCACCAGATCACGCTGACCCCCACCGGCTGGCTCCACGCCCAGGAAAACAGGAAGCTGCGCCTGGATGAGGATGGCAACCGGCAGGCGATCGCCACCGAAACCGGACTGAATCGCTATCAGCGGATCGAGGGATTCGACATGACGCCCGGCCGCGAACTATGGGACCGCCAGTCGGCGTTCTGGGCGGCGGTGCGAACGGAGTGGCACCGGCTGCAGCAACAGCACGAGGTGCTGGAAGTTCGGCGCGAGGTGGACGGCCAGTCACGCTTCGCCCGTCTGTTCGGGCTGGCCGAGGAGATCGCAGACGCCGACGACGAAACCGTCGCCAGGCGGGTACGCGAAGCGATCCGGCCGTACGTTACACCCGCGGACTAATCCGTGTCGGGCAGGTAGGCCCCGTCCTCGTCGTGAATCTCGCGCCCGGATACGGGCGGATTGAAGGTGCACACCAGCTTGAGTTCCTCGATCGCCTTCAGCGTATGGCGATCGTGGTTATCCAGCGCGTAGAGCGTGCCCGGCACGATGTCGAACTGCTCGCCGGTGTCGCGATTGGTCAGCACACCCCGGCCCTGGTAGCAGTAGACCGCTTCCAGGTGGTGCTTGTACCACATGTCGAATTCGAGACCCGGGGGAAAGGTGGTCTCGTGCATGGAAAAGCCCATGCCGTCCTTCTTGAGGATGAACCTCACGCTGGTCCAGCCGGCGGGACTGACCACTTCCTGGTCAGTGCCTTTGAGGTCTTCGAGGCGCACGATCTTCATCGGCAAGACTCCTGAACGTAGAGAGCAGTCGAAGCCGCCGGCCGCCCGTCACGGGCAGCCGGCGAGATACGGTTGGCGATCAGGCCGCGCCCTGCAGCAGGCCGTGATCCTGGAGGGCGGCATCCACTGCCTGTTCCAGCAGGTCGAGGCCGCGGGCGAGGTTGTCGTCGCTGATGATCAGCGGCGGCATCACCTTGAGCACGTTGTCGTCCGGACCGGCGGTCTCGGCGATCAGGCCGAGCCGGAAGCAGTGCTCGCCGATGGCGTCGGCCACCCCCTCGGTCTTGCAGTCCATGCCGATGAACAGACCCCGCCCGCGTACTTCGGCCTCGAGTCCGGGCCGGGCCTTCACGATGGCGCGCAGGCGCTCCTGCACCCGCTCGCCCTTGGCCAGCACGCTCTTTTCCAGCCGGTCGTCGCGCCAGTAGTGGTTGAGCGCGGCCGAGGAGGTGATGAATGCATGGCAATTGCCGCGGAAGGTACCGTTGTGTTCACCCGGCTTCCAGATATCCAGGTCCGGGCGGATCAGGGTCAGCGCCAGCGGCAGCCCGAAGCCGGACAGCGACTTGGAAATAGTGATGATGTCCGGCTTGATACCGGAGGGCTCGAACGAGAACAGCGGTCCGGTGCGGCCGATACCGGCCTGGATATCGTCCACGATCAGCAGCATGTCGTGCTCGTGGCAGAGCGCCTCGATCTTCTGCAGCCACTCGTTGCTGGCCACGTTGATGCCGCCCTCGCCCTGCACCGTTTCCAGGATGATCGCGGCCGGCTTGTCGAACCCGCTGGAGCTGTTCTCCAGCAGCATCCGCAGGTCGTCCGCGGTGTCGCGGTCCTTGCCGAAGTACTCACAGAACGGCAGCGGCGTGGCATTGCCCAGCGAAACACCAGCGCCGCCACGCTTGGAACTGTTGCCGGTCACGGCCAGCGCGCCCAGGGTCATGCCGTGGTAGGCATTGGTGAAGAACAGCACCCGGTCGCGGCCCTTCACCTTGCGGGCCAGCTTGAGCGCCGCTTCCACCGCATTGGTGCCCGTGGGCCCCGGGAACTGCAGCTTGTATTCCATGTTGCGCGGCTTCATCACCACCTCTTCGAAGGTGGCGATGAAATCTTCCTTGGCCTGTGAGGCCATATCCAGCGAATGGGTGATGGCATCCGAATGGATGTATTCCAGCAGCGCCGCCTTCATGACGTCGTCGTTGTGCCCGTAATTGAGCGCGCCCGCACCGCTGAAGAAGTCGATGTACTGCCGGCCTTCGGCGTCGTCGAGCAGCTCGCCCTTGGCGGTGGTGAACACCGTGGGAAACGAGCGGACGTAGCCGCGAACTTCGGATTCGAGACGATTGATGTATTCCATGATGACTCCTGGGGCGTGCTGCCGGTCAGGCCTGGGCGGCCTCGCGATCAAACGGGCCGATGCGGAAGAGGATTTCGGGTTCGTGCTCGCCGTCGCCGGGGAATGCCGCGGCCGGGAACAGCTCGGTTTCGTTCACGTCGGCATCCATGCGCCGGGCGAAGCCGCGGAACAGCGCCATCGAAGCGTCGTTGCTGGGACCGATCGTGGTGTCGAGATACGACACGCCGGCGCAGGCCGGACGCAGCATGATGTCCTGCAGCATGCGGGTGGCGATGCCACGCCCGCGTCCGGCTTCGGCGACACCGACCTGCCACACGAACACCGTATCCGGCTTGCCGGGCGGGCAGTAGGCGGAGATGAAGCCGACGACGCGGCCGTCGAGTTCGGCCACCACGCTGGTGGCGGCGAAATGCTCGGTGATCAGCAGGTACGCGTACGGCGAGTTGACGTCGAGAACGCCGGTATCGACAACCAGTTGCCAGATGGCGGCCCCGTCGTCGAGGACCGGGGAACGGAAGATGACCCCGTCGCTCTCGGATTGCTCTTTCGGGTTGGAAATGGCGTTGAAAAGCGCTTAGAACCGATGCGCAGTATAACGGTTTTGGCTAGACCTTGCCCGCCGGGCGCAGCGACTGGTGCAGGGACCGCAATGGGTGAACCGACATATTTTCCAGGTATGTCAATGCGTTACACGATGCTCTTGCGCCCGCGATGGTGGTGAAATAAGCCACCTTGTAACGCAGGGCCGTGGTGCGAATGGATTGTGATTCCTCGATCGCACGCTTGCCTTCGGTGGTGTTGACGATGAACTGGATTTCATCGTTCTTGATCATGTCCACGATGTGCGGGCGCCCTTCCTTGACCTTGTTCACCGTCCGCACCTCGATGCCGGCAGCCTGCAGCGTGGCGGCAGTGCCACGGGTGGCCACCAGACTGAACCCGGCTTCCGCCAGCTGGGCGGCCAATCCGGCCACATGGGCCTTGTCCGCCTCGCGCACGGTGATCAGCGCGGTCCCGCTGCGCGGCAGGCCGGCGCCAGCCGCCAGCTGGGACTTGGCGAACGCCTCGCCGAAGGAGTAGCCCACCCCCATCACTTCGCCGGTGGATTTCATTTCCGGTCCCAGCAAGGGGTCAACGCTGGGGAACTTGTTAAAGGGGAACACCGCCTCCTTCACCGAGAAGTAGTCCGGTATCCGCTCCTCGCCAATGCCCTGCTCATCCAGCGACCGGCCGGCCATGCAGCGAGCTGCGATCTTCGCCAGCGGCAGCCCGGTAGCCTTGGACACGAAGGGCACCGTACGCGAGGCGCGCGGATTGACCTCCAGCAGGTAGACGTCCCCGTTCTTCACCGCGAACTGCACGTTCATCAGCCCCACGACTTCCAGCCCGCGGGCCAGCGCCGCGGTCTGGGCGCGGATCTCGTCCAGCACCTCGCCCGACAGACTGTAGGGCGGCAGCGAACAGGCGGAGTCGCCGGAATGCACCCCGGCCTGCTCGATGTGCTCCATCACCCCGCCGATGAAGGTGCGGTGACCGTCGCAGATGGCGTCCACATCCAGCTCGATGGCATCATCCAGGAAGCGATCCAGCAGCACCGGAGCATCTTCGGAGACATGCACGGCCACCGCCATGTAGCGCGCCAGGTCCTCGGGACCGAACACGATTTCCATCGCCCGGCCGCCCAGGACGTAGGACGGCCGCACCACCATCGGGTAGCCGACTTCCTCGGCCAGTTCCATCGCCTCGGCTTCCGAGCGCGCGGTGCGGTTGGCCGGCTGCTTGAGGCCGAGCTTGTTGACCAGATTTAGGAACCGGTCGCGGTCCTCGGCCAGATCGATGGAATCCGGCGTGGTGCCGATGATGGGCGCCCCGGCAGCCTCCAGGCGGCGGGCCAGTTTCAGCGGGGTCTGCCCACCGTACTGCACGATCACGCCTTCGGGCTTTTCCACGTCGATCACCGACATCACGTCCTCGAACGTCAGCGGCTCGAAGTACAGCCGATCCGAGGTGTCGTAGTCGGTGGACACGGTCTCCGGATTGCAGTTGACCATGATGGTCTCGTAACCATCCTCGCGCATCGCCAACGCCGCATGCACGCAGCAATAGTCGAATTCAATGCCCTGGCCGATCCGGTTCGGTCCGCCGCCCAGCACCATGATCTTCTTTCTATCGGAGGGGTTAGCCTCGCATTCTTCATCGTAGGATGAATACTGATACGCGGTGGCGGTGGGGAATTCGGCGGCGCAGGAATCCACCCGCTTGAACACCGGCGTCACCCCGTGGGCCAGCCGCGCGTCGCGCACCGCGAACTCCCCGGTATCCAGCAGCCGCGCCAGACGCCGGTCGGAAAAGCCGGCCCGCTTGTAGCGGCGCAGCTCGCCCGCGTCCAGGTCGCTCAGGGCGCGGCCGGCAAGTTCGCCTTCCATCTCGATCAGTTCGGCGATCTGATCCAGGAACCAGGGATCGATCCAGGTGAGTTCGAATACCTCCGCCACCGTCATCCCGGCGCGAAAGGCCTCGCCCACGTACCACAGACGATCGGCACGCGGGGTGGTGAGTTCGTTGCGAAGGGCGGTCAGCGCTTCGGCGGAATCATAATCCGCCAGCTTCTGCTCGAACCCGTCGGAGCCGATCTCCAGGCTGCGCATGGCCTTGTGCAACGATTCCTGGAAATTGCGGCCGATGGCCATGGCCTCGCCCACGGATTTCATCTGGGTGGTGAGGCGGTCGTCGGCGGTGGGGAATTTCTCGAAGGTGAAGCGCGGAATCTTGGTGACCACGTAATCGATGCTGGGCTCGAACGAGGCCGGGCTGAGCCCGCCAGTGATCTCGTTGCGCAGTTCGTCCAGCGTGTAACCCACCGCCAGCTTGGCGGCCACCTTGGCAATGGGGAAGCCGGTGGCCTTGGACGCCAGCGCGGACGAGCGCGACACCCGGGGGTTCATCTCGATGACCACCATGCGGCCGGTAGCCGGATCCACGCCGAACTGGACGTTGGAACCGCCGGTATCCACTCCGATCTTGCGCAGGCATGCCAGCGACGCGTCCCGCATGCGCTGATATTCCTTGTCGGTCAGCGTCTGGGCCGGGGCCACGGTGATCGAGTCACCGGTGTGCACGCCCATGGGATCGAAGTTCTCGATCGAGCAGACGATGATGCAGTTGTCCGCGTGGTCGCGGATCACCTCCATCTCGTATTCCTTCCAGCCCAGCACCGACTCTTCGAGCAATACTTCATTAGTCGGTGACAACTCGATGCCACGGCTTACAATATCGTCGAATTCCTCACGGTTGTACGCGATCCCGCCGCCGGTCCCGCCCATGGTGAACGAGGGCCGCACGATGATGGGAAAGCCGAGCCTGGCCTGGGCCGCCGTGGCCTCTTCCATGCTGTGTGCCAGCGCGGAATCCGGGGTATCCAGGCCGATCTCGTGCATCGCTTCACGGAAGCGTTCGCGGTCCTCGGCCATGTCGATGGCGTCCTGCGACGCCCCGATCAGCTCCACCCCGTGCTTGTCGAGCACGCCCTCGCGCCACAGGTCCAGGGCACAATTGAGCGCCGTCTGTCCGCCCATCGTGGGCAACAGCGCATCGGGCTTTTCCTCCTCGATGATCCGCGCCACGGTCTGCCACTGGATCGGCTCGATGTAGACCGTATCCGCGGAATCAGGATCGGTCATGATCGTGGCCGGGTTCGAGTTCACCAGGATGACCCGGAAGCCCTCCTCGGTGAGCGCCTTGCAGGCCTGGGCGCCGGAGTAATCGAACTCGCAGGCCTGCCCGATCACGATCGGGCCGGCGCCGATGATGAGGATGCTCTTGATGTCGGTGCGTTTGGGCATTCGTTGGAACTATCCGCAGATTACGCAGATTGCGCTGATTGGTCAGAGACGGAATAACGGTTGATACCGGGATTCAGCCCACTTGTGTCTACCACTAGTGTCGCCCGTCGGCACCAGCCAGGTTTACCGAAAACCGCATTTCGCCCGCCGAACCGTGATTCATGCAGCCACCCGAATCTGTGCAATCTGCGAAATCTGCGAAATCTGCGGATCATGACTTCGCGGTTTCCATCAGACGAATGAATTTTCCGAATAGCGGCGCGACATCATGCGGCCCGGGGCTGGCCTCGGGGTGGCCCTGGAAGGAGAATGCCGGGGCATCGGCCAGCGCGATGCCCTGCAGGCTGTGGTCAAACAGGGAGCGGTAGCTGGCGCGTACGCCCTCGGGCAGGCTGGCCTCGTCCACCGCGAACCCATGGTTCTGGCTGGAGATCATCACCGCGCCGGTTGCCAGGTCCTGAACGGGATGGTTGGCGCCGTGGTGGCCGAACTTCATCTTCACGGTACGCGCACCGGCGGCCAGGCCCAGGATCTGATGGCCCAGGCAGATGCCGAGGGTGGGAATCCGGCGTTCGATCAGGGTTCGCGCGCTGGCGATGGCGTAGTCGCAGGGGTCCGGATCACCCGGCCCGTTGGAAAGCACCACCCCGTCGATGTCCAACGCGAGTACTTCGTCCACCGGCATGCGCGGTGGTACCACCGTGACACGGCAGCCGTGATCGACCAGCCGGCGCAGGATGTTGTGCTTCACGCCGTAATCGTAGACGGCGACGTGATGGGCTGCCGCAGGGGCGGTACGGGTCCAGCTCGGTTCCGACCAAGCGTAGGTGCTGGCGGTACCGGCTTCCGCCGCCAGGTCCATACCCTTGAGCCCGGGGAATTCGCGCGCCACGCGCAGCGCCTCGTCGGCGTCCACGTCGCCGGCCATGATGCAGCCGTTCTGGGCGCCCTTCTCCCGCAGCAGTCGGGTCAGACGGCGGGTGTCGATATCGCCGATGGCGACCAGCCCATTCGCTTCCAGGTAGTCGATCAGGCTGCCCTGGCTGCGCCAGTTGCTGGGCGCGCGCGGTACCTCGCGCAGGATCAGGCCGGCCGCCTGAACGTTTCCGGATTCGGTGTCGTCGGCATTCACGCCGACGTTCCCGACATGGGGATAGGTCAGGGTCACCATCTGACGACGGTACGAGGGATCCGTGAGGATTTCCTGGTAGCCGGTCATCGCGGTATTGAAGACCACCTCACCACTGGAAATGCCTTGTGAACCGATGGCAAGCCCGTGGAAAAGGCTGCCGTCCGCGAGTGCGAGCAGTGCCGGTGGACGCAAGCAGATCTCCCGATGGCGCTTCAGGGGACTCGCGGATCGGGCCGGTGACGGCCTCGGGGCGAGCGGCGAGGATTATAGCGGGCGAGCCGGCCAGCGTCTAACTGTCTGCCGGATAGCGCCCGGAATCAGGGCTGCAGACAGAGGCCGTCCTCGGCGACCAGGGTCGCGCCGTCGTAGTGTTCGGCGATGGCGGCGCGACTGGCCGCCAGGTGATCGAGGCTGCGCCGCATCAGATGGGACAACACCAGCTTGCTGACGCCGGCATCGCGGGCGAGTTCGCCGATGGCCGACGGCGTGGCGTGAAGATTACGCGCCACCCGGCCGGCGTTCTCGGGGATGGCGTGGTGCATCACCAGCAGGTCGGCGCCCTCGATCATCGCCGCGAATGCGGGGTTGTCGCTGTTCTGGTCGCCGCTGAAGGCAATCGTGCGATCACCGACGCTCACCCGATACCCGAGCGCCGGTACCGGCCCGTGCGTGACGCCGATCGCGTCCACCCGCAGGCGGTCGTTCTTCCACACCGTCCGGGGCTCGCGCCGATCGTGATCGACTTCGATCCGCTCCAGCGGAAACAGCCGGCCGCCGTCGTCCTCGAGATAGGCCGAGAGGTAGCGGTAGGCCCCGTCGGTGTCGTCCAGCAGGCTTTGCGTGAACGCCCGAAGGCCCGGAAACCCGTCGTTGCCGTCGGGGCCGATCAGTGCCAGTGCCCGCCCGCGCTCGCTGAATGAGGCGGTCTTGAGGTAGGCCGGCAGATCATTGCTGTGATCGGTATGCAGATGGGTCAGCGCGATGGCATCGAGATCATCCATGCTCGCCCCGGCCAGACCGAACTGGCGGGCGGTGCCGCTGCCGGCATCCACCAGCAGGCGGGCTCGGCCCTCGATCCAGACCAGATAACCGCTGGAAGCCCGGCCGTCGTCGGCAATCGGCCCGCCGGAGCCCAGCACCTGCACCGCCACGGGCCCGGGACAGACCGCCGCCGCGGTGCCCGACAGGGTCAGCGCCAGCAGAATAGCGACGAATCGCATGGGCATGGTGATGGCCTCCCCTTTTCCGACTTTCACCGATAGCAGACCGGATACCGGCCCGATCTATCTCAGACCGAGCACATCCGGCATGTCGTAGCGACCCGGTGCGCGGCCCGCCACCCAGGCGGCTGCCCGCATCGCCCCGCTGGCAAAGGTGGTCCGGCTGGAGGCCTTGTGGCTGATTTCCAGGCGCTCGCCGTCGCCGGCGAACAGCACCGTGTGCTCGCCCACGATGTCGCCGGCGCGGATGGTCTCGAAACCGATGGTCTTGCGATCCCGTTCACCGGTATGACCCTCGCGGCCGTACACCGCACAGTCATCAAGATTCCGACCCAGCGCACCGGCAACCACTTCGCCCATCTTCAGCGCGGTGCCGGAGGGGGCATCGACCTTGTGGCGGTGATGGGCCTCGATGATCTCGATGTCGACCGTATCGCCCAGCGCGCGGGCGGCCATCTCGAGCAGCTTCAGGGTCAGATTGACCCCGGCACTCATGTTCGGGGCGAATACCAGCGGGATGTCGCCAGCGGCGGCGTCGATCTCGGCGATCTGGGCCTCGTCGAAGCCGGTGGTGCCGATCACCATCGCCGCCCCCATGGCACGACAATCCGCCAGCGCGACCAGCGACGGCTCGGGCCGGGTGAAATCCACCAGCACGTCGAAGGCATGATCACGCCGGGTATCGGCCGCGGCAATCGCCACGTCCAGCGCCTGCTCGCCCGCCAGACTCCCGGCATCGGTCCCGATGAACGGCGAATCCGCCGCCTCGAACGCCGCGCTCAGGCTCAGCCCGTCGGCCGCCACACAGGCGCTCACCAGATTGCGACCCATGCGGCCGCCGGCGCCATTGATCGCGACTTTAATGTGACTCATTCGGGCATTCCGGGCAGGTAAATGGGGAAGACAGGAACCGCAGATTGCGCAGATTTACACAGATTTCTGATTGCGTCAGTGGCAGTCGCCACGCCCCGGCAACCGGGGGCGGAAGCGACAGGGGTCACGTTCAGGCATTTCCAGCCATCCAATCTGCGTCCATCTGCGCAATCTGCGGTTACCTGTTCGTCTTCTACCCCAGGTGCTCCTCGAAGAAGCGCTTGGCCTTGTCCAGCCAGGAGCTGGATTCCGGGTTGTGGCGGGAGCCGCCCTTGTCGAGACTGGCGGCCAGCTCCTCCATCAGCTCCTTCTGGTGCTTGGTGAGGTTCACCGGCGTTTCCACCGCCACCTTGCACAACAGGTCGCCCGGGGCCGAGGCCCGCACCGACTTCACGCCCTTGCTCTTGAGCCGGAATACCCGGCCGCTCTGGGTTTCGGGCGGAATCCGCAGGCTGACCTTGCCCGCCAGCGTCGGTACGTCGATTTCGCCGCCCAGCGCCGCGGTAACCATGTTCAGCGGGACGGTACAACGCAGGTCGTTGCCGTCGCGGGTGAACAGATCATGCGGTTTGACGTTGATCTGCACGTAAAGATCGCCCGGCGGGCCACCCATGTCGCCGGGCTCGCCCTCGCCGGACAGGCGGATGCGATCGCCGTTGTCCACGCCCGGCGGCACCTTCACGGACAGATTCTTCTGGCTCTGGGTGCGCCCTTCCCCGCGGCAGCGCATGCAGGGGTTGTTGATCACCGTGCCGCGGCCGCGGCAATCCGGGCAGGGCTGCTGAATCGACAGGAAGCCCTGCTGCAGCCGCACCTGACCCACACCGCCACAGGTGCCGCAGCGCAGCTTGTCGGAGCCGGGTTCCGCCCCGTCCCCGTCGCAATGCTCGCACTCTTCTAGGGTGGGAATGCGGATCTTGACCTCGTCGCCGGCCACGGCGGTTTCCAGATCCAGACTGAGGTCATAGCGCAGATCGGCACCACGCGCCGCGCGCGACCGGCCGCCGCCCATGCCGCCGCCGAAGATGTCGGAAAAGATATCGCCGAAGATGTCGCCGAAGCCGCCGCCGGCACCGCCGCCCCCGGCCGCGCCGCCCAGGCCGGCGTGGCCGAACTGGTCATAGGCCTGACGCTTACTGGCATCCGAGAGCACTTCGTAGGCTTCGGAAGCCTCCTTGAACCGGGCTTCGGCTTCCGCGTCATCCGGATTGCGATCCGGGTGATTCTTCATCGCCAGCCGGCGATAGGCCTTCTTGATGTCGGCTTCGGAAGCATCCCGGGAGACCCCGAGAACCTCGTAGTAGTCGCGTTTGCTCATTGTCGGGCCGTGGTCGGTAATGGGTTGCGGATTCGTAACAACGAAGTCGGCAGCCGTTGCCGGCTGCCGACTCGATCCGGGCTATCCGCCCGGAGGGCACCGATTCGCGGTTTGCCCCGACCACCCGGGATGCGGGCGACCGGTGGGCAATCGCGAATCCCGAATCACATCAGTTGTTGGTGCCGGACTTCTTTTCCTCGTCCACTTCCTCGAACTCGGCATCGACGACGTCCTCGGAATCGGACGAGCCGGTCTTGCCAGCCTCGGCGTCCTGCCCCTCGGCCTGCTCGCCGCCGGCGGCCTCGGCATAGGCCTTCTCCAACACCGAACTCGAGGCCTCGGACAGCTTCTGCGTCTTCTGGTCGATGGCTTCCTTGTCGTCGCCGTCGAGCACTTCACGCAGCTCGCTGATGGCCTCCTCGATCGGCTTCTTCTCGTCGTCGGTGACCTTGTCGCCGAGATCCTTGAGGCTCTTCTCGACGCCGTGGATCAGACCGTCGGCCTGGTTGCGGGCGTTGATCAGCTCGTTGAACTTGCGATCGTCCTCGGCATGCTCCTCGGCGTCCTTGACCATCTTCTCGATTTCCTCGTCCGACAGGCCCGAGGACGCCTTGATCACGATCGACTGCTCCTTGCCGGTGGCCTTGTCCTTGGCCGACACGTTGAGGATGCCGTTGGCGTCGATGTCGAAGGTCACCTCGATCTGCGGCGTACCGCGGGGCGCCGGCGGGATATCCGCCAGATCGAAGCGGCCCAGCGACTTGTTGGCGCTGGACATCTCGCGCTCGCCCTGAAGCACGTGCACGGTCACCGCCTGCTGGTTGTCGTCAGCGGTGGTGAACGTTTCCGACTTGCGGGTCGGAATGGTCGAGTTCTTCTCGATCAGCTTGGTCATCTTGCCGCCGAGCGTTTCGATACCCAGGCTCAGCGGGGTCACGTCGAGCAGCAGCACGTCCTTGGTGTCGCCCGAGAGCACCGAACCCTGAATCGCGGCACCCACGGCCACCGCCTCGTCCGGGTTGACGTCCTTGCGGGCTTCCTTACCGAAGATCTTGGTCACGGCTTCCTGCACCGCGGGCATGCGGGTCTGGCCGCCGACCAGGATCACCTCGTCGATGTCGGAGGCCGACATGCCGGAATCCTTGAGGGCGGTCTTGCAGGGGCCGACGGTGCGCTGGATGAGGTCGTCGACCAGCGACTCGAGCTTGGCCCGGGTCATCTTCATGTTGAGATGCTTGGGGCCGGACTGGTCGGCCGTGACATACGGCAGGTTGATCTCGGTCTGCTGGGTCGAGGACAGCTCGATCTTGGCCTTTTCGGCGGCCTCCTTGAGGCGCTGCAGGGCCAGCTTGTCCTTGCGCAGGTCCACGCCCTGCTCCTTCTGGAACTCGTCGGCGATGTGGTCGATCACCGCCATGTCGAAGTCCTCGCCACCCAGGAAGGTGTCGCCGTTGGTGGCGTGTACCTCGAACTGGTGCTCACCGTCGACTTCCGCCACCTCGATGATGGAGATATCGAAGGTACCGCCGCCCAGGTCGTAGACCGCGATCTTCTTGTCGCCCTTCTTGTCCATGCCGTAGGCCAGCGCGGCCGCGGTGGGCTCGTTGATGATGCGCTTGACCTCGAGCCCGGCGATGCGGCCGGCGTCCTTGGTGGCCTGGCGCTGCGAGTCGTTGAAGTAGGCCGGGACCGTGATCACGGCTTCGGTCACCTTCTCGCCGAGATAGTCCTCGGCGGTGGACTTCATCTTCTGCAGCACCTTGGCCGAAACTTCCGGCGGCGCCATCTTGTTGCCGCGGGCCTCGACCCAGGCATCGCCGTTGTCGGCCTTGACGATGTTGTAGGGCACGATGTCGATGTCCCGCTGGGTCGTGGGGTCATCGAAGGTGCGGCCGATCAGACGCTTGATCGCGTACAACGTGTCGGTGGGGTTGGTGACCGCCTGACGCTTGGCCGGACGGCCCACGATAATCTGGTCGTCATCGGTGTACGCCACCACGCTCGGCGTGGTGCGCTCGCCCTCGGCGTTCTCGATGACCTTCGCCTTGTCGCCCTCGAGCACGGCAACGCATGAGTTGGTCGTGCCCAGGTCGATGCCAATAATCTTGCCCATGATGTCTACCTGTTTGATCCGTTATGAGTCGAATGGCGCAAATTGCTGATTAACCGCAATGGTTGGGGCCGCGGCGGGCTTTTCAAGCGCCCTGCCCGGCATCCTCGTCGGCGGCCTTGCTGACCACCACCATCGCCGGCCGCAGCACCCGGCCGTTGAGCAGGTAACCGCGCTGGACCACCTGCACCACGGTGTTGGGTGACACATCACTGGTCGGCTGGGTGGAAATGGCTTCGTGGAAATCGGGATCGAAGGCCTCCCCGTCCGGATTCACCGCCTCGACGCCGAACTTCTCCATCGCCTGCGCCAGCATGCGACGGGTGAGCTCCATGCCCTCGTGCAGCTTGGTCGCATCGGCGCCGTCGTCCTCGGCCGCCGACAGGCCCATCTCCAGACTGTCGCGCACGCCGAGCAACTCGCCGGCGAAGCGCTCCAGCGCGAACTTGTGTGCATTGGCCACGTCGCGTTCGGCCCGCTTGCGCACGTTTTCCAGCTCGGCATGGGCGCGCAGGGCCTGTTCCCGGCAACGCTCGGCTTCCTCGCGGAGTTCGTGCAGGGTCGCATCGTCGTCTGCCGGCTCCTGGCCGGCGTCAGCGGCCTGCTCGTTTTCCGGTGGCGTCGGCTGTGCCGGCTCGTCGTCCGGCTGCGGGCCGGACTGGCGTTGCTGTTCGCTCATGCTGCTCCTAGCGCCTTGGATGGTGGATTGGGCGGGCGGTGTGTCGCCCGTTACCCGGCGCTAGATAGGGGTCAGTTGGCTCTTTTCAAGGCCGTGCCCAGCAGGCTGGCCGTGGCGTCCACCAGCGGGATGATGCGGTTGTAGGCCATGCGGGTGGGGCCGATCACCCCCAGCGTGCCCACCACGTCGCCGTCCACGGTGTAGGCCGCCGACACCACGCTGCACTCATCCAACACCCGATAGCCGGATTCGTCACCGATGAAAATCCGCACGCCGTCCGCCGACAGGCAGTCATCAAACAACGACAGCAGATCCCTCTTGCGTTCGAAGGCGTCGAACAGCCGCCGCAACCGATCGACCTCGGCGAATTCCGGGAAGCCCATGAGATTGCTTTCCCCGGCCATCCGGTAGTCACCACGATCGGCGGTGCTGCCGCCGAAGGCACTCTGCGCGATGTTCAGGGCATTGAGCAGGCCCTGGTTCACGTCATCCTGGGCTTCGTGCATGTCCCGCATCAGGGCCCGGCGGATCTGCAGCAGCGGCTTGCCGGCATAGCGTTCATTGAGAATCGCCGCCGCCCGTTCGAGCTCGCGGCGCGAGTAGTCGCGTTCAGTCTGCAGGATGCGGTTCTGTACCTCGCGCTGGTTTATAACCAGAATCGCCAGCACCCGCCGGTCCGACAGCGGGAGGAATTCGATCTGCCGCAGGCTGGCGGTATCCGTGCGCGGCACGGTAACGATGCCGGTCATGTCCGACAGCGACGACAGCAGGCGCGAGGCCGATGCCAGCACGTCGTCGCCGTCACGGACATGGGCGCGCAACTGCTGCTCGATGTCGTCGAGTTCGCGCTCGGCCAGCGGCTCGGGCGCCAGCAGGGCATCCACGAACAGCCGGTATCCGCGCACGGTGGGAATGCGGCCGGCCGACGTGTGCGGCGAGGCCACGAAGCCCATTTCCTCGAGATCGGCCATCACGTTGCGCACCGTGGCCGCGCTGACCTGCAGGCCGGAGGAGCGCGCCAGCACCCGGGACCCCACCGGCTGACCGTCGTGGATGTAGCGTTCGACCAGCGTCTTGAGCAGTGCCCGGGCGCGGTCGTCCAGCTGGTCGTGTTCCGTTTCGCCGGTCATGCAGGCAGAATGCGCTCCGGATATCAATCGGGTCAGGCGGGCACGACTGGAGACTGCAGCTGCCCCCGTGGGCTGTCAAGGCACGCGGCCGGTCAGTCCGGTCCGCCGCCGAGGAAACTGCATGGCGCAACCATTTCCAGTCATCGGCATAGTCGGCAAGCGCGGTGACCCAGGCGTTGCCGACACCGTGCGGCGGGTTGCGCAGGCGATCCGCGACCGCGACCGCCAGGTGGTGGTGGATGCCGCCACGGCCCATCACCTGCCCGACTGGTCCGGGGACGTGGTCGACCGCCATGCCATCGGCGAGGCCTGCGACCTGGTGATGGTGGTGGGCGGCGACGGCACCCTGCTCGACGCCGGCCGTGCAGTGGCACTGCACGACACGCCGCTGCTGGGCATCAATCTCGGCCGGCTGGGATTTCTGGTCGATATCCTGCCGGACCAGATGGAACGCACCCTGGACAAGGTGCTGGCCGGCGATTTCGTCCGGGATCGCCGGTTGCTGCTCACCGCGCGGGTCGAACATACCGACGGTTCGTGCGCCGGTCCGTTCCTTGCGCTCAACGACGTGGTCATCCGCAACGCCGAGTTCGCCCGGGTGCTGGAGTTCGACACCTTCATGGACGGCAGCTTCATCAGCCGCCACCGCGCGGATGGCCTGATCGTCGCTACCCCGACCGGCTCCACCGCCTACGCCCTGTCCGGGGGCGGGCCGGTGCTGCATCCCGGCCTGAACGCCCTGGCGCTGGTGCCGATCTGCCCGCACACCCTGTCCGACCGGCCGCTGGTGATCGACGGCCGGCACGAGGTCGGCATCGTGATCGGCGCCACCAACCGCTCCCAGGCCCTGTTCACCGTAGACGGTCAGGAAAGCGAAACGCTGGTGCCCGGCGACCGGGTGACGGTGGCGCGGGCCGACCGCGAGCTCACCCTGATCCACCCCCCCGGCTACGACTATTACAATATTCTGCGAAACAAGCTGCAATGGGGCCGCGGCCAGCGCGATCCCCTGACCGGCCACTGACCCGCGACCATGCTCAGCGAGCTGGCGATACGCGACTTCGCAATCATCGATGACCTGCAGCTCAACCTGGGCGCGGGCATGACCGTGCTGTCGGGCGAAACCGGGGCCGGCAAGTCCATTCTGATCGACGCCCTGGGGTTGCTGCTGGGCGACCGCGCCGATGCCAGCGCCGTGCGCGACGGCCGCGACCGCGCCGAGATCAGCGCCATCTTCGATCTCACCGATGCGCCTGCTGCCCGGACCTGGCTGTCGGACCGCGAGCTCGCGGACGAGTCCGAATGCCTGATCCGCCGCGTGGTCTCGCGGGAGGGCCGCAGCCGCCACTGGATCAACGGCTCCCCCGCCGCCGGACGCGACCTGCGCGAATTGGGCGAACATCTGGTCGACATCCACGGCCAGCACGCCCACCAGAGCCTGCTGCGCCCCGGGGCCCAGCGCGACCTGCTGGACGAGCACGGCCATCTTGCCCCGCAGCTGGCGGCGCTGGGGGAACTGGTGCGCGAACTTCAGGCCTGCGAGCGAAACATCCACGAGCTGGACGCCACCGACGATGCCGGCCAGTCACGGCTGGAACTGCTGCAGTTTCAGGTGGCAGAACTGCAGGCGCTGGCGCCCGTCCCGGATGAATGGGAAGCCCTCACGGCCGAGCATCGACGCCTGGCCAATGCGGAGCAGCTGCTGCGCGACGGCCAGTCCCTGCTGGCGCTGCTGACCGATGAGGACACCGCCAGCGCCATCGACCGGCTCGGTCAGGCCGAACGCCAGCTAGGCGACCTATCCGCGCTGGACGACGGCTTTGCTGGCCCGGCCGAACTGATCTCGGGGGCCCGCATCCAGGCACAGGAAGCCGCCGACGATCTGCGCCGCCAGCTGGACGGCATCGCGCTCGATCCCGAGCGGCTGGCCACCGTGGAATCACGGATGGAGGCGATCCAGGATCTGGCCCGCAAGCATCAGTGCCGGCCGGCGGAACTGCCGGCGCAGCTCGACGAGCTTACCGCCGCGCTGGAACGGCTCGAAGGCGGCCGAACCCGGCTGGCCGAACTGCAGACTCGACGCGACCAGTTGCGGACAGACTACGCCAACACCGCCAATCAACTGCACCGGGCCCGCAGGGAAGCCGCCGGCACGCTGGCGGCGGCGGTGACCGAAGGCCTGCGCGATCTGGGCATGCCGGCCGGCCTGTTCGAGATCGATGTGGAAGCCAGGTCGGAGGCGCCGGTGTCGGTCAGCGGGCACGACCGCGTCCATTTCCGGGTCAGCGCCAATCCCGGGCAGGCCCCGCGATCGCTGGAGCGGGTGGCCTCCGGCGGCGAGCTTTCGCGCATCAGCCTGGCCATCCAGATGGCGGCGGTGGGCGGCACACCGATTCCGACGCTGGTATTCGACGAAGTCGACGCCGGCATCGGTGGCGGGGTGGCGGAAATCGTGGGGCGCTGCCTGCGCCGGCTGGCCGATCAGGGCCAGGTCCTGTGCGTGACCCACCTGCCGCAGGTGGCGGCCCAGGCCCGACATCACCTGCAGGTTGCCAAGCAGGTGGTCGACGGACACACCCGCACGGACATTCGCGCGCTCGACGACGACGCCCGCATCGAAGAGCTCGCGCGCATGCTCGGCGGTCTGGAAATCACCGAGCGCACCCTCGATCATGCCCGGGAAATGCGCGATCGCGCCGAGTCCTGAGGCCGTGGATTGCTGCAGCCGCAACGGTGACTTATAGTGCCGGCGTTTTCCTGTTGCGGATAATCATGAAACGCACACTGATCCTGCTCGCCGGCCTGTCGCTGGCCGGCTGCGCCCTGCCGAGCTACTACCGAGTGCCCGTTCTGCAAGGCAACGTGGTAACGCAGGACAAGGTTCAGCAGCTGGAGCTCGGCATGACACCGCCGCAGGTGCGCTACCTGCTGGGCACGCCGCTGGTCGTGAGCAATTTCGAGCCGAACCGCTGGGACTACTTGTTCTACTACCGCAACACCCGTGGTCAGGCGCGTGAAAGCAAGCTCAGCCTGCACTTCAGCGAGGGCGCGCTGGCCAGCATCGACGGTGACGAAAGCTACGAGGCGCTGCTGCCGGAAGAACAGCAGCAGATCGACGACGATCCCGACGACCTCGAAACGCCGCCGGTTATCGACAACAGCGGCAACGACGGTCGGCAGACGCCGATACCCTAGGCACCGCTAGCCCGGCTAGCGCCCCGCCCGCCGTCTACGCTGTTCCTTGGGATCAGCCATCAGCGGCCGGTAGATCTCCACACGATCCCCGTCGCGCAACGGCTGATCCGGGGATACCCGACGCCCGAACACGCCCAGCGCAGCACCCGGCCAGTCGATTCCCGGATGCAGTTCGAGAACCCCCGAGGCCTCCACCGCCTCCGCCGCGGTGCCGCCGGCCGGCAAATGGACATGGCAAAGGATCTGCGCATCCGGACGCGCGAACGCAACCTCGACGTTCAGCCCGTGCCCCACAACCGCTCCAGAAACTCGAACACACCCAGGGAATGCAGTAGCACCACGATCAGTCCGATACGGGTGGGATAGCGCAGCAACCAGTGCCAGAGACCGAACCAGGGCTTGTCGGCCCAAGCGTCGCGCAGCGCGGCCAGCGGCAGAAACCGGCCGATGAATACGCACAGCAGCAACCCGAAGGCCGGCAACAGGAAACGCGAACTCAGCATCGACAGCCAGTCGAACAGCGTCCGGTCCAGCAGGCGGACATCAGCCAGCACGTTGAACGACAGCAGCGTGCCCAGCCCGATGAACCAGATCAGCGCCCCCGCGCTGCAGGCGGCAACCACCCGCGACACCTGCAGGCGCGCCATCAGCCATACCACCAGCGGCTCGAGCAATCCCACCGCGCTGGTCAGGGTGACCAGCATCAGCATGAAAAAGAACAGCGTCACCGTCCAGCCGCCCGCGCCCGCGGCCGGCAGCAGCTCGAATACCAGCGGCAGCCCGCTCTCCGGCGCCATGCCGGCGCCCAGCACCAGGGAGATGATGGCCAATCCGGCCAGCAGCGCAAACGCCGTGTCCAGTAGCATCACCGCCAGACTCACCCGGACCAGCGACGATCCCTCCGGCAGATAGGCACCATACGCCAGCATCACCCCGACCCCGAGACTGAGGCTGAAGAAGGCCTGGTGAAAGGCATCGATGGTCCCGCGCCAACCCAGAGCCGCGAAATCCGGTCGGAACAGATACTGAACCGCCGCGGTGAAACCGTCGCCGGCCGCCACCGCCAACAGCGCGAGCAGCGCCAGCACAGCGCCGACCAGCATCCAGCGGGCGGTGGATTCGATGCCCCGGCGCAGGCCCTGTGCCACACAGGCGGTGGCCGCCACCATGAATATGGTGTGCCAGCCCAGCCCCTTTTCGGGGTCGCTAGCCAGTTCGACAAATCCGGCCCGCACGCCGCTGCGGTCCAGCCCCTCCAGCAGCCCTGCGGCGGATCTCAGAAAATACGCCATGCTCCAGCCCGCGATCACGCTGTAGTAGGACAGCACCATCACCGCCCCGAGCAGCGCCAGGTAACCGATGATGCCCCACCGGCGCGACAGGCCGGATGTCTGCGCCCAGCGGCCGATCATGCCCACCAGATCGGTGCGGGCCCCGCGGCCCAGCATCAGCTCGCCGACCAGCAGCGGCAGCGCCATGGCCCCCAGTGCCAGGCCATAGACCAGCAGGAAGGCGCCGCCGCCGTACTCGCCGGCCAGGAACGGCAGTCGCCACACATTGCCCAGGCCAATCACGGCCGCGGCCGCCGCCATCACGAACGTGGCGGGCGACGACCAGCGTGTTGGGTTAACTTCCAAGAGACTCACGCAAAACTCGGACTTTCAATCACTTATACTACGACACATGAGCAAGGCGAAATCCCCCAAACAGCCCTCTTCGACCATCGCGCTCAACCGCAAGGCCAAGCACGATTTCTTCCTCGAGGAACGCTTTGAGGCCGGGCTGGTGCTGGCCGGCTGGGAGGTCAAGGCCCTGCGCGCGGGCAAGGGACGCATCACCGAAGCCTACGTCATCCTCAAGGATGCGGAGGCATGGTTGCTGGGCTCGCACATCCACCCCCTGCCCGACGCCTCCACCCACATCGATCCCGACCCCACCCGCACGCGCAAGCTGCTGCTACACGAGCGGGAACTGTCCCAGCTGATCGGCGCCACCGAGCAACGCGGCTATACCCTGATTCCTACCGCCCTCTACTGGAAGAGAGGCCGGGCCAAGCTCGAAATCGCCCTGGCCAAGGGCAAGGCCAAGTACGACAAGCGCCAGGACAAGAAGGACCAGGACTGGCAACGCCGCAAGGCGCAGATCATGCGGAGCTGAGCCTCTCCGATCCTCGTCATCCGCGGCAGAGCCGATCCCTTGCGTCGCCGCCAATCGACCCCATGAATACTGCACATCGATGACGGCAAGCTGCTATCATCATTGGTGCTCACGGGGGCGACATGGCTTCGACGCAGGTGTCAAAACCCAAGGTGCATGCCGAGGTTGCAATCCACCTCGATAAACCGGTTGCAACAAAGATAGTTGCCAACGACGACAACTACGCTCTGGCGGCCTAAAACCCGCTAGCGTTCGACCCGGCAAGTGCCTGTGCTTCCGGACTCGAACGTCATACCTCACAGGATCGCGGTTGAAGCCCCGTCCCGGGCGGACCCGTTAAGAGTAAACGGGACTAAGCGATTGTTTTCCCTGTCCGCCGGGTAGCATTCGCCGACAACCAAAGGCGGAATAAGCATGTAGATCCGAGGGTGGAGTTCCTGCGGACGCGGGTTCGATTCCCGCCGCCTCCACCAAATACCCCCGCTCCGGCGGGGTTTTTTGTGCGCACATGAACCCAGCCTTGGGAAATCCAACTGAACACCCGAAAGGGCAGACTTGCGCATCTTCTGCAAGGCTGCGCTGCGGTGCCGAGGAGAAGGCAGAGCCGGCTGCGCTCGAGGAACGTGTTGCAGTGGTGCTATCGGCGCAGGCAGTTAGTCTTGGTCTTACGGTGGTCACGGCCAACCTGTCCGAGTTTGAGCGTGTCCCGGGACTGGCCGTGGAGAACTGGCTGGAAACCTGAAGTTCGGCGTACCGCAGGCGCCTGTCTGCTACGCCCAGCCTACCGATCCCATGCCGGGCACTCGCATCATCGCATCGAAGCGGCGATAATCACCCCATGCCCGGCACCCGACTTCCCCCCCGCTGAGGCATGGCCACCGCCCTGCACCAGGCACGCTTCAACGCCGTCATTCGCGAGCTGCTTGCCGACGGCGCACGACACGTGGCCGATCTTGGCTGCGGTCGCGGTGAACTGCTGCAACGCCTGCGCGAACACCGGCAGTTCACCCGCCTGATCGGCGTCGATACCGATATCCGGGCGCTGGCCCGGGCCAGAATGGTTCTCGGCATCGATCTGCTGCGGCCGGATCCGGATCTGCACGTGTGCCTGCATTCGTTCACCGATGCCATGTGGCCGATTCCGCGCGTCGACGCCGGCGTCATGCTGGAGACCATCGAACACGTCGACCCTGGTCACTTGCCGCAGGTCGAGCAGGCGGTGTTCGGGCGGTTGCGACCCCGGATGCTGGTAATGACCACCCCCAACCGCGAGTACAACCGGCTGCATGGCCTGTCGCCCGGCCAGCGCCGGCGCCCGGACCATCGCTTCGAGTGGACGCGTGCCCAGTTCCAGCAGTGGTGCACCGGCGTGGCACAGCGCCAGCGCTACCAGGTACGGTTCGCCGGCATCGGGCCGTCCCACCCCGCCTTCGGCAGTTCCAGCCAGCTGGCACGCTTTTCCATCGCGGCCTGAGCGGATATCAGAACGTTCGATTTGACCGGGCGGGCTAACGCCTGCCGCTAGAATGTCGGCATGGATGCGATAAATACCCTGCTGCTGTTTGCCGGCCTGCTGCTGTTCCTGAGCGTGGTGGCCACGCCGCTGTCTCGTTTCGGTTTCCCGCTGCTTCTCATCTTCCTTGGCGTGGGCATGCTCGCCGGGGAGGATGGTCCCGGCCAGATCGATTTCGACGATTTCAGCGTCGCGTTTCTGGTGGGCAATCTGGCGCTGGCGGTGATTCTGCTGGATGGCGGGCTGCGCACGCGCTATCAGACATTTCGGGTGGCACTGAAACCCGCGCTATCGCTGGCGAGCCTGGGCGTGGTTCTGTGCGCAGGGCTTACCGGTGGTTTCATCGCATGGCTGCTGGACGTGGACTGGCGTTACGGCCTGCTGCTGGGAAGCATCGTCGGCAGCACCGACGCGGCCGCAGTGTTTTCGCAGCTGCGACAGGGTGGCATGGCGTTGAATCAGCGGGTCAGCGCCACGCTCGAGATCGAATCCGGCACCAATGATCCGATGGCGATCTTCCTGGTGCTGTTCCTGCTTCAGGCGCTGACCTCGGACGCGGAACTCACCTGGCTGCACCTGCTGCAGGGTCTGCTGCTGCAATTCGGCATCGGCGCCCTGGCCGGGGTGGGTCTGGGGTTCGCGCTGTCCTGGCTGGTGGAACGGATTCCGCTGGTCGAGGGGTTGTATGCGCTGCTCATCGTCTCGGGCGGCCTGATCACGTTCTCGGCCATCAATCAGGTGGGAGGCAGCGGCTTTCTCGGCGTGTACCTGCTCGGGCTGGTGGTGGGAAACCGGCCCAACCACGCCACCGAGCATGTCTTTCGCGTGATGGATGGCCTGGCCTGGCTGGCCCAGGCCGGCATGTTCCTGATCCTGGGACTGCTGGTCACGCCCAGTGAACTGATGATGAATGCCCTGCCCGCTTCGCTGATCGCCTTGTTCCTGATCTTTGTCGCTCGCCCGATCGCGGTATTCGTTTCACTTGCGCCCTTTCACTTCCCCTGGCGGGAGCAGCTGTTCATCGCCTGGGTCGGGCTGCGCGGGGCCGTGCCGGTTGTGCTGGCGATTTTCCCTCTGATGGCGGCCCTGACCGGGGCCCGCTTCCTCTTCGACATCACCTTCGCCGTGGTCATCGTATCCCTGCTGCTGCAGGGCACGACCATCGCGCTGGCGGCGCGGCTACTGGGGTTGCAGGTCCCGGAACCTGGAAGGCCGCTGGATCAGACCGAACTGCATGGGGGCGGACGCCTGCGCTTCATGCTATCGCTGTTTCGGGTGGAACCCGGCTCCCGCTTCGAGAACCGCCCCATCGAGGCCTTGCCCCAGGCACGGCGGGTGCGGTGGCTGGCAGTCCTGCGCGGCAAGCGGTTCCTGTTTCCCGGACGGCATTTCCGCCTGCGGGCCGATGATCGCGTCTATCTGGCACACCCGGCCCGACATACCGACTGGCTTGCCGGACAGTTCCGCGCAGAAACCGGTCTCAGCGATATCAGCCCGCGCCGCTTCTATGGCAACTTCATTCTGCATGGGGAGTCACCGATGCGGGCGCTGGCGACGATGTACGGGATTGAACTGGAAGGCACGGAACGCGATCTGACGCTCGACGAGTTCATCCGTCAGCACCTCAACCGAAAGGCGGTTGCCGGCGACAGCATAAAACTGGCGCATATCGGGCTGCGCGTGCGCTCGGTGGACGGACGTGGCCGGATTACCACCGCCGGACTGCGCATACGCGACCAGGCGGCAAAGACCTAACCGCGCTTCCGGGTTCTATCCCCGTTGCCGCGGACGGCCGACCGTCGCAAACCCGTGCCCGTGCTGAATCAGAAAGGCCAGCCACTTGTTGAGCAGCAGGTTGCGCGGCCACTGGGCGTGCAGGGCCCGCTCGTTCTCCAGGTCCAGTCCTGGCAGCGCGGTGTAGCGGGACTGTGCCTGGCAGTGCACCGCTTCGGCCAGAGCGGCGTCGCGGTAGAGGCGGATGTGCAGGTCCGGGTCCGCCTGGGGCGCTCCGTCCTCGAACCAGTAGGTCAGGTGCACGGTGGTGGTGTACTTGCAGCGCTCGAGCACCCGCAGGTGCAAATCCCTGTCGGTGGGACTGCGGGATCGGGCCTGCTCGAAGGGCAGATCGGTTTCCGGCACCAGCCGCACGAAGCGACGGAAGTTGCTTTCGTACAACGCCATCAGCCCCGCGAAGCTGCGCGGCGTGGCGGACCGGACCAGTTGCTGTCGTGTTTTCAGACTCATGCCCCGACTATAAGCGAGGTGGGAAGGGGGACCAAATGCGGGACTCGCGGGAAGCCGGCTCCCGGTGCGTCCGGCACCCGAAACTCGCAACGGCGCGGCCGCGGGCCGCGCTAGAACGTCCGCCGCCGGATGCCCTTCTCCTGCATGATCATGGTGGCGATTTCCTCGATCGACATGTTGGTGGTGTCACTGGAGGGAATGCGCTGACGCTTGTACAGGCTTTCCGCCTGGCGCAGCTCGAAGCTCACCTGCGGCAGCGAGGCGTACTGGCTGCCCCGCCGCCGCTCGCTGCGGATGTGGTGCAGCCGGTCGGGCTCGATCGACAGGCCGTAAAGCTTGTCGCGATGCGGCTCCAGGATGCGGGGCAGACGCTGATTCTCGAGATCTTCCGGCGTCAGCGGATAGTTGGCGGCAAACACCCCGTGCTGCATGGCGAGGTAGATGCTGGCCGGCGTCTTGCCGCAGCGGGAGGGCGCAATCAGGATCACCTGGGCATCCTCGTAGCCGTCCTCGCCCACGCCGTCGTCATGGTTCAGGGCGTAGTTCATGGCGTCGATGCGGATCTGATAGGTATCGCGGTCGGCGATGCCGTGTGCCCGCCCTTCCCGATGCATGGACTTGACGTTGAGTTCACCCTCCAGCTGAGGCACGAACAGATCGAACAGGTCCAGGAACAACGCGTTGGCGCCCCGCAGGATGACCCGTACCTCGTCGCTGACCGTGGTCGAGAACACGATCGGCTTGAGGCCGCTGCTGCCGGCCACCTGGTCGATGTATTCCACCGCGGCGCGCGCCTTGTCCTCGGAGTTGATGAAGGGCAGCGTCGACTGCTTGAACTCGGCTTCATCGAACTGCGTAAGCAGCGTGGCGCCCAGGGTTTCGGCGGTGATTCCGGTGCGATCCGAGAGGAAGAACACCCAGCGTTTGCCGGTCGCGTCGCTCATGGCCTGGCACCGGCCGGACGCACCCGACGCCGACCATGTAAAATGCGCGCCTTTCGACCACATCGCGACCCGCGGAGGGTGGAGTTTTGAGTCAGCGTCACGTTGTTTGGTTTTCGCAGCTGGGAATGGGCGATGTCGAGTCCGTCGGCGGCAAGAATGCCTCGCTGGGCGAGATGATCAGTCACCTCAAGGAGGCCGGGGTCAATGTGCCGGGCGGCTTCGCCACGACGGCTGCAGCCTACCGGGAGTTTCTCGCCCATGACAAGCTCGACGAACGCATCAATGCCGCGCTGGCCGAGCTGGACACCGACGACGTCGACGCCCTGGCCGAAACCGGCGAGCGCATCCGCCGCTGGGTGATCGACCACCCCTTCCCGCCGGGTTTGGCCGAGCAGATCGAGACCGCCTACCAGGATCTAGCCGGTGACGACGAGTCGATATCGGTGGCGGTGCGTTCCTCGGCCACCGCCGAGGATCTGCCCGACGCCTCCTTCGCCGGCCAGCAGGAAACCTTCCTGAATGTGCGCGGGCTGGACAACGTGATGCTGGCGATCAAGGACGTGTTCGCCTCGCTGTTCAACGACCGCGCCATCTCCTATCGGGTGCATCAGGGCTTCGCCCACGATCAGGTAGCACTGTCCGCGGGCATCCAGCGCATGGTGCGCTCCGACACCGGCGCCTCGGGCGTGATGTTCACCATCGACACCGAGTCCGGCTTCGACAAGGTGGTGTTCATCACCAGCTCGTTCGGTCTGGGTGAGGCAGTGGTCCAGGGGGCCGTGAACCCGGACGAGTTCTACGTCTACAAGCCCAATCTGGAAGCCGGCCGCCCCGCCCTGCTGCGCCGCATCCTCGGCGGCAAGGCGCTGAAGATGGTGTACACGGACGACACCAGCCACGGCAAGAGCACCGAGTTCGTCGACGTGAACGAGGCCGATCGGCAGCGCTTTTCGCTGACCGACGCCGACGCCGAGTCCCTGGCCCGCCAGGCCGTGATCATCGAAAAGCACTACGGCCGGCCGATGGACATCGAGTGGGGCAAGGACGGCGAGACCGGCGAGCTCTACATCCTGCAGGCGCGGCCGGAGACGGTGCGCAGCCGCCAGGGCGCCAGCACGCTGGAACGCTATCGACTCAAGGCAACCGGGCCGGTGCTGGCCGAGGGCCGTTCGATCGGCCAGCGCATCGGCGCCGGGCGGGTGCGAAACGTCAATTCGATCCGCGAGATGAGCCGCGTGCAGCCCGGCGACGTGCTGGTCACCGACATGACCGATCCGGACTGGGAGCCGGTGATGAAGCGGGCCGCCGCCATCGTGACCAATCGCGGCGGGCGTACCTGCCACGCTGCCATCATCGCGCGCGAACTCGGCATTCCGGCGGTGGTGGGTACCGGCGACGCTACCGAGGTCCTGGCCGACGGCGCGCCGGTCACCGTGTCCTGTGCCGAGGGTGACACCGGCTTTGTCTACGAGGGTGAACTGGACTTCGATATCAATGAAGTCCAACTCGACGAGATGCCAGAGATCGGCGTCAAGATAATGATGAACGTGGGCAACCCGGACCGCGCCTTCGACTTTGCCATGACGCCGAACCGCGGCGTGGGTCTGGCGCGGCTGGAATTCATCATCAACCGCATGATCGGGGTTCACCCCCGCGCCCTGCTGGAGTTCGACCAGCAGTCCCCCGCCCTGCAGAAGACCATCACCGCCCACATCGCCGGCTACCAGGATCCGGTGGCGTTCTATGTCGACCGGCTGGCCGAAGGCATCGCCACCATCGGGGCGGCCTTCGCGCCGGAACCGGTGATCGTGCGGCTGTCGGACTTCAAGTCCAACGAGTACGCCAACCTGATCGGCGGTGAGGCCTACGAGCCCGGCGAAGAAAATCCGATGCTGGGCTTCCGTGGCGCCTCGCGCTATCTCTCCGATGACTTCCGGCCCTGCTTCGAGCTGGAGCTGGCCGCGGTCAAACGGGTACGCGACGACATGGGCCTGACCAACGTGCAGGTGATGATCCCCTTCGTGCGCACGGTGGGCGAGGCCGAGGGCGTCACCCGCCTGCTGGCCGAGCACGGGCTGGAGCGCGGCAAGGATGATCTGAAGCTGATCATGATGTGCGAGTTGCCCTCCAACGCGGTCATGGCCGAACAGTTCCTCGAGCACTTTGACGGCTTCTCCATCGGCTCCAACGACATGACCCAGCTCACCCTGGGCCTGGACCGGGATTCCGGGCTGATCTCGCACCTGTTCGACGAGCGCGACCCGGCGGTAAAGTTCATGCTGGAGCGGGCCATCCGTGCCTGCCGCGACGCCGGCAAGTACATCGGCATCTGCGGCCAGGGCCCGTCCGACTATCCGGACCTGGCCCGCTGGCTGCTGGATCAGGGCATCGAGAGCATGTCGCTGAACCCGGATACGGTGGTCGGCACCTGGCTGTACCTGGCCGGCGAAAACAGGCAGTAAGCGGGACGGGCGAACGGTTCAACCGCTTCGCCCCACGTTGATGCGCCAGAACCTGCAGCACGGCGCCGTCTATGCGGTGGCCGGTGCCGCGGCCTTCGCCACCATGGGCGCGCTGGTCAAGCTGGCAGCGGCCGAGCTCCCCAACCCCATGGTGGTGTTCCTGCGCAATGCCTTCGGGCTGCTGATCCTGCTGCCCTGGCTGTTGCAACCCGGACTCGAGGGCCTGGCGACCCGCCGCCCCTGGGCCCATCTGCTGCGCGCCGCCGCCGGGCTGACCGCCATGTACTGCTTCTTTTTCGCCATTTCGCGAATGCAGCTGGCCAATGCGGTGCTGCTCAACTACAGCCAGCCGCTGTTCATTCCGTTCATTGCCTGGCTCTGGCTGGGCGAGCGCCCTGCCCGGCGTATCGCGCCCGCGGTGCTGATCGGATTCGTCGGGGTGGCGCTGATTCTCAAGCCCGACGCCGGCCTGGTGTCGCCGGTGGGTCTGATCGGGCTGGCCGCGGGCGTCCTCGCGGCGGTGGCGATGGTCGCCATCCGCGCCCTGAGCAGCACCGAGCCGGCCACCCGCATCGTGTTCTACTTCACTACCCTGGGCACGCTGATTTCGCTGGGGCCGGCCGTCTATCTGTGGCAGTCGCCCTCACCCGGCGCCTGGCTGGCAATGCTGGGAGCCGGCGGCTTTGCCACCCTGGGCCAGATCCTGCTTACCCGGGCCTACAGCGTGGCGCCGGCCGCGCATGTGGGATCGCTGATCTACGCGGCGGTCATCTTCGCCGGGCTGTGGGGCTGGTGGATCTGGGCGGAGATTCCGGACCTTTTCAGCCTGGCGGGAACCGTTCTGGTAGTCGCCGCGGCCTGCCTGGTGGTCTTTGCGCGGCGGTCTCAACCCGCCGAGGAGTGAGACTGTGCCGGTTGTTCGATCCATGCCCTGAACGCGTCGACCGGCATCGGCCGGCCGATCAGATAGCCCTGTAACAGATCGCAGCCGATCCCGGCGAGTGCCTGTGCCTGGGTTTCCTGCTCGATACCCTCGGCCACCACCTGGATGTCCAGCGCATGCGCCAGTTCCACCAGCGCGCGCACGATGGCGAAATCCGTGGATGAGGTGGTCACGTCGCTGACGAAGGATTTGTCGATCTTGATCTGCGCAACCGGCAATGATTTCAGATAGGCCAGCTGGGAATGTCCGGTGCCGAAATCGTCGATGGCGACCCCCACACCGGCTGCCTGCAACTGTCCCATCACCGCCCGGCCTGCCGGTTCGTCCGACATCAGCGTCTGCTCCGTGAGCTCCAGCATCAGCCGGTCGGCGGGTATTGCGCGTTCGGCCAGATATCGAGTCATCAGGTCGGCAAAGCCGGGTTCGGTCAGGGCCCGCCGGGATACATTCACGGACAGCCGCAGGTCCTGTCCGCACGCCCGCAGATTCGCGGCGATGGTCAGGGCTTCGCGCATCACCCAATCCGACAGCGGCACGATCAAACCGCTGCGCTCGGCCCGGGGAACGAATTCACCGGGCGGTAGCAGCCCGCGCCGGGGGTGCTGCCATCGCACCAGACATTCCGCGCCCACCAGCCGGCGGGTATCGGCGGTGACGATAGGCTGCAGGAACAGTAACAGTTCGTCGCGATCGATCGCCGATCGCAGTTCCGCGGTCAGGCTGAGCATTTGCGGGTCCAGCGGCTCGGTACGGGCCTCGTGCAACACGAAGTGCCCCCCGGCCCGCTTGGCCTGGTACATGGCCGCCATTGCATGGCCCAGCAGGGACTCTGCATCCAGGCTGTCGCTCGGGTAACTGGCAGCGCCGATGCTGGCAAAAAGATTCAGGCGATTGTCACCGACGGTGCAGGGGGCGGAGAGGGTACGCGTGGCAGCAGCCGCCAGGTCCGTCAACTGGTCACGATCACGCAGCCCGGGCAGCATGACGGCGAAACAATCACCCTCCAGGCGAGCCGACAGCGCGGCATCCGGCATGACGCGTCCCAACCGGCGCGATACCACACGCAGAATGTCGTCGCCGGCCGATACACCGAACGCATCGTTGATTTCCCGGAAGCCATCCAGATCCAGCACCAGCAATCCGACGACTGCGGGGCCGTGATCCGGGGCGGCGAGCAATCGCTCCAGTTCCGCCAGCAAGGCGTTCCGGGTGGCCAGACCGGTCAGTTCGTCGCGATGGGACAGCTGCGCCGCGTGGGCTTCGAGATACCGCGCCCGGGCACGCAGGGACTCCGTCTGATCCATGACCATGGCGCCGGCCTCGCTGGCCATCACCACGCTCACGTACTGCCCCCAGAAGGCGAACACCAGTGGCATGAGGTCCAGCAGCCACAGCGTGGGGGACTGCTGCTGTGCGGCAGCCAGAGTGGCGAGCGAAATGCGGCCGTGGTCGAGCCAGGCGGTCAGCAGGGTGGCCACGAAAACCGACAGGCAGGCGATGGCCAGGCCGAGATAGGCATGCCGCGACACCCGCGTCCGCAGCACCGCCCGATTTCGTGCGAACAACCCGCTGTTGCTGCCCATGGGTCGACGGCCCCCGCCGTGCCGTGCAGTTTATGCGCCGATGTTACGCGACCCGGTGCCCGTCTGCTGCATAGCCGGGGCGGCCAGTGCCCGCCAGACCACGTTTAACATGTCCAGGTGCCCGGCCAATCGTTGATAGGCCGCCGCCGCCTCGGCCGGCGCGCCACGCAGCCCGAATTCGATCACCCGCCGACCGCTGGCATTGGGCAGGCAGGACAGACGCACTTCGGGATGGGCCGCGATGACGTCGTTCATGGCGTCGATCAGGTCGCTTTCGGCGGCGTCGCGCGCCTCGAGCCGGTATTCGAGTGCACGTTCGGACGGGGCGTCGCTGGCGTATCGGTAATCCAGCACCCACTCGATCATAGGCCAGGCCATGGTGGGAAACCCCGGCACGAAATGGTGGCTGCCGAAGGAAAAGCCCGGTACTCGATTCACCGGGTTCGGAATCGGGCTGGCTCCCTCGGGCCAGTTCACCATCTGGATGCGCTGCGGGTAGGTGCGCTCGCCGAACACCGCCTCCAGTTCGGCCCGGCCCTCGGGGTGGATCGCCATCGGTACCCCGGCTGCCGCGGCGGCACACTGGCGCGTGCGGTCGTCCGGGGTCGCGCCGATGCCGCCGAAGGAGAAGACCACATCACCGCGTGCCAGCGTCCAGCGCAGGGTCTCGGTCAGCCGTTCGGGGTCATCCCCCACCGTCAGGGACCAGGACAGTTCCAGGCCGCGTTGGTCGAGCAGCTCGATGACCCGGGCCTGGTGTTTGTCCGTGCGCTTGCCGCTGAGCAGCTCGTCGCCGATCAGCAGGATGCCGAAGGCGGCAGGACTGACCGGATCCGAAGATTTTACCTTCACCATATGACCTAACCGCGAAGCACGCAAAGGACGCAAAGGAGTTCCCTTGTTCTTCCTTTGCGTGTCTTCGCGTCCTTTGCGGTTTGCGCGCCCCTACTCAGGCTCGGGAATCCAACCGAACTGCTCGATCGCCCCGAAGATGTCGGTTTCGGTGGTGATGCCGACCATCTCGCCGTCCTTTTCCACCAGCAGGCGGCTGACATTCTTCTCGGAAATGACGTTGGCGGCCTCGTGCAGATGGGTCTGCGGCGGCACCGTGATCACCGGCCGGGTGGCGATCTGTCCCACCGTCAGATCGACCGGCGATTTGTTCTCCTTCACGATTTTGGTGACGATGTCGCGTCGCGTCATGATGCCCCAGACGCCATCGGCGTTCGGCTCCACCACCAGCGAACTGACGTTGCTCTGGCGCATCTGGTGCATGGCGTCATGCACGGTGGTGGCGTCGTCGGTGGTGATCAGCGTGCGGGTCATCACGTCGCCGACCGTGTGCGGCGTGCGACCGGAGGCGATCATCTCCTCCAGCGGTTGCAGCAGGCGCCGGATCTCGCGCTGCTTGCGCTCGCGGGCGAGTTTCTCGGCCCGCTGCTTGCGCTTGGTTTCCAGATCGATGCCGCCGCGGATCTGCTCGATCAGGGCATCGGCGAACTCGCTGGTGCCGACCTCGGTGGCCCCTTCCATGTTGCGGGCGAAATCGTAAGTAACGATGCCGTCCGCCAGCACTTCCGGATAGGCCAGGCTGATCAGGTCCGCGGCCTCCTGCCAGCCGATGTATTCGAGCATGTTCACGCCCGAGAACAGCAGGCTGCCCGGGTTCACCTTGTTCTGGTTGGCGTACTTGGGCGCGGTGCCGTGGGTGGCCTCGAACACCGCGATGTTGTCGGACATGTTGGCGCCCGGCGCGATGCCGATGCCGCCAACTTCCGCCGCACAGGCGTCGGAAAGATAGTCGCCATTCAGATTCATCGTGGCCAGCACGTCGAAATCATCCGGGCGCAGCAGCATCAGCTGGAAGATGATATCGGCGATGCGATCCTTGATGACGATCTTGCCTTCCGGCTGACGGCCGCCGTACTCGGAGTAGAGCTCGTCCTCGGTGATGGTGCAGTGGGGGTACTCCTCGCGCGCCACCTCGTAACCCCAGGAGCGGAACGCCCCCTCGGTGAACTTCATGATGTTGCCCTTGTGGACAAGCGTCACGGATTCACGACCATTGTCGATGGCGTACTGGATGGCCTTGCGCACCAGCCGTTTGGTACCGAACTCGGAGATCGGCTTGATGCCGATACCGGCCTTGTCGAAGAAGCTGGCGCCCATTTCCTCACGCAGGAATTTGGCCAGCTTCTCGTTTTCCTCGGTACCGGACTGGTACTCGATGCCGCAGTAGACGTCCTCGGTATTCTCGCGAAAGATCACCACGTCGACCTTGCCGGGGTCCTTCAGCGGGCTGGGCACGCCGGCGTAGTGGCGCACCGGGCGCACACAGGCGTATAGATCCAGGGCCTGGCGCAGGGAGACGTTGAGCGAGCGGAAGCCCTCGCCCACCGGAGTGGTCAGCGGACCCTTGATGGCAACCCAGAGATCGCGGATCGCATCCAGCGTTTCCGCCGGGAAATAGTCGCCGTCATACAGGCGGGCGGCCTTCTCTCCCATGAAGAGTTCGGCCCAGTGCACCTTGCGCTTGCCGCCATAGGCCTTTTCCACCGCAGCATCCCAGATGCGCAGACAGGCCTTGGTGATGTCCGGACCGATGCCGTCACCCTCGACATAACCCAGAATCGGGTTGTCGGGAATCTGCATCTGCCCGTTTTCCACGGTGATCTTGTGTCCGGACTCGGGGTAGCGGATGTGCTTGTAGGCCATGCGTGCGCACTCCTCCTGGCGTTTATGAATCGTCGCGCGGGGTTGTTGTGCGCCATTCTAACACCCGCGCCATGACCGCCGGGTGTCGGCTAAGCCGGGATGCATTCACGAAAAAACCCGCCGGGCACGTGGCCGGGCGGGTTTCGGTAACCTCGAGAAGTGCGAAATCAGGCCGCGTCGGCGGCCTCCTGCAGCATGGTCTGCAGTTCGCCGGACTTGTACAGGTCGATGATGATGTCCGAACCGCCCACGAGTTCGCCCTTGACGAACAGCTGCGGAATCGTCGGCCAGTTGGCGTAGAGTTTCACCCCCTGGCGATAGACTTCCTCGTCCTCGAACACGTTGACGGCCTTGAACGGCACGCCGCAGATCTTCAGGGCCTCCGCGGCCTGCGCGGAAAAACCGCACTGCGGGAAATCCGGGCTGCCCTTCATGTAGAGCACCACGGGGTTGTTCTCGACTTCCTGTCGAATGATTTCGAGCGCGTCGCCAGTCATGGGTTGTCGTTTCCGTATCGTGGGACCAACGGCGCTATTGTACGCCACCGTCCGGGCAAGCGTGGTCATCCGGGCCCCAGCCGCCGCCACCCGGCGAGGCCACGACCAGCCGGTCACCCGCCCCCACTCGGCCCTGACATTTGCCCGGGAGCGCCTGACCGTTGAGGCGGTTGTCACCCATGGCGCCATCGCCACCGCCGGCCAGGCCCCAGGGGGCGCGCCGGCGCCGCTCGGTCAGCAGGGTGTAACGGGCCGGCCCCAGGAATTCCAGCTCCCGGAGCAACCCGTCGCCGCCGGGATGCCGACCGCCGCCGCCCGTGCCGCGGCGGATTTCGTAGCGGCGCACGCGCACCGGGAAATGCCGTTCCAGCACTTCCACCGGCGTATTGCGGGTGTTGGTCATGTGCGCCTGTACTGCCGAGGCGCCCGTCCGAACCGGGCCGCCGCCTAGGCCGCCACCCATGGTTTCGTAATAGTCCCAGGGCCGCTCGCCCTCGTGCCAGCCCATGGCAAGGTTATTCATGCCTCCGTGGCTGGCGGCGGGAATGCGCTCGGGCAGCGCTTCGGCCAGCGCCCCCAGTACCGCATCGACGATGCGCTGGCTGGTCTCCACATTACCGGCCGCCACCGCCGCCGGCCGCTGCGCATTGAGCAGGCTGCCGGCCGGTGCCGAGATATCGATGTCGTGAAACGCGCCGGCGCAACCGGGCAGATCCGCCGGCATTAGGCAGCGAAAGACATACAGGGTGGCGGCGGCCGTAACCGAGATGGGGCAGTTGACGTTGCCCGCGGTCTGGCCCGCGCTGCCGGTGAAATCCACCTGCATCGCCCCCTGCCGGGCCCGGATGCGACAGGCAATGGCCAAGTCGCGGTTGCCCTGGCCATCGTCGTCGAGATGATCGGTGAAGCGGTAGTCGCCGTCCGGAATCGCCGCCAGCGCGCTGGCCGCCAGACGGCGGGCGTACTCGTTGTAATCGGTCAGCGCCTGCAGGAAGCCGTCCGCCCCCTGGGCATCGATGAGCGCTTGCAGACGCTGCAATCCCACCCGGTTGGCGCTGATCTGGGCGGAAAAGTCACCGCGCGAGATGGTGGCATCGCGCAGCGGCGCCACCAGCCGGTTGAACACGGCCTCATCGATCCTGTCGTCGCGCAGCAGCCGGGTGGGGGCAATCACCAACCCCTCCTCGTCCAGCGACGAGGAAAGCGGCATGGAACCGGGGGATTCGGCGCCGATGTCGGCATGATGGGCGCGATTGGCGACAAATGCGATCAGCCGGCCGCGGTCGAACAGCGGCGCGATCATGGTCACGTCCGGCAGATGCGTGCCGCCCAGAAACGGATCGTTGAGCACCAGCATGTCGCCGGGCGCCCAGTCGCGGTCGCTGACGATGCCCCGCATGGCATAGGCCATGCTGCCCAGATGCACCGGGATATGCGCGGCCTGGGCGGAGAGATAGCCGCTGGCATCGAACACGGCGCAGGAGAAGTCCAGCCGGTCGCGGATGTTGGGCGAAAAGGCGGCGCGCTGGAGCACCGCCCCCATTTCCTCGCATACGGCCCGGATGCGGTGCGCGAACAGGCTGAGCTCGATCGCCGTCATGTCAGTGGGTCCCGACCCGGGGGTGGCTCATGTCATAATCCTGTGTCTGACCCGGCGCACCATTGAAATCCCTGCGTTCACCCATAGCATTGTGGGCGCAGTCGAGACATTCTGTCGATCAAACCAAAGGGGAATTACATGGCCTTTGAGCTACCCGATCTGCCCTATGACTACGATGCGCTCGAGCCGCACATCGACGGTCGGACCATGGAAATCCATTACAACAAGCACCACAACGCCTACCTGACCAAGTTCAAGGCGGCTGTGGACAACACCCCGCTGGCCGATCAGAAGCTCGAGGATATCCTCGCCAAGGCCGGCCAGCACGGCGACGCGGTTCGCAACCAGGGCGGTGGTTACTACAACCACATCGTCTACTGGGACAGCATGTCGCCCAGCGGCGGCGGCAAGCCCGACGGCAAGCTGGCCAGCGCCATCGACGATTCCTTCGGTTCCTTTGACGAGTTCAAGGACCAGTTCACCACCGCCGCCACCGGCCTGTTCGGTTCAGGTTTCGTTTGGCTGGTACCCACCGGCGGCAAGCTGGAAATCGTCAAGACCCCGAATCAGGACAACCCCCTGATGGACGTCGCGCCCGTCCAGGGCACGCCGCTGATGGGGCTGGACGTGTGGGAGCACGCCTTCTACCTCAAGTACCAGAATCGCAAGCCGGAGTACGTCGAAGCCTGGTGGAACGTCGTCAACTGGGACGGCATTGCCAGGAAGTTCGAACAGGTCGGCTAACGCCGGCGCCGAGGCTTCCGACGATAATCGGCCCCGTCGCTGGTGCGGCGGGGCCTTTGCGTTTAAAGACACCGTGAACGAACCCGATCACCTCATCCCGACCTATGCCCGCCAGCCCCTGGCATTCAGCCATGGCGAGGGCGTGTGGCTGACCGATACCGCGGGCAACCGCTACCTGGACGCCCTGGCCGGGATCGCGGTCAGCGCCCTGGGCCATGCCCATCCGGCCATGGTGCAGGCGCTGCAGGATCAGGCCGCCGGCATTCTGCACACGTCCAATCTCTACCGGATTCCGCATCAGGAAGCACTGGCCGACCGCCTGTGCGATCTGGCCGGCATGGAAGCAGTGTTCTTCTGCAACAGCGGGGCCGAAGCCAACGAGGCCGCGATCAAGCTGGCCCGGCTGCACGGCCACCGCCAGGGCATCGAGGAACCGCGCATCCTGGTCATGGAGGGCGCGTTTCACGGCCGGACACTGGCCAGCTTGGCCGCCACCGGCAACCCGAAGGCGCAAAAGGGATTCGGCCCCATGCCGGCGGGCTTCGTCCGGGTGCCCTACGGCGACGCGGACGCCGTTGCGGCTCACGCCGACGATCCGAACGTGGTCGCGGTGCTGGTCGAGCCCATCCAGGGCGAAGGCGGCATCCGCGTGCCGCCGCCCGGTTACCTGCCGGCCCTGCGCCGGTTATGCGACCAACAGGGCTGGCTGCTGATGGCCGACGAGGTCCAGACCGGCGTGGGCCGCACCGGCAACTGGTTCGCCTATCAGCACGACGCGGTGCAGCCGGATGTCGTGAGCCTGGCCAAGGGGCTGGGCGGCGGCGTGCCCATCGGCGCCACCCTGGTGGCCGGTCGGGCCACTGCCCTGTTCGGGCCCGGCAGCCACGGCTCCACCTTCGGCGGCAATCCGCTGGCCTGCCGCGCCGCCCTGGCGGTGATCTCGACCATCGAGGCAGAGGGTCTGACCGCCAACGCCGCCGCCCGCGGCGAGCAGCTGGCCACGGCCTTCCGTGACGGGCTGGCGAACGGCGACGGCGTGATCACCGTGCGCGGCCGCGGCCTGATGCTCGGCATCGAGCTGGACCGGCCCTGCGCGGTGCTGGTCGAACGGGCACGCGAGGCCGGCGTGCTGCTCAACGTCACCGCCGAGCGGGTGGTGCGCCTGCTGCCGCCGCTGATTCTCACCGCCGCGGAGGCCGACGACCTGGCCGACCGCGTCACCAAACTGATCCGCTCCTTTCTCGCGGAGTAACCCCATGTCGGTACGTCATTTCCTCACCCTCAACGACTTCCGGCCGGAGGAACTCCAGCGGATCATCGAACGGGCGGTGGAACTCAAGGATGCCCATCGCAACGGGCAGCTCACGCCCACGCTGCAGGGCCGCACCCTGGCGATGCTGTTCGAGAAGGCCTCGACCCGCACCCGGGTGTCATTCGAGGCCGGCATGGCGCAGCTGGGCGGCCACGCCCTGTTCCTGGCGCCGGGCGACACCCAGCTGGGCCGCGGCGAAACCATCGAGGACACCGCACGGGTGATCTCGCGCATGGTGGACGCGGTGATGATCCGCAATCACTCCCAGGCGCTGCTGGAACGCTTTGCCGAGTACTCGCGCGTGCCGGTGATCAACGCACTGACCGACCGTTTCCATCCCTGTCAGCTGATGGCAGACATGCAGACCTGGATCGAGGCCCGCGGACGCATCGCCGGCTGCACCGCGGCGTGGGTCGGGGACGGCAACAACATGTGCCAGTCCTACATCCACGCGGCGCGGCAGTTCGGCTTTTCACTACGCATCGCCACGCCGCCCGGCTACGAGCCGGATGCCGACATCGTCGACCGCGGCGGGGCCGCCGTGCGGCTGGGCAACGACCCGGCAGCGGCTGTGGACGGCGTGGATCTGGTGATCACCGACACCTGGACCAGCATGGGCGGGGATCACGAGCGCGACCAGCGACTGGCCGATTTCCGCGCTTTCCAGGTCAACGCGGCCCTGATGGCCCGGGCCGCGCCCGACGCCCTGTTCATGCACTGCCTGCCCGCGCATCGCGGCGAGGAAGTCACCGACGAGGTAATCGACGGCCCCCAGAGCCTGGTCTGGGAAGAGGCCGAGAACCGGCTGCATGTGCAGAAGGCGTTGTTGGAGTTTCTGATCCGGCCTGTGACGGAGCGGGGCTGACGCCGGGAACACTGGAACGCCTGAGGGCCGGTCGGTCGTTTCAAGTTTCGCATTTCAGATTCAAGAACCAGTGGCGACGTTCAAGTCGCTGCCCACGGCCTGCCCGCTGACTGGAAATCTGAAACCCGAAGCTCGAAACTGCTCTAGCGGCGGGCCGCCAGAACCAGCGAATACAACCCGCCCTCGGCCTCGAAATGCGCCGTTTCGACCAGCCCCGCGGCGGCCAGCAGCCGGCGGAAGGATGCCGGGGTGAACTTGCGGCTGATCTCGGTGAGAATCTCCTCGCCCCCGGCCATGTCGATCGAGGTGGCCAGCCGACCGAATGTCACCCGGTGGTCATGGCCGGCCCGCAGCCGCATCTCCACCCGCTGCAGTTCGGGGTCGTACACCGACCGATGGCGATAGTCCTCCACCGGGAAGTCCGCCTCCAGCGCGCAGTTGAGCACGTTAAGCACATTGCGGTTGAAACGGGCAGTCACCCCGGCAGCGTCGTCATAAGCGGCCGCCAGCACGGCCGGGTCCTTGATCCGGTCGAAACCGATCAGCACGTGATCCCCTTCCCGCAGGAGATCGGCGATCTCCCCCAGCATTGCCTCCGCCTCGCCGGGATGGAAGTTGCCGATGGTGCCGCCCAGGAACGCCACCAGGCGACGCCCCTCCGCCGGCAGCGGCAGACAGGACAGGCCGCCGTGGTAATCGCCTTCCAGCCCCCGCACCACCAGATCCGGATAATCGTCGATCAGCGCCCGGCCGCTGCTGGCAACCATCTCGGCGCAGACGTCGAACGGCCAGTAGGTCCCGGCCGGCGCGGTCCAGGCGTCGAGCAACAGACGGGTCTTGCGGCTGCTGCCACTGCCAAGTTCGAGCAGATGCCGCGGCCGGGACAGCGTCATGATCTCGCCAGCGTATTCCGCCAGTAACGCCGCCTCGGTGCGCGAGGGATAGTATTCGGGCGTGTCGCAGATCGCCTCGAACAGCAGCGAGCCGGTTTCGTCGTAGAAGTACTTTGGCGGCAGCCAGCGGGGCGGCGATAGCAGCCCCTCACGCACATCGTCGATCATCGAGGGAACGCGACGCGCCGGGGGAACGCTGGTACAGGACAGGCGCGCCGTCGAACTTGACTCGGTGGCCATGAGCTCATGCTTGGGTGGGTGTTCCGGCTAGGCTACCATCCGGTCATTGAATCGCCCATGACACACCATGTGCCGGATCGCCGCCTATCTGGGCCCCCCGCTGGTTCTGGCCGAGTTCCTCCAGCGCCCGCCGCACAGCCTCTATCGCCAGTCCTGGGCACCCCGGGAAATGCTCACGGCGACGGTCAACGCCGACGGCTGGGGCGTGGCCTGGCGCTGCGATGACGGCCGTCCCGGCGTGTACCGCCATCCCCTGCCGATCTGGGCTGACATCAATCTCGACAGCCTGGGCCGCAGCCTCGTCAGCCGCGAGTGGGTAGGCAATGTGCGCAGCGCCACCACCGGGCTGGGCACCAGCGACGTCAACACCCAGCCGTTCACCGCCGACGGCTGGCTGTTCACCCACAACGGCTACGTGGCCGATTTTGCCGCCGGCCTGCGCCGCGAGTTGCGCGCCGGCCTGTCGCCGGCCATCGAGGCCGATATACAGGGCAACACGGATTCCGAGTATCTGCTCGCCTGGTTACGCGAACAGCAGACCGATCCGGCCAATGCCCTGCGCCGAACCGTCACCTGGCTGCGCGACCATCTCATCGGCGACGATGATCGTGCCCTGCTCAACCTGCTGATCAGCGACGGGCAGATGCTCCATGCCACCCGCGCGGCGATCGGCGCCGACTGCCCCAGCCTGTACTGGCACCCGGGGCATTCGGGCTTCGGCGGCGGCTGTCTGATTGCCTCGGAAACCCTCGACGACGACGTCGGCTGGCAGCCGGTACCGCCACAGCACCAGATCAGCCTGGCCCCCGGCCGCGCGCCGGTGTTCGAACCGTGCTGAGCCCGACGCGGGAACAACGGCTGGGCGAGCTGCGGGCCCAGTGCCGCATCATGCTGATGGAGGCCGAACGGGATCGGCTTGCGACCCGATCCCAGCCCCACCCGGCGCTCAGTCCCCTGGCCTGGCATCTGGGGCACGTCTTCTTCGTGGAGGCCTACTGGCTGCGCGAGGTGCTGTTCGGCGACACCACCGCCACCGCCGCCTGGCAGGATCTGTACTTTCCCGAATTCTGCCCCAAGGACCAGCGCACGACCCGGCTGCCGCCGACCGGGGCCATTCTCGACTGGACCCGGACGCTGGAGCGCGACAACAACGCCTGGTGGGCAAGGGCGGATGGGAGCGGGCATCGTCTGATGGCGGACGGATATCTGCGCGATTTCCTGATCCAGCACTATGCGCAGCATCTGGAAACCATGACCATGGCTGATCGCCAGGCACGGGCACAGGCCGCCCCCGATGGCGCGGTTCTGCGCGAGGTCGCCGACCCGGCGCCGGCGATGACCGCCGTGGCTGCGAGCGACTACCAGGTGGGCAGCGACAGCGTAGCCACCTACGACAACGAACAGCCGACGCATCCGGTCCGGCTCGGGCCTTTCCGGATCGCCCGCCATGCCGTGACCAACGCCCAATGGCTGGCCTTCATGCAGGATGGTGGCTATGCCAATGACCGTCACTGGTCGGCAGACGGCCGCGCCTGGCGCGACCGCACCGGCTGTGTCTGCCCGCAGCACTGGCGTCCGCATCCGGATGGCGGCTGGCTCAGCGCCAACCCCGATGACCCGCTGCAACCCGATGCGCCGGTGCACGGCCTGTGCGCCCACGAAGCCGACGCCTTCGTCAGCTGGATGAACGCGCGCCTGCCGCACGAGCACGAATGGGAGGTCGCCCGGCAGCTGGACTATCTGGCCGACGCCGGACAGGTCTGGGAGTGGTGCGCCAATCCACTGTTCCCCTATCCGGGGTTCCGCAGCTTTCCCTACGAGAGCTATTCCACCCCCTGGTTCGACGGCGCCCATCGAGTCCTGCGCGGCGCCAGCCGCCACACCCTGCCGGAGGTGCACCGTCCCAGCTTCCGCAATTTCTACCCCGCCGACCATCGGCACGTGTTCGCCGGCCTCCGGCTGGCGGTGTGACCTCGGCAGAAGCGGCCTAGGCCTCTATACTGCAGCGCCGGACGCCCCGATACGGGCAACCGTTTCACTTCTGAAAAACTTAAATGGATGCCGGATTCCATGAGCACCGCCGAGCCAGACAACGCCCTTACGCTGCCGGACGATATCACCGAGACGGTGGCCACCGCCCTGGCCGAGGACATCGGCGACGGCGATCGCAACGCGGTGGTGGTCGACGAGGACAGTGCCGCCACCGCCCGGGTCGTTGCCCGCGAGGCCTGCGTGCTCGCCGGCGCCGCCTGGTTCGAGGCAGTATTCACCCAGCTGGACGATCGCTGCCGGGTGACCTGGCACTACCACGATGGCGACTCGCTGAAACCCGACACCATTATCTGCGAAGTCCGGGGGCCGGCCCGCAGCCTGCTAACCGGCGAGCGCACCGCGCTGAACTTCCTGCAGCTGCTGTCCGGAGTGGCCAGCGATACCCGCCGCTTCGTCGATCGGGTCAAGGGTACCCGGGTCCGCATCCTGGATACCCGCAAGACTCTGCCAGGCCTGCGCAGCGCGCAGAAATACGCGGTGCGCTGCGGTGGCGGGATCAACCACCGCTTCGGACTGTTCGATGGCATCCTGATCAAGGAGAACCACATCGCCGCGGCTGGCTCGATTGCCAACGCCGTCAGCCGCGCCCGCGAGGCCCATCCGGAACTGATGCTTCAGGTGGAAGTGGAAAATCTCAACGAGCTGGATGAAGCGCTGGCCGCGGACGCCGATTCCGTGCTGCTGGACAACTTCCCCAGCCACATCCTGTCGCGGGCGGTGAACAAGTGCCGCCGCCATCTGTTGCCCAATCGGCGCAGCGTGATCTCGGAGGCATCCGGCGACATCAGCCTGCGCAACATCCGCGACTATGCCGACACCGAGGTGGACCGCATCTCCATCGGCGGGCTGACCAAGAACGTCACCGCCACCGATTTCTCCATGCGGCTGCAGATGGACTGACTAGGTCGCCGATGCCAGCCGGTCGAACCCGGCCTTCAGGTCCGCGATCAAATCATCCGCCGATTCGAGCCCGGCATGCAGACGCAGCAGCGGACCCTCGTGGGGCCACCGCGTGGCACTGCGGGCCCCGGTGAGATTGACCGGCAGCACCAGGCTTTCGAAGCCGCCCCAGGAAAAACCCATGCCGAAGAGTTCCAGCCCGTCCAGCATCGCGGTCAGGGCCTGGCGGGAACAGGGCTTCAACTGCACGCCGAACAGGCCGCAGGCGGCACGGAAATCGCGCTGCCAGATGGCGTGGCCGGGGTCATCGGGCAGCGGCGGGTAGAGCAGTCCTTCCACCTCCGGGCGGCCGGCCAGCCAATCGCATAGCCGCAACGCGTTGTCGGCGTGGCGGGCCAGTCGCACGTCCAGCGTGCGCAGGCCACGCAGTCCCAGATAGACGTCGTCGGGCCCGGCACAGTAACCCATCTCGACCGCCGTGCGGCGCACGGTTGCATACCAGCTCTCGTTGGCCGTGACCGCCCCCAGCATCGCGTCGGCGTGGCCGACCACGTACTTGGTAGCCGCCTGGATGCTGATGTCCACCCCGTGCTCGAAAGCAGGAAAACCGATCGGCGTGGCCCAGGTGTTGTCGGCAATCACCGCCACATCGTGCGCCCGCGCCACCGCAGCCAGGGCGGGCACATCCGGCATCTCGAAGGTCAGCGAGCCCGGGGCTTCTACCACCAGCGCCACAGTCTCCGGCCGTATCAGCTCGGCCAGCGCGGCCGGGGTAATCCGCGGATCGAAGAAGCTGGTGGTCATGCCCAGGCGCGCCAGCATGCCGGCGCAGAGCTTGCGGGTGGGCAGATAGATATTGTCCGCCACCAGTAGATGCCCGCCCGCCTGCGCCACGCTCATCAGGGCCACGGTGATGGCGGCCAGTCCGGAGCAGGTCGTCACACAGCCGGCGCCACCCTCGAGTTCGGCCAGCAACCCCTCGAGCTCGAAGTGAATGGGGGTGCCGAAGCGTCCGTAGTAGACCCCCTCGAACGGATTGGCGGCCGCCGACTCCAACGCGTCGACGGTCGGGAAGATAACGGTGGACGCGTGATAAACAGGCGGGTTGACCATGCCGTGCTGACGGCGCGGTTCGCGGCCGCCATGCACCAGGCGGGTGGGCTTGTCCATGAAAACACTCTCCAGGCTGTCGCCGCCGCAGGATACAGGGGACGGCGTGTTCGTCCGTATACTGCCGGGATGCATCGAGCCTGCCCAGGACTGCTTTGGCGCCCCTTTCCCACACCCTGCTGAACGCCGCCGAAAGAGCCCTGGCGAGCCTGCCGCGCCGCCCCTGCACCGACGCTGAACGGGCCGGGCTGCGGGTGATCTCGCATCGCGGCGAGCGCGGCGATCCGGGGATTGCCGAAAACACCATCGCCGCGTTCGCGCCGCTGCCGGATCACGGTGTCTGGGGCCTGGAATGCGATGTTCGCTGGACCCGGGACGGCGAGCCCGTGCTGGTGCATGATCCCGATACCACGCGGGTTTTCGGCACGCCGCTGCAGGTTGCCGATACCGATTTTCGCCGTCTTCGCCAGGCCTGCCCGGGGCTGACCCACCTGGATGAACTGATCGAGCGATTCGCCGGTCGGCTGCATCTGATGATCGAACTCAAGACCGCGCCGCGCCCGGGGATCGACAAACCGCTCTCGGCGTCGCTGGGAGGCCTCGCCCCGGCTCGGGACTTTCACTTGCTGTCGCTGGCACCCGCCCTGTTCGATCACGCCGACGGTGTTCCGCCGTCCGCCTGGCTCCCGGTGGCCCGCACCAATGTCGCGGCCATCAGCCGCTTCGCCCTGACCCGGGGCTGTGCCGGCATGGCCGGCCCGTTCGCGCTGATCGGTCGCCGCCGGCTGGCGCGCCATCACGCCAGCGGCCAGCGTGTCGGCGTGGGGTTTCCCCGCCGCGCCGGGCTGGTGACAAGGGAAGCCATGCGCGGGGTGGACTGGTTGTTCACCAATCATGCCGTGGCCGTGGCGGGCATGCTGCGCCATGCCTGACACCGGCGTCAGGCGCTTTGCACCCGCCCCGGAATGGCGCACAATGCGATAAGATCGCTTTCCAGAAACCGGGGTGACCCATGTCCAGTACCGAACGACGCCTGCCGGCCCTGCTCGGCGCCTGTCTGCTGGCCGCGTGCGGCGGCGGGGGCAGTGGCGGGCCCGATCTGGCCAGTCCCGGCCAGCCGGGCGTCGGCGCCGGCACGGTGGATACCAGCAATGACCCGCCGCTGCGCACGGCGCAGGCCGATCTCGACGCGGCCCTGCATTGCACCCCGTTCGAGAATCCGGACAAGCCGCCGGTGCTGCTGATACACGGCACCACTGTCACCGGCACCGAGCAGTACACCGCCTTCTATACCCCGCAACTGGTCAGCCGCGGCTTCGACGTGTGCATCGTCACTTATCCCGACCGGGGCCTGATCGACCAGCAGATATCCGCGGAATACGTGGTCAATGCCCTGCGAAGCATTCACGGTGAGACCGGCCGCAAGGTGGCCATGATCGGGCACAGCCAGGGCGCCTCCATGCCACGCTGGGCGCTGCGTTTCTTCCCCTCGGCCCGGGACGCGGTAGCCGATTTCGTGCTGATTGCCGGCCCCAATCACGGCACGATCGTCTCGCTGCCGGCCGCGCTGGGTGAGCAGCTATTCGATCTGACGGGGCTAGGCAGCCTGCCGATCGGGCTGGTCCCGGAGGCCATCTATCAGTTCGCGCCGGGCTCGGATTTCGTTGCCGCCGTGAACAGCGGCGACGAAACCCCCGGTGATGTCGATTACACCAGCCTGTACACGCTGTTCGACGAGCTGGTCCAGCCGGCAGCGCCGGTACCCACGGCGGCGCTCGATTTCGACCAGGACAACCCGCGGGTGGCAAACATCCTGTTGCAGGATGTCTGCCCCGGTCACCCGGCAGAGCACTTCAGCATCGGCACCACTGACACCCTGACCTTCGCGCTGGCGCTGGACGCCATCAGCAATCCGGGGCCGGCCGATGTGGCCCGCGCCGGCGGGGCGTCGGAACTGTGCGGGCTGCTGCCGCTGGATCTTGCCGAACTCGCCATGCCGCAGAGGGCGGCCGATCTGCTGACGATCGTGGCCAGCACGGTCGGCAACGGGCCGCCCGACCCGCATCTGGCGGCCGGCGAGCCGCCGCTGATGGATTACGCGCAGGCGGCCGGCGACTGACCCGCCGCGCCGGGGTCACGCACCCTGGCGTTGGAGAAAATCCAGCACCAGTGAGTTGAAGCGGTCCGGCGAATCGATCGGCGTGGCGTGGCGGCTGTTGTCCACCACCGACAGTTCGCCACGCGGCAGGGCATCCACCGCGACCTGTTTCTCGGCCACCGGGGTGTAGTCATTGGCCGCGGCAACCATCAGCGCCGGACAGTCGATACGGCCAAGGCGATCCGTCACCGACCAGCCGGGCAGCGATCGCAGCGACCACAGGTACTCGCGCTTCCGGTTCGCGCCGTAACGCTGCACGAACGTCTCCCGGAGCTCGGCCTGATCCGCATCCGGAAACAGCCGGTCACCGATCATCGTCGCCATGCGCTGCATGCCCAGGCACTGCACCACCACCAGCCGCATGGCCACCTCCAGCAGCTTGCGCAGCGAGGTGATCGAGAAATCCGGCGGACAATTGACCACCACCAGCGCACGCACCCGGTCCGGCTGACGCGCGGCCATCTCGAAGGCCGTAGCCCCTCCCATCGACAGCCCGACCAGCCGCGCGGATGGAATACCCAGCGTGTCCAGCAGCTGCCAGACATCGTCGGCAAACTGCCCGACCTTGTAAGGCCCACGCGGCTTGTCGCTGTCGCCGGAACCGCGCAGATCCGGGGCAATCACTTGATAATGCTCGGCGAACGCCGGTATCTGGTGTTCCCAGTCGAGGCCGCTTGAGCCCAGACCATGCAGCAGCACCAGGGGGTCACCCTGCCCCTGGTCGCGGTAGTGCATACGGAGTCCGTTGGGTAGTTCCGCCACTGCCATGATCAGGGCCTCCCGTCCGCCGGCGCCAGCTCGCAGAAGCAGTGGGCATAGAAGCCGCGTGGATCGGTAAGGCCGTGCCGCAGCCAGTTGAAGGCCGGATCCGTCGGCACCTGCGTCAACCAGTCGGGCAGGAAGCTCAGGCCGGCCTGCGAGGACAGCAGCTGGCGCAGCAGCGCCTGCCAGTTGCCGGGCGGGCGAATGGGCTTGAGATCGTAGTCCCCCGGCTGCAACCCTGCGAGTTCGGCGGTGGCCGTCAGCGCCTGGTCGAAACCACCCAGCGAATCCACCAGCCCGATGCGCTGGGCATCGGCGCCGCTCCACACGCGGCCCTGGGCAATCTCGTTCACCGCCGACTTCTGCATGTCGCGAGCCTCGGCCACACGGCCGATGAACTGGTCGTAGGTGTGCTCGATGCCGGTCTGGATGATGCGCTTGACCATCGGACTCAGCGGCCGATCGCCTCGCAAAGCACCGGACAGCGGCGTAGTGCCGACGCCATCGGTATGAATGCCGAGTTCCGCCAGCGGCTTGCCATAGGTGGGAATGATGCCGAACACGCCAATGGAGCCGGTGATGGTGGCCGGCTGGGCCCAGATCTGGTCTGCATCCATGCTGATCCAGTAGCCCCCCGAGGCCGCCGTGCCCGCCATCGACACCACCACCGGCTTGCCGGCCTCACGCGTCAGCGCGACTTCGCGCCGGATGCGTTCCGAGGCGTAGACCGACCCGCCCGGGCTGTTCACCCGCAGCAGCAACGCCGCCACCGAATCATCCCGACGCGCCTCGGCCACCAGCTTGGCCACGGTTTCGCCGCCGGCGGCCCCGCGCATGCTCTCACCGTCCACGATCGGGCCTTCCACCACGACCAGTCCGATGCGGTTGTCGGTCCGCGGCTCGGGCTGGGCCGATTCGGTCGCACTCAGGTACTGGAAGTGATTGATCTGACGGAAACTGCCGTGCTCGTCGTCGGCGCCCACGATCTCCCGCATCGCCTCACGGGTCGCCTCGAGGGAAGCGATCTCGTCCACCAGGCCGGCAGCCCTGGCCATGGCTGCAGCGTCACCGCCGGCGTCGGCGAGGTTGGCATCGAACTTCGCCACATAGCCTTCGATGTCGGATGACGCCAGTTCGCGGACGCCGGTGATCTCGTTCAGATACACCTTCCACAGCGATTCCAGCCAGGCCCGGTTGGCGGCCCGGGCCGGCGGCGACATGTCGTTGCGCAGGAACGGCTCGACGAACGACTTGTATTCGCCCACGCGGAACACGTTGATATCCACGCCCAGCTTGTCGAGCGCCTCGGCGAAGTACTTGCGGTAGACCGCATAGCCCTCGACGAATACATAGCCCATCGGATCCAGATAGACGTGATCGGCATGGGCGGCAAGTTCGTACTGGGCCTGATTGTAGCTCGGCGACCAGGCTACCACCCGCTTGCCCGACTCACGAAAAGCGTCGATGGCGTCGGTAAGGTCCTGCAGCTGGCCGGCGCTGGCCGCGCCCAGCTGATCGAGCTTGAGAAAGGTCAGCTTGATGCGCTCATCCTCAGCCGCCCGGTCGAGCGCTTCCACCAGATCCCGCACCACGGTCTGCGGCTCGGGGCCGCTGATCAGATCGCGGACCAGGGCATCCGGCGCCGCCATGTCGCTCTGTTCGATCAGGTCGCCGGTCGGCGCCCATACCAGGGCGATATCCTCCTCCACCGTGACCCCGCCACCGCCGAAGAAGATCAGATAGGCTGACACCGGTACCGCCAGCAGAAACAGCAGGATAAGCAGCGCGTAGAAACCGGCAGCCACCCGCCATATCAGGCGAAAGAAGCCGCCGAGGATGCCTTTTTGCTTGGCCAAGTCGATCACCGTTGAAAGTGCAGATGCCATGGTACGTCAAGGCCCACGAGCCGCCCAAGCCAACCCCACCCCACCCGGTTGGACTCGCTCTAGTAGAATTACGGCCAATCGGCGTTGCCCCGGATGGCACCGCCTTCCGTTACCGCAACCAGCAAGCCCCGATCATGAATGATGCCTCCGCGAACATCCCCCACCACAAGCTGATCATCCTGGGCTCGGGCCCGGCCGGCTATACCGCAGCGGTGTATGCCGCCCGCGCCAACCTTGATCCGGTGCTGATCACCGGTATCGAGCAGGGTGGCCAGTTGATGACTACCACCGACGTCGACAACTGGCCCGGGGACGTCGAAGGCCTGCAGGGTCCGGACCTGATGACCCGCATGCTGGCCCATGCCGAGCGCTTCGATACCCGGGTGCTGTTCGACCACATCAACGCGGTGGATTTCAGCCAACGTCCACTGCGTCTGGAGGGCGACCGCGGCGGCTATACCTGCGATGCGCTGATCATCGCCACCGGCGCCACCGCCAAGTATCTGGGCCTGCCCTCGGAGGAAGCCTTCGCCGGCAAGGGGGTTTCCGCCTGCGCCACGTGCGACGGGTTCTTCTACAAGGGCCGCAACGTGGCAGTGATCGGCGGCGGCAATACGGCGGTGGAGGAAGCCCTTTACCTGTCGAACATCGCGGCCAAGGTCACGGTGGTACACCGGCGCGATCAGTTCCGCTCGGAAAAGATCCTGGCCGACAAGCTGCGCGACAAGGCCGAGAACGGCAACGTGGAGATCATCTGGAACCATGTCCTCGACGAAATCCTGGGCGACGACATGGGCGTCAACGCTGCCCGCATCAAGTCGGTGGCCGACGGCACGCCCCGCCAGCTGGATGTCGACGGCGTATTCATCGCCATCGGGCACAAGCCCAATACCGACATATTTGCCGGACAACTGGACATGGAAGGCGGCTACATCTCGGTCAATAGCGGTACCCGGGGCAACCACACCGCCACCAGCGTGCCCGGTGTGTTCGCGGCCGGCGACGTGATGGATCACGTCTACCGCCAGGCCATCACCTCGGCCGGCACCGGCTGTATGGCCGCCCTCGACGCCGAGAAGTATCTCGACCAGCTGGCCGAGGAAACCGCCGGAACGGCCGCAGCCGAAGCCTCCTGATCGGCCGATGCGCCACCACACAATTCACCCGACGCTGGCCCTGATCGCCACGGTGGCGTTACTCGCCGCCTGCGCCTTTCAACTACCGGGTACCAACCCGGTGGACCCTGGTCTATCGGAGGCCCGCAAGACGGTGGTGTCCAATGCTACCGCCCAGATCAACGCGCCGTACCGCTACGGCGGCACCGACCGCAAGGGCTTCGGCAACGCCGGCCTGATGCATTTCGCCTATGCCGCGGCAGGCATCGGGATTCCGAACCGCACCCCGGGTCAGCTCCGCGCGGGCCGGCCGATTGAGTTCGGCGAGGCCCTGCCGGGCGATCTGCTGTTCTATCGACTGAGTGACACCGGCGACGCCGAGCCCCATGTCGGCATGTTCATCGGCTCGGGCGAGATGGTGCACGCCAGCGTCGACCGCGACCAGGTAGTGCTGGAGACGGTGGACAACGCCTTCTGGCAGAAACGGCTGGCCGCGGTCATCCGCATTCTGCCCTGATCCGCCGCCCACGAAAAAGGCGCCCCGCGGGGCGCCTTCTCGCTGCCGATGACGGCGTTTCGGGCTAGAGCTTCTCGCGGATACGCGCGGACTTGCCGCTGCGCTCGCGCAGGAAGTAGAGCTTGGCGCGACGCACGTCACCCCGGCGCTTGACCTTGATCTCCGCCAGCTGCGGGGAGAAGGTCTGGAACACGCGCTCCACGCCCTCGCCGTGCGATACCTTGCGCACGGTGAATGCCGAATTCAGGCCGCGGTTGCGCTTGGCGATGACCACGCCGTCGAAGGCCTGCAACCGCTCGCGGTCACCTTCCTTGACGCGCACCTGCACGCTGACTTCGTCGCCGGGCCCGAATGCCGGGATCTGCTTGCCCTGCTGCTGTTCTGCCTCAAGTTCCCGGATGATGTCGCTCATTGTTCGCTGGCCTGTCGCTGTAAGGGTCGGCTGAGAAAGCCGCACATTGTACCTGAAATTCCGGCGATGTACCGCCACCGAGCGGGAATTTTCATTCACCGGCGCCGGTTTCGGCCACGAACTCCGCCAACAGCACCCGCTGCTCGTCGGTCAGCGTCAGTGCATCGAGCAGATCGGGGCGATGCAGCCAGGTGCGTCCCAGCGCCTGTTTCAGGCGCCAGCGGCGGATTGCGGCATGATCCCCGGACAACAGCACCGGCGGCACCGGTTCGTCACCGCCAGGCGGCCGGGTGTAATGGGGGTGATCCAGCAGTCCCGCGGCAAACGAATCATCCGCAGCCGATTCGTCGTCGCCCAGGGCGCCGGGCAACAGCCGAATCACTGCATCCAGCAGCAGCATGGCCGGCAGTTCACCACCGGACACCACGAAATCGCCCAGCGATATCTCCGCGTCGATATCGGCATCCAGCACCCGCTGATCAATGCCCTCGTACCGGCCACACACAAGCACCAGATGCGGTGCCTGTGCCAGCCGGCGGGCCCAGCCATCGCTGAAGCGCTCGCCCTGCGGCGTGAGCGCGAGCACCGGACCGCAGGTTTCACGCGTGTGACGGATCGCGGTGAGCGTGTCCCGTAACGGTGCGACCTGCATGACCATGCCGGGACCGCCGCCGTAGGCCCGGTCGTCCACGCGACCCTGGCGGTTGCCGGCCCGGTCCCGGGGGTTCCAGGTCCGCAAGCTGACCAGCCCCCGCGCCGCCGCCCGGCCGGTCACGCCGTGGCGCTCGACCTCGCGGATCAGTTCGGGAAACAGGGTGACGACGTCGATGTCCACGGCGGGCTCAGAAATCCGGGTCCCAGTCCACCACGATACGGCGCTGGCCGGTATCGACATCCTCGACCACGGGCCCCCGCACGAAGGGAATCAGCCGCTGCCGGCCGTTTTCCACCACCAGCACCGGATGTTCGCCGGTGTCCATGAGGCCGTCGACGCAGCCGAGGTCGACACCCTCACGGGTCACGACCCGGCAACCGAGCAGATCGGCCCAGTAGACCTGGCCATCGGGTAAGGAGGGGAGCGCTTCGCGCGCCACCCGGACGTCGAGCCCGACCAGCGCGGCGGCAGTGTCCCGATCCTCGATCGGGGGCGCGTCGCCCGTGGCCAGCAGGGCCACCAGGCCGCGGCCCTGCTTGCGGTGATGGCAGACGCGCATCGGCGACGCGTCGTCGCCGAGATACCAGAGGGTGTAATCGAAGATCGCGACGGGTGGCTCGGTGTAGGAATACACCTTCAGCCACCCGCGAACCCCGAACAGGCCGCTGATGCGGCCCAGCAGGACCGTGTCGGTCCCGCCCGGCACGGCAGACTACTTCTGCTCGTCCGACTCGCTGCCGGCGTCTTCGGCCGGTGCTTCGTCGGCGGCCGCTGCGTCCTCCGCCGGGGCGGCTTCTTCCGCCGGCGCAGCCTCTTCTGCGGGTGCCGCATCCTCGGCAGGCGCGGCCGCTTCGGTGGCTTCCGCCTTGGGCGCCGCCGGCTTGGGCTTCGGCTTGCTCTTGGGCGGTGCCGCGCGGGCCGGGGCCTCTTCGATGCCGTTCTTGTCGAAGTGCTTGATCAGGTGGGTGACGCGCTCGGACGCTACCGCACCCTGGCCGCGCCAGTATTCAATGCGTTCACGATCAAGCTTGAGCGGCGTCTCGCCGCCGATCGCAATCGGGTTGAAGAAACCCAGGCGCTCGATGTAGCGACCGTCGCGCTGATTGCGCTTGTCGGTCACGACAATGTGATAGAACGGGCGCTTCTTGGCGCCGCCGCGGGCAAGCCGAATCCTGACCATATGCTTTCCGGTAATTGATTGCCATTGGCCGCCGGGCGGCGGCTGCAAACCGCGCATTGTACGCATTTTGGCGCAAATGCCAACTGTCTGGGACGCGACCCGATCCAGGCGGGCCATGCCCAGCGGGATCAGAACGGCGGGCGTCCCCCGGGGCCACCGCCCATGCCGCCGCCCTGCAGGCCTCGCATCATCTTCTGCATGCCGCCCTTGGAAAACTTCTTCATCATCTTCTGCATCTGCATATGCTGCTTGAGCAGCCGGTTCACGTCCTGGACCTGGGTGCCGGAGCCGGCGGCGATGCGGCGCTTGCGCGAGGCGCGGACCACATCCGGGAAGCGCCGTTCCTGGGCGGTCATGGAGTCCATGATCGCCAGCATCCGCTTGACCTGGGTCTCGTCGGCCGCTCCGGCCATGCCCTTGGGCATGCCGGCGCCGCCCGGCATCTTTTCCATCAGGGCGCTCAATCCGCCCATCTGCTGCATCTGCCGCAGCTGCTCGCCGAGGTCATCCAGGTCGAACCCCTTGCCCTTCTTGAGCTTGCGGGCCAGCTTGTCCGCCTTGTCGCGATCGACCTTCTGCTCGGCCTCCTCGACCAGACTGAGCACGTCGCCCATGCCGAGGATGCGCGACGCAACACGATCGGGGTGGAACGGTTCCAGGGCGTCGAGCTTCTCGCCCGTGCCCAGGAACTTGATCGGCTTGCCGGTGACCTGCCGGGCGGACAGGGCCGCGCCGCCCCGGGCGTCGCCGTCGACCTTGGTCAGCACCACGCCGGTCAGCGGCAACGCCTCGCCGAACGCCGCAGCAGTTCGGGCGGCGTCCTGGCCGGTCATGGCATCGACCACGAACAGGGTCTCCACCGGATCGAGCGCGGCGTGCAGTCGGCCGATCTCGTCCATCATCGCCTCGTCGATACCCAGCCGGCCGGCGGTATCCACGATCAGCACGTCCTTGAAGCCCTTGCGTGCCGCGTTCAGGGCGGCCCTGGCGATGGCGACCGGCTCATCCTCCGCCCGGCTGGGGAAGAATTCGGCACCGACTTCACCGCTCACCCGCTCCAGCTGGTCGATGGCCGCGGGACGATAGACGTCGCAGGACACGGTCATCACCGATTTCTTCTCGCGCTCCCGCAGGGTACGGGCGAGCTTGGCCACGGTGGTGGTCTTGCCAGAGCCCTGCAGGCCGGCCATGAGAATCACCGCCGGCGGCTGGGACTTCAGCGCCAGCACCGACTGCTCACTGCCGAGTACCGTCACCAGTTCGTCGTGGACCACCCTGACCATCGCCTGACCCGGGGTCAGGCTACTGGACACTTCGGTGCCCACCGCCCGTTCACGCACCCGGTCGATGAAATCCTTGACCACCGGCAGCGCGACATCGGCCTCGAGCAGGGCCATGCGCACTTCCCGGAGGGTGGTCTTGATGTTGTCCTCGGTCAGCCGGCCGCGTCCGCGGATGGTCTGCAGGCTGCGATTGAGGCGTTCGGAAAGACTGTCGAACATGGCGTCTCGGCGGGATTCGGAATCGACGCGCATTGTACCGGGCATGCTTTCCCGTGCGCAGGGGCTGTGCGACCATTCCGCCATCGGTCGGGCGCCGCGGCGCCGGCCTCCATCGCGGCATCCACCGGGTAATCGTGACCACGTTGACGATAACGCTTCTCATTCTGGCCTGTGCCGGCTACGCCGCCGCGGGCCTGCTTTGCTGGCGGCACCTGCACGGCGCGCCGGTATGGCCGGTGCATGTCACCGCGGGCGTGGCGGTGGCCGCGCATCTGGCGGTGCTGCTACTGGCCATGGTCGAGGTCCGCAGTGTGGTGATCGGCGTGGGCGGGGCCCTGTCACTGTTCGCGTGGCAGGCCGCGCTGCTGCTGTTTCTGGCGGCCTGGCGCCAGCCGGTGGCCTCGCTGGGGTTGGTGGTCTACCCGGTGGCGCTGCTCTGCGCGCTGGCGATGCCGCTGCTACCGGGTGGTGCCGAGGCCCCCACGCCGCTGGACTGGTCGCTGCAGCTGCATGTGCTGCTGTCGCTGGTGGCCTATGGCTTTCTCACCCTGGCCGCGGTGCAGGCCGCCCTGCTGTCATTCCAGGATCACCGCCTGCACAACCATCGCACCGCCGGGCTGAACACCGGCCTGCCCCCGCTGCAGACCATGGAACGGCTGATGTTCCGCCTGATCGCAATCGGCTTCGCTTTGCTGACCCTGGCGATCGTCACCGGGGCCGTGTTCCTGGACAACCCCCTGGCGCAGCACCTGGCGCACAAGACGGTGTTGTCGGTCATTGCCTGGGCGTTCTTCGGGATCCTGCTCTGGGGCCACTGGCGTCAGGGCTGGCGGGGCCGCACCGCAATCCGCTGGACCGCCGGCGGCTATGCCCTGCTGATTGCCGCCTATTTCGGCAGCAAGATGGTGCTGGAGCTGGTGCTGGGCCGGCACTGGTAGCGCGGCAGACCCCGGCTGACGGGCTTCAGCCAACTTGACACCGGTCGTCGGCGCCACGTACACACCTTCATAGATACTCAGGAGACCGCCCGCTTTTGGACCAAATACCCCTGCCGATTCTTTTCGGCACCCTGGCATTGCTACTGGTCCTGTCGGCCTTCTTTTCCGGTTCCGAAACGGGTCTGATGACCCTGAACCGGTACCGGCTGCGGCATCTCGCCAAGACCGGTCACCGCGGTGCCCGCCGGGCCTCCTCGCTGCTGGAGCGTCCCGACCGTCTGATCGGCGTCATCCTGCTGGGCAACAACCTGGTCAACATCGCGGCCTCCGCGGTGGCCACGGTGATCGGTATCCGGCTGTACGGCGATATCGGCGTGCTCGGGGCCACCATGGCCCTGACGGTGCTGATCCTGATCTTCTCTGAGGTGACCCCCAAGACGCTGGCCGCCCTGCATCCGGAACGGATCGCGTTCCCTGCCTCGTTCGTCTACGGCCCGCTGCTGCGGCTGTTCTCGCCGGTGGTCGCGGTGATCAACCTGATCGCCAACGGCATTCTGCGGCTGTTCAAGGTGTCGCCGGAGGATGCCGCTGCGCACAGCCTTTCCACCGAGGAACTGCGCACGGTGGTGGCGGAAGCCGGAGCGATGATCCCGCGGCGACACCAGCAGATGCTGCTGTCGATCCTGGATCTGGAGAACTCCACGGTCGAGGACATCATGGTGCCGCGCAACGAGATCGTGGGCATCGACATGGCCCAGGACTGGGCGGCGATTCTGGCGCAACTGGTGCACAACCAGCATACCCGCCTGCCGCTCTACGACGGCTCGATCGACGATCTGCGGGGCATCGTCCACCTGCGCCGGGTGCTGGCGCTGCAGGCGGATAACAACCTCACCAAGGAGAACATGCTGGCGCTGGCCAAGGAGCCCTATTTCGTACCCGAGAACACACCGCTGACCCAGCAGCTGCTGAATTTCCAGACCCAGCGGCGGCGTATCGGCTTCGTGGTGGACGAATACGGCGATCTCCAGGGCCTTATCACGCTGGAAGACATCCTCGAGGAGATCGTCGGCGAGTTCACCACCGATCCGGCCACCCGGCTCAAGAACGTACGCCAGCAGCCGGACGGCAGCTTCCTGGTAGACGGCACCGCCAGCGTGCGGTCGCTCAACCGGGCCATGGGCTGGACCCTGCCCACCGACGGGCCCAAGACCATCAACGGCGTGGTGCTGGAGCATCTGGAAACCATTCCGCAGGCCGGGGTCAGCATGAAACTGGCCGGCTATGCGATCGAGATCACCGCCACCCAGGCCAACGTGGTCAAGACCGTTACGGTCCGGCCGCTGCCGGCCGCCGCGCGGCCGCGTCACTGATCTGAGCCGGGACGCCCCGGACGCGCCTTACGGCAACGCGTCCAGCGCCTCGGCCAGGCGACCGACGCCGGTCACTGTCAGGCCGGCGATGCCGCGACCACTCTTCGGTGCATTTCCCTGCGGCACGATCGCCTGTGTAAAGCCGTGCTTGGCCGCCTCGCGCAGCCGCTCCTCGCCGCCGGGCACCGGCCGGATCTCCCCCGCCAGACCCAGTTCGCCGAATACCACCAGATCGGTGGGTAGCGGCCGATCACGGAAGCTTGACAGGACTGCCAGCAGCACCGCCAGATCGATGCCGGTCTCGTTCACCCGCATACCGCCGACCACGTTCACGAACACGTCCTGATCGCCCAGGGTGATGCCGCCATGCCGGTGCAGCACCGCCAGCAGCATCGCCAGCCGGTTGGCATCCGGCCCCAGGGTGAGCCGTCGGGGATTGTGCAGGTGTGACGCGTCGACCAGCGCCTGCACCTCCACCAGCAACGGCCGGTTGCCCTCGCGGGTGACGGTGACCACGCTGCCCGGCACCGGCTGCTCGTGGCGCGACAGGAAGATGGCCGACGGGTTGGCCACCTCGCGCAGCCCGCGGTCGGTCATGGCGAACACACCCAGTTCGTTGACCGCCCCGAACCGGTTCTTCACCGCACGAATCACGCGATAGCGGCTGGTCTGCTCGTCCTGGAAGTAGAGTACCGTGTCCACCATGTGCTCGAGCACCCGGGGCCCGGCGATGACCCCTTCCTTGGTGACGTGTCCGACCAGCACCAGTGCTGTACCGCTGGCCTTGGCATGACGCACCAGCATCGCCGCCGACTCGCGCAGCTGGGATACCGAGCCCGGGGCAGAGGTCAGCTGTTCCGAGAAAACGGTCTGCACCGAGTCGACCACGATCAGTCCCGGCGAGTGACTGGCCGCCAGGGCCAGCACGCGTTCGACGCAGGTTTCGGCCAGCACGGCAAGATCGCCCGCCGCCAGGCCCAGACGCTGGGCCCGCATGTGAACCTGCTCCAGGGATTCTTCCCCGCTGACATACAACCCCGGCAGCCGCGGCAACAGGGCGGCCAGCATCTGCAGCAGCAGAGTGGATTTGCCGATGCCGGGGTCGCCGCCGATCAGAATCACCGAGCCCGGGACCAGCCCGCCGCCCAGCACCCGGTCCAGTTCCGACATGCCGGTAGTGGTGCGCGGCGTATCCTCCAGCGAGACGTCGTCGAGACGGCGCACCCGGGCATCGCCGATCGGGGCGGTCGAACCCCGCCCGGTCGCCCTGGCCGGCGCCGCGCTCTCGCGCAGGGTGTTCCACGCGCCGCAATCCGGGCATTGCCCTGCCCACTTGGGCAGCTGGGCGCCGCAGGCATCACAGGTGAATTGCGTCCGGGCCCGGCTCATCACCATATGGTAACGCCATCCGTCGGACGTGACGGTACGTATGCAACACTTCCGGACAATCAATCACGATGGATGAGCGATGATCCGACGACCCGCAACACAGCCGGGCGCACGCGGCACACTGATCGCTGTCCTGTTGATCAGCCTGCTCGCTGCGTGTGGCGAGGTCCGCGAGGATCCAAGCCTGCGCGGCCAGATTCTGACGCTGGGTACGGGCAGCGCCGATGCCCGCGAGGCAGCCCTGGACTGGATCGACGCGCACTGGCGTCCAGATTACGCCGCCCCCCTGATCGACGCCCTGCCGTTTGCCGGTGATGCCCGCACCCGCGGCGCCATGATGGACCTGCTGCGCCGCCACACCGACGCACAGCCGGGTGACACCCCGACCGACTGGCAGGCATGGCGGCGGCAGGCCGAACCACCCCTGCACCCGGATTACGCGCGCATCAAAGCCAGCCTGCTGGGGCTGGTGGAGCGTCAGCTCTACCAGGATCTACGTGACGTCGAACCCGCCGCTTTCCAGCATCTGCAATGGACCGGACTGCGTCGCAGCGACCGGCCCGCACCCGCCGCGCGGGCCGGTATGACTCGACCCGAAGAGGTGGCGCTGCGCGATGACGAACTGGTGATCGGCCTGGTGCTGGACGGTCACGCCCGGGCCTATCCCCGCCGACTGGTGGCCGACCACATCGCCCTGCGCGACCGCACCACGGCGGGCGACGCGCTGGTCATCCACGACCCCCTGAGCGGCACCACCGCCGCCTACCGGCTGCGCGGCGATGAACTGATCGACCTGCGCGACAGCGTGTTCCTGTTCAAGGGTGACACGGTGCTGCACGACGCTGGCAGCACATCCTTCTGGCGCGCGCTCGACGGCGAACGCCTCTGGCCCGATCCACACGGCGACACCCGGCAGCTGACAGCCACGCCGCAGGTGACCACGACGTGGCAGGCCTGGCGCCAGCTTCATCCCGATACCCGGGTGCTCGAGGGCGACCCCGATCAGACAACCTTCCGCCGCGACAAGGCCGCATTCCGGCAGTATCGCGCCGACCGGCGCCTGGCCCGACTCGCGGCACCCGGCCCGCTAGCCGCCAATCAGGCCGTGCTGGGCCTGACCGAGGACAGCGACGCCCTGGCCGTGACTATCAGCGCGGACGCGGGCGAGGCGGTCAGGCAGGTCCGGCTGGCCGGACGGACCGTGTCGATTCTGCGCGCGGACCGGGCCCTGCGGGTCTACGACACCGGCAGCATCCGCCTGAGCGGAGGCGATGCCCAGGGCGTCTGGCAGGATGAACAGGGTCGTCGCTGGCGACAGACCGAATCCGTGCTGATCGGCCCCGAAGACCGACAATTGCCGCGGTTACCGGCCCGGGAAACCAGCTGGCGCACCTGGAGCGGCAGCCATCCCGACAGCCGGGTGGAACCATGATCGCCGCGGCCCGCATTGCCGGTCTGGTCCTGGTCGGCCTGCTCGCGGGTTGTGGTAACGACGCGGGCCCCTCGCCGGTCTACGACAGCCGCACCGCCTTCGCGTTGGCCGGATTGGAGGTGCCATCCGGGCATCGCGATTTCCTGTTCTTCGATCTCGATCCCGTCGACGGTGACGCCGCCGCCGGGGATCTGGTCGACGGCCTGCGGGAGGCGGCATCCGGGGGCGAGTATCTGGTGGTAGTGGGGCCCGATGCGGTCTTCAATCAGGCCACGCTGACAGATGCCCTGGATCGGCAACCAGCGAATGATCTTGCTGGCGCAACCCTAGTGTACCTGGGACCGGCTGCGCATCGCGGGGACGTCGCCGACCGGCTGGCCGGTCGCGAGCTGGCGCTTCGGTACGTGGTCTACCCCTGACAGACGCGGAATTGCACCCGGGGGCTGAGCCGGCAGAACAGTTCGTAGGCGATGGTACCGGCGGCACGGGCAACCGCATCCGCAGGCACATCGGCACCCCATAGCTCCACCCGGTCGCCCACCCGCGCATCCGGTGCCCGGCGCAGGTCGACGGTAATCATGTCCATGGACACCCGCCCGACCAGCGGCGTGGGCGCACCAGCCAGGCTGACCGGCGTACCACTGGGGGCGTGGCGGGGGTAGCCGTCCCCGTAGCCGATCGCCACTACCCCAACGGGCATGGTTTCCGGCGCCCGCCAGGTGGCGCCATAGCCCACCGGTTCGCCGGCCGGGATCTCGGTACGGCTGATCAGTGGCGCGCTCAGTGTCATCACCGGCTTGAGCCCGAGATCGGCGGCCGAACGATCGAGCAGCGGCGAGCCACCGTAGAGCATGATCCCCGGCCGCACCAGATCGGCATGGGTCCGGGGCCAGGCACAGATGCCGGCGGAATTGGCGATCGACCGGCTTCCGGGCAGCGACGCAAGGGCGGCGTCGAAACGCGCGACCTGCCGGGTGGTCATGGGGTCGTCCGGATCGTCCGCGCAGCCGAGATGGGTCATCCAGCCGGCAAGTGTCAGACCGGGTGTCGCCCGCACCCGTTCGTGGAGGCTAGCGGCCTGATCCGGGACAAAACCCAGGCGGTGCATGCCGGTATCCAGCTTGATCCACACCCGCCGGGGATGCTCGGCAGCGATGGCAGCGAGCCGGTCGAACTGGACGGTGCTGAAGAGCAACGGCTCGGCATCGGGATCAGCCGCCAGCGCCGACAGATCGCCATCCAGCACGTCGGACAACAGCACCACCGGCTGGGTCAGCCCGGCCGCGCGCAGAGCCTGCAGTTCGGCAAAGCTGGCCACGGCCAGGCCGTCGGCATCACGCAGGGCATCGGCCAGGCGAGCCACGCCGTGACCATAGGCATCGGCCTTGACCGCGGCATAGACGCGGCGGCCCGGCGCCAGGCGCCGCACCACCGTCAGGTTGTGCCGCAGCGCGGCCGGATGGATTTCGGCGCGGGCGCGCTCGCTCAAGCCGGGCACCCCATCAGCCGAAATCGTCTTCGTAGTGATCCTGCAGGTTCTCGAACCGGGTGAAGTGACCCAGGAAGGCCGCGCGGCAGGTCCCCAGCGGGCCATTGCGCTGCTTGGCCAGGAGAATCTCGGCCACGCCCTTGTCGTCACTGTCCTCGTTGTAGACCTCATCGCGGTAGATGAACACGATCAGGTCCGCGTCCTGTTCGATGCCGCCGGACTCGCGCAGGTCGGACATGCGGGGGCGCTTGTTGTCGCGCTGTTCAACGCTGCGGTTGAGCTGGGACAGGGCAATCACCGGGATATCGAGTTCCTTTGCCAGGGCCTTGAGATTACGGGAAATTTCCGAAATCTCGTTGGTGCGATTCTCCTTCGTGCCCGGCACCTGCATGAGCTGCATGTAGTCGACCATGATCAGCCCGATGTCATGCTCGCGCTTGAGCCGGCGCGCCCGGGCCCGCAGTTCGGAGGGCGACAGGGCCGGGGTGTCGTCGATGAACAGATTGGCATTCTCGTTCATGATACCGATGGCCGAAGTGATGCGCGGCCAGTCCTCGTCCTCGAGGTGACCACTGCGCAGGCGGCTCTGGTCCACGCGACCCCAAGACGAGATCATGCGCATGACCAGTTGTTCGGCCGACATTTCCATGGAGAACACGGCCGCTGGCTGGCGCAGCTTGAGCGTGACGTGCTCCACCATGTTCATCGCCAGCGAGGTCTTGCCCATGGAAGGCCGCGCCGCGAGGATGATCAGGTCGGAGTTCTGCAGCCCGTTGGTAAGCTGATCGAACTGGTTGAGCCCGGTGGCCAGACCGGTAAATGCGCCCTGGTTCTCGTGCAGGTACTCGATGCGCTCCACCACCTGCGGCAGCACCTGCTTGAGCGACAACGCCCCCTTCCCGTTCTGCCGGCTCTGATCGGCGATGGCGAAGATGCGCTTCTCCGCCTCGTCCAGCAGATCGGGCACGCTGCGCCCCTCGGCAGCGAAGCCCAGTTCGGCAATTTCACTGCCGGCGGCAATCAGCTGCCGCGTGACCGAGCGCTCGCGCACAATGTCCGCGTAGGCAGTAATGTTGGCCGCACTCGGGGTCTCGGCGGCCAGATTGCCGACATAGCCGGTGCCCCCGGCCCGGTCGACCAGATCGTGCGAGCGCAGCCATTCGGCAATGGTGACCACATCGCGCGGCTTGCCGGCGTCGGCCAGCGACTCGATGCCGCGGAACAACAGCCGGTGGTCCTCGCGGTAGAAGTCGGATTCCGAGATCCGCCCCGCAATTCGGTCCCAGGCGTCGTTATCGAGCAGCAGCCCGCCGATGACGGCCTGTTCGGCTTCCAGCGAATGCGGCGGCAGCTTGAGCTCGGCGGACATGGCGGCGATACGGCGAGTAGTCGGCGGGACCCGAGGCGGGCAGTTTAACGCAGTGGCGGAAACGACAACGCCGCCGAAGACGGCGGCGTTGTCAGTTGCCGGATTGCGGCACGGGATCAGGTGGTATCGGTACCCGCCTTGTCCTCGTCTTCATTGGCTGCCACGTCGTCCGCGGCTTCCTCGGTGTACTCGTCGTCTTCCTCGTCCTCATCGGACGGCAGTTGCGCCGCGGCCGATGTGGTCTCGTCCTCGGCCACCGGCATGTTGGGCATGTTCACGCCCATGTCGGTGAGCTGCGCCACCACCAGCTCGATCTGCACCTCGACCTCCGCATGCAACTGCAGCGTGGCCTCGTAGTAGCCGGTCTGGCGGATCGCACCCTCGGCCAGAATCACTTCGCTGGCATCGAGTTCCTCGCCGGTCTCGGCGGTGACGACATCGACGATTTCCTGCGGGCCGACGGAGCCGTACAGCTTGCCCTCGTCACTGGCCCGCATGGGCACGGTGAAGGACTTGCCGCGGAACGACTCGGCGCGGCCCTGCGCGCGGGCCATGCGATCCTCGGAGGCCTTGAGCAGCTCGTCCTTGCGCGATTCGAAGGTCTTGCGGTTGGCCACCGTGGCCATCAGGGCCACGCCCCGGGGAATCAGGAAGTTGCGGCCGTAGCCGGCCCGCACCTTCACCTCGTCGCCGATATCACCCAGGTTGCGAACCTTCTGCATCAAAATGACTTGCATCGCGTTCTCCTGGGTTAACCGGAATGCCGGTCGGTGTAAGGCAACAGGGCCAGGTAGCGGGCCTGCTTGATGGACGTGGACAGCTGACGCTGGTAGCGCGCAGCAGTGCCGGTGATGCGGCTGGGCACGACCTTGCCGGTTTCGGTGATGTACTGCTTGAGCGTATCGAGATCCTTGTAATCGATCTCTTCGACACCTTCGGCGGTGAAGCGGCAGAAACGCTTGCGACGGAAGAATCGGGACATGATTGATATTCCTCAGGTAGCGATCAGGCGGCCGACTTGCTGTCGTCGTCGCTCTTCTTGGCCAGGGGGGACGGTGCGGTATCGGCCTTGGGCCGGCGCATGCACAGGTAGCGCAGCACGGCGTCGTTGAAACGGAAGATGCCTTCCAGTTCCTCGCGCACTTCACCGCCGCACTCCACGTTCATGAGCACATAGTGGGCCTTGTGGATCTTGGCGATGGGGTAGGCGAGCTGACGGCGGCCCCAGTCCTCCAGGCGGTGCACGGTACCGCCGGAGTCCTCAATCATGCCGCGATACTTGTCGATCATCGCGGGCACCTGCTCGCTCTGGTCCGGATGGACCAGAAACACGATTTCATAATGTCTCATTGTCACTCCTCGTGGGACATGCCCCCGGATGACCCGAATCGGCCACCGTGGAGCAAGGAGAGCAGACAGCCGAGCCGGCGTCTGCGCGGCGCGGAGTCTACCAGCTTCCGGCTTGCGGTTGCCAGTACCGGCAACGCGGTTCAGGACATGTCGGAGGTACCGCGCTGGCGCAGGGCCTCGAACAGGCAGATGCCCGCGGCCACCGAGACGTTCAGGCTGGCCACGCCCCCGGCCATGGGGATGGCTGCGAGGTGATCGCACGTGCGGGCCGTCAGCCGGCGCAGACCGCCGCCCTCGCCGCCCAGCACCAGTGCCAGCGGCCCGGTGAGCGGGGTCTCGTGAATGCTGCGCGGGGCCTCGGCGGCGGTACCCACCACCCAGACGCCGGTCGCCTGCAGATTGCGCAGCGTCCGCGCCAGATTGGTCACCTGGATCAGCGGCACGCAATCGGCGCCACCGGCCGCGGTCTTGCGGACCACCGTACTCAGCCCGGCCGCCCGGTCACGGGGCGTGATCACCGCGTCGGCGCCGGCCGCCGCGGCGCTGCGCAGGCAGGCGCCGAGGTTGTGAGGATCCTGCACGCCATCGAGCACCAGCAGCAACGGCGATGCCACGGCGGACAGGATGTCATCCAGACCGGCCTCGCCCAGCGCGGCCAGCGGCGCGCACAGCGCCACGCAGCCCTGATGATTGATGCCCGGCAGCCGCGCGTCCAGCTCGGCGCGCGGCACCTGCCGACAGACCACGCCCAGGTCGGTCGCCAGACCGGTAACCTCCCGGGCGCGGGCGTCATCCCGATCCTGCAGCAGCCACAGCTCGAACACCCGCCGGCCGCTGCGCATGGCGGCAATGACCGCATGCCAGCCACCCACCGGCACTATCTGGTCACGGTCCGTCATCGGCGCCGATTCGCCTCATGTCGAAAGACCAAAAAAACGGGAGGATGCCGAACACCCTCCCGCGGACTGCCGTCGACCTAGTCAGGATCAGGAACCCAGATAGGGCGGCGCGGTGAACGCGGCCTTTTCCTGGCCCTCGACGATGGGCTTGATCACGATGTCCACGCGGCGGTTGCGCGACCGGCCTGCCTCGGTGTCGTTGGTGGCAATGGGTTCGCTCTCGCCCCGGCCCCAGGTGACCATGCGCGAGGAGTCCACACCCTTGCTGGACAGGTACGACGCCACGGCGCTGGCGCGGCGCTCGGAAAGCTTCTGGTTGTAGCTGTCCGACCCCGAGCTGTCGGTATGGCCGACCAGGTGCACGGCGGTCTTCTCGTAGTCCTTGAACACGTTGGCAATCTTGTCGAAGGTGCTCTGGGCATCGAAGTTGAGATCGGCGCTGTCGACCTCGAAGGAGGCGTCGGCGGCCACGCCGACCCGCAGCGTATCGCCGCCCATGCGGGTGATGTAGAGCTCTTCGCGGGCCTGCTCGGCGGCCAGCCGCTCCTGCAATTCCGCGTGCTGGTTATCCATGTAGCGGCCCGCGGCGCCGCCGGCCAATGCGCCCAGCACGGCGCCAGCCGCGATGTTGGAGTTGCTTTCGTCACCCACTTCGCTGCCGATCAGACCGCCTACTACGGCACCCACACCGGCGCCGATCTTGGTGCGGCGATTCGGGTCGCCAGCGCAACCTGCCGCGAACACGGATGCGGCCAGCAGTGCCATCAAACTGAATCGGATCATGAATAGTTACCTCTTTTTTGTGCGGCGGCGTTTGCCTGCCTTGGGTTCGGCAGTGGCCGACGTCGGTTCGAAATCGATCTTGCGTTCATCCAGGTCCACCCGGACAACCTTGACGCGCACCCTATCAGCGAGTCGATGAACGATACCTGAACGTTCGCCGCGCAGGCATTGCGCGGTGGCATCGTAGTGATAGTAGTCGTTGCTCAGACTGGAGACATGGATCAGTCCGCTGGCATAGATATGGTCGAGTTCCACGAACAGCCCGAAGGCGGTAACGCCGGTGATCATGCCGTTCCATTCATCGCCCACGTGATCGCGCAGGTACTCGCACTTGAGCCAGTCGTCCACGTCGCGGGTGGCATCATCGGCACGCTGCTCTGCCGCCGAGCAGCCGGCCCCCAGGGTGACCATGTCTCCGTGGGTGTAGTCGAAGGTAGCGGGTTTGCCGCCAGCCTCCACATGCTTGATGGCGCGGTGCACCAGCAGATCCGGATACCGCCGGATGGGCGAGGTGAAGTGGGCATACTCCGCCAGGGACAGACCGAAATGTCCGTGGTTATCCGGACTGTAGACTGCCCGGGTGAGCGAGCGCAGCAGCACCGTCTGGATCAGCCGCGCGTCGTCGCGCTCGGCCGCCTGCTTCAGCAGGCGCGCGAAGTGTTCGGCCTCGGGCTTGTCGCCACCGCCCAGACCCAGCCCGCGTTCGGCCAGGAATTCCCGCAGATTGGTGAGCCGATCGGCATCCGGGCCGGCATGCACGCGGTAGAGCAGCGGCATGCGGTGCTTGCCCAGGAAACGGGCCGCCGCCACATTGGCGGCAATCATGCATTCCTCGATCAGACGGTGGGCATCGGTCCGATTCACCGGTTCGATGCGGTCGATCTTGCGGTCGCGGTTGAACACGATCTGGGTTTCGGTGGTCTCGAAATCGATCGCCCCCCGTTCCTGGCGCGCATGCAACAGGGCCTCGTAGACGTCGTAAAGGGCCTGAAGCTCGGGCAGCAGATCGCCATCGGGATCGTCATCAGCCGACGCCGGGTCGGCTAGCAGGTCGGCCACGCGCTCATAGGTGAACCGGGCATGCGAGCGCATCACCGCGGAATAGAATTTCGGCCGGCTCACCTCGCCCTTGCGGGACACCCGCATCTCGCAGACCAGGCCGAGCCGGTCGACATCGGGGTTGAGCGAGCACAGCCCGTTGGACAGGGCCTCGGGCAGCATCGGCACCACGTGGCCGGGGAAGTACACCGAGGTGGCGCGGTTGACCGCCTCCGCATCGAGGCCGGAGCCCGGTTTCACGTAGGCCGACACATCCGCGATCGCCACCGTCAGTTGCCAGCCGCTGCGGGTGGCCCGGCAGTGGACGGCGTCGTCGAAATCCTTGGCGTCGGCGCCGTCGATGGTCACCAGCGGCAGATCGCGCAGGTCCTCGCGGCCCTTGTAGTGCTGCTTGGGCACCACATCCCCGATCGACTCCGCCTCTTCGACCACGCCCGCCGGCCACTCGAACGGAATCCCGTGCGACCGTACGGCGATGTCGATCTCCATGCCCGGCGCCAGATGCTCGCCCAGCACCTCGACCACCCGGCCGATCGCCTGACCGCGCTTGCCCGGGGGCTCCACCAGCTCGGCGCTGACGATCTGACCGGCCCTGGCGCCGCCGCGGGCATCCTCCGGAATCAGGATGTCGTGCTGGATGCGGGCATTGTCGGGCACCACATGACCCATGCCGTGATCCAGATTGAAGCGCCCGACCACACGGGTGTTGGCCCGCTCGAGCACATCGACCACCCGCCCTTCCGGCTTGCCGCGGCGATCCCGCCCGACGATGCGCGCGGTGGCACGATCCCCGTGCATCAGCAACCGCATCTGTCGGGGATTCAGGAACACGTCCTCCCCGCCCTCATCCGGGATCAGGAAGCCGAAGCCGTCCCGATGACCCTGGACGCGGCCGCGCACGAGGTCCATGCGCCGGATCGAGCCCAGCGCCCCCTTGCGGTTCTCCACCAGCTGACCGTCGCGCAACATCGCACGCAGGCGATGGTCGAAGGCCTCGCGCTGCGCCTCGTCGCGCAGATCATAGTGTTTCTCCAGTTCGCTACGGGTCATCGGCTGCCCGAGCGCATCGAGATCGTCCAGGACGAGTTCGCGGCTGGGCACCGGCTGACGGTAACTGGACTGTTCGCGCGAGAACGCGGGATCGCGGTCGCGCCAGTCCGAACCTGATTTTTGCTTTTGACTCAATCGTCGCTCCGACGTTGTAAAGTTGGCGTCACGGCGTTGACAAAGCCGTAACGCGTCTATAGATTGCACGCGCCTTGCCGAGGTGGCGGAATTGGTAGACGCGCTAGCTTCAGGTGCTAGTGAGCGAAAGCTCGTGGAGGTTCAAGTCCTCTCCTCGGCACCATCTCAAATACCCGAGATGGTCTCGGCCTCCTGCTTCCGAGCGAACCCCCACGTAATGGAGGTTGCTCGCCCCGTCCCTGGGGCTCGGCCTTCGGCCCCGCCTACGGCGGTCCGGTTTCGTTCCTGACGAAATCGTCAAGTCCTCTCGTCGGTACAATAAGAACTCACATTCGTGCTGAGCGTGAATATTGGCGGTCCTCCCTCCCCTTATGGAAGAGACCGAGAGGAGATCAGGCCCGGTCCGAATCTCGCTTGCCGTGATCCGCGAACGATACACCCTCACCCGAACGGATGTCGCAGCATGATCGTGTGCTCGCGATCCGCGCCGGTAGAGATGATATCGACCGGGGTCTCGGTAATCTCTTCCAGCCGCTGCAAATAATTGCGGGCTGCATCCGGTAACTCGTCGAGCTTGCGCACCCCGGCGGTGGAGTCCGACCAGCCCGGCATTTCCTCGTAGATCGGCTCGCATTCGGCCAGCGCCTCGGCGCCGACCGGCGGCATGGCCAGATCCCGGCCCTGGGTTCGATAGCCCACGCAGATGCGCACTGAATCCAGGCCGTCCAGGACATCGAGCTTGGTGATGCACAATCCGGACAGGCTGTTGTTGAACACAGCCCGGCGCAGGCTGACCGCATCGAACCAGCCGCAGCGCCGCGCCCGCCCGGTGGTGGCGCCGAATTCGGCCCCCCGGGAAGCCAGATGCTGGCCGTGCTCGTCATCCAGTTCGGTGGGGAACGGGCCGGACCCCACGCGGGTCGTGTAGGCCTTGACCACACCCAGAACATAGTCGAAGTAACCGGGGCCAACGCCGGTACCGGTGGCCGCGCCGCCGGCGGTGGTGTTCGACGAGGTCACGTAGGGATAGGTGCCGTGATCAATGTCCAGCAGCGCCCCCTGAGCCCCCTCGAACAGCACCGACTGGCCGTTCCGGCGGGCCTGTCGCAGGTGTTCGGTGACGTCCGTGACCATCGGGGCGATGGTTTCGGCCTGGGCCAGACAGGTGTCGAGGGTTTCCTGGAAGTCCACGGTTTCGGTATTGAAATACCTTTTGAGCACGAAGTTGTGGTAGTCGAGCACCTCGCCGAGCTTCGCGGCGAACAGCTCGCGGGCGAACAGATCGCCCACCCGTACCGCGCGGCGCGCGGCCTTGTCCTCGTAGGCCGGTCCGATGCCCCGGCCGGTGGTGCCAATGCGGGCATTGCCGCGGGCCAGTTCCCGCGCCTGATCCAGGGCTACATGGCAGGGCAGGATCAGCGGGCAGGCCGGGCTGATGTGCAGCCGCTGCTCGACCGGCACGCCACGCGCCTGCAGCGCCGCCATTTCCTCGAGCAGCGCGCTCATCGACAGCACTACGCCATTGCCGATCAGGCAGGCCACGCCATCGTGCAGAATGCCCGAGGGGATCAGATGCAACACCGTCTTCTCGCCGCCGATGACCAGCGTGTGACCGGCGTTATGCCCGCCCTGGAAACGCACCACGGAATGGCAGTGATCGGTGAGCAGGTCGACGATCTTGCCCTTGCCCTCGTCGCCCCACTGGCTGCCGATCACGACAACGCTACGCCCCATCAGCTGTGCTCCCCGTTTGCATTATTGGCTCCGGACCGCGCCCGGCAGACCCAGTCGCCGTCGCATTCCACCAGATCATGAGTGGCGCGCTCGTCCGCATGGCCGGCCGGTTCACCCGGCAGTGCCACGATTACCCGCCAACCCTCGCCCCGCAGGCGGCGAATAGCCGCCAGCAGCCCCGGGTCATCCCCGGCCGGCGCCGCCACCGCCTGCGGCGCCACCGCCGGTGGCGTGCCCAGCGCGGCCAGCACGTTCAGGTCCGCCGAGAATCCGGTGGCAGGCCGTGCGCGCCCGAAGGCGGCGCCGACATCGTCATAGCGACCACCGCGGGCCAGTTCGCGCCCGAGCCCCGGAGCGAACGCGGCGAATACCACCCCGGTCTTGTAGCGATAGCCGCGCAGTTCTGCCAGATCCAGGTGCAGCGGTACCGATGGGTAGTGGTGCTCGAGCCGGCTCACAAGCGCACCCAGGGTTTCCAGCGCAGCGGCAATTCGCGTGTCCAGTTGCCCCAGCGATCGGGCCTGCCCCAGCACTTCGGTACCGCCGTTGAGGCCGATCAATTGCCGGAAATTTTCCGCGGCCTCGGCCGCCAGTTCGCCGGCATCGACCAGACGCTGCAGATCAGGCACCGACTTGCGCTGCATGATATCGAACAGGCGCGCCTCGATGTCGTTGCTTACGCCTGCCCGTTCCACCAGGCAGCGGTAGATGGCGACGTGGCCGAGGTCCAGAAACGCCTCCTCGATGCCCATTTCTTGCAGGGTTTCCAGCATCAGTGACAACACTTCCAGGTCGCTTTCGATGCCGGCATGGCCGAACAGCTCGACCCCGATCTGCAGCGGCGAGCGGGACCCGCCGGGCTCCTCCGGCCGGGTACGCAGCACGCTACCGATGTAGCAGTAGCGGGCCGGGCCGTCGGCGGCCATGCGGTGAGAATCGATGCGCGCCGCCTGAGTGGTCATGTCCGAGCGCACACCCAGCATGCGACCGGACAGCTGATCCGTGAGCTTGAAGGTCTGCAGTTCCAGATTGCGCCCCGCCCCGGTCAGCAGCGACGCGAGATACTCGATCATCGGCGGCCGGATCAGCTCGAAACCCCACCGCCAGTAAAGCGCCAGCAGCCGCGCGCGAGCCGCCTCCAGGCGCCAGGATTCCGGCGGCAGGATTTCCTGCACCCCGTCGGGCAACAACCAGCGGTTGGCGTGCATCAATTGACCCAATTCAGCAGAAACAGACCGATCGCAATCATCACACCGCCGAACACTCGCAGGGTGCGGCCATCTATGGTCACGATCTGCAGCAGCCACTCACGCCAGCGCTCCGGCGCCAGAAACGGCATCAGACCCTCGATGACCATTACCAGCGCCAGCGCGCCAACCAGATCCGACCACATGGGCGGACCCCGGCGCTATTGCGAAACGTCCGGATTGAAGTAGCGGAACAATTCGCCCTGCGGCTCGAGCACCAGCACGTCCTTGCCACCGACCGAGTTGCGGTACATTTCCAGACTCCGCATGAAGGCGTAGAAATCGCCGTCGCGACCATAGGCCTCGGCATAGATTTCCGCCGCCCGGGCATCACCCTCACCACGGATCTCCTGCGACTCCCGGTAGGCCTCCGCGAGGATGATGGTGCGCTCGCGTTCGGCATCCGCCCGGATTTCCTGCGCGGCGGCGTCACCCTGGGCACGCAGGGTCTTGATCACTTCCTGGCGTTCGGAACGCATCCGGTCGTACACCGATTCGCTGACCTCGTCCGGCAGGTCCAGGCGCATGATGCGCACATCCAGGATTTCGATACCCAGATCCACGGCGTCCTGATCCGACTGCACCTGCACGGCCGCGACGATCTCGTTGCGGTCGTCGTCGATCGCCTGCCGGATGGTGCGCTTGGAGAATTCCGCCAGCAGATCGTTCTCGACGATTTCCGTGAGCAGACTGCGAGCCCGGGCTTCGCTGCCCTGGTTGGACAGGTAGAAGTCCACGGTGTCGGCGATCCGCCACTTGACGAAGAAATCCACCGAGAGGTTCTTGTTCTCGGAGGTCAGAACCCGCTCGATCTCTTCCGTGAGATTCAGGATGCGGTCGTCGAAACGCACCACGCTCTGAATGAACGGCATCTTGAAATGCAGACCCGCGGGATAGTTCTGCCCCACGATCTCGCCCAGCTGGACCACCACCACGCGCTCGCGCTCGTCCACGGTAAACACGCTGTCCAGCGCCACGTAGGCGCCCAGGATCAGCACGAACAGCGCAATCATCAACTTGCCATTCATGGCCTATCGCTCCCGGCTGCGCAGCGGATCACGGCTTGTGCTGCCACTGCTGCTGTTGTTGCTGCTGCTGCTGGTGTCGATCATCGGCGGCGGATTATCACTGCTGATTTCACTGCTCTTGCCCTTGTTCGGGGTGCCCTTGAGCATTTCCTGCAACGGCATGTAGAGCAGCGGCGACGACTGGTCGCCCCCGGTGATGATCAGGTTGGAACCGGACAGCACGTCACCCATGCTTTCCAGATACAGACGCTGGCGGGTGATTGCCGGGGCCCGCGTGTACTCGTCGAGCAACGCGGTGAACCGCACCGTCTCACCCTGCGCCCGGGCCACCTTCTGTTCGCGGTAACCCTGGGCCTCGAGCAGGACGCTGGCGGCCTCACCCTCGGCCCGGGCGACGATGTCGCGGGCATAGGCGCGGGCCAGGTTCTTCTTGCGTTCTTCCTCCTCACGGGCCTTGATCGCCTCCTCGAAGGCGCCCTGCACCGGTTCCGGCGGCTGAGAATACTGCACGTTGACCGCCAGCACCCGCATGCCCGCCTCATATTCGTCGAGCATTGACTGCAGGATGCTCTCGATGTTCTGCGGCAGCATCGCCCGCGAGCGGTTGGTGATCTCCGGATAGCTGTCCTGCTGATCCTGGATGCGATCCACCAGCTCCTGCTCGATGTCGCTGAGGGCGTCTTCGCTCTCGGGCTCGACCTTTCGTTCCTTGAGGTCGACGTTGTCCAGCGCCTGCTGTTCCAGTTCGGAAACCTTCACGCCTTCCTGGATTACCTGATTCATGCGGCTGGTACCCACGATCTCGCGGACCGCGCTCTTGAGCGCCTGTTCCACGGTCTCATCAGGTGCCCGCACGTTGAACAGGAAGTTGCCCGGATCGAACACGCGATACTGCACCGCCACCCGGACATCAACGATGTTCTCGTCCTTGGTGAGCATAACAGCGCTGTTCTGCACCGAGCGCACCTGTTCCACGTCCACCCGGATCACGGTGGCAATCGGATACGGCATGTGCCAGTGCCAGCCCGGGCCGGTCGTGGTCTGCAGATCACCAAATCGCAGCACCACGCCCTGCTCGCCCGGCTGCACGATGTACAGGCCCGTGGCCAGCCAGATCACCAGCACAACCGGAATCAGGGCAAGCAGCAGTTTCGGGTTCGGGGCACCGACACCAGGACCACCACCGCCGCTGCCGCCACTGCGACCGCCACCGCCACCGCCGAAGCGCTGCTTGAGCCGGCGCCAGATCTCGTCGAGATCGGGCGGTCCACCGCCGCCGCCGCTGCCGCGGTTGCCATTGTTGCCGCCCCAGGGGTCTTGCCCCTTGCCAGGCTCGTTCCAGGCCATTTTTGCCTTCATGAATAGAATAGACCCGCGGATTCTAGTGGATGAGACCGCCGGGTTCCATGCGGAATCCCGACGCAGAGATTATTCAGGCTACGCCAGCGCCCGTGGCGGCGCCTGCCAGAGACGCGTCGCGTCCATGCCTTCCTGCCGGCAGAGCCGGTCCAGGTCACTACGCGTCACCGTCACGGTCAGGACGCACCGGCCGGCCTCGTCGTATTGTTCACCCTGCACCGCGCCCAGGTCGAACAGGCGCGCCCGCAGCCGCCCCGCCGCCGCGGGGACACTGAGCACACCCGCCAGCACGTCCGGCCGGCAGACCTCGGTGAGCACCTCGCGCAGCAGATCCAGGCCGCGCCCGTCCATGGCCGACAACCACACCCGGATGACGCGGCCTTCGCCGTCGCGCTCCACCCGTGGCGATTCACCGGGCACCGCGTCGATCTTGTTGAACACCTCGATCTGACGCACGCGATCAGCCCCGATATCGGCCAGAACGGCGTTGACCTCGGCCGCGTGATCGCGCCGTTCGGGGTCGGCCGCATCGATCACGTGCAGCAGCAGCTCGGCCTCCAGCGTCTCTTCCAGCGTAGCGTTGAACGCCGCCACCAGCTCCGGCGGCAGGTCGCGAATGAAGCCCACCGTATCAGCCAGGATCAGCGGGTCGCCCACCGGCATCGGCAGTTGCCGTAGCGTCGGGTCCAGCGTGGCGAACAGCTGGTCGGCGGCGTATATGTCGCTGCCGGTCAGCCGATTGAACAGTGTTGATTTGCCGGCGTTGGTATAACCCACCAGGGAAATAGTCGGCGTCTCCGCGCGGCGCCGGGCGGCGCGGCCCTGCTCGCGGCGGGCGCGAACCTTTTCCAGCCGAGCACGCAGCCGGGTGATGCGATCGCCGATCAGCCGCCGGTCGGTCTCCAGCTGGGTTTCGCCGGGCCCGCGCAGACCGATGCCACCCTTCTGGCGTTCCAGATGCGACCAGCCGCGGACCAGCCGGGTGGACAGATGGCGCAGCTGCGCCAGTTCCACCTGGAGCTTGCCCTCATGGGAGCGGGCGCGAGCGGCGAAGATATCCAGAATCAGACCCGCCCGGCCCAGCACCCGGCATTTCAGCCGGGCCTCGAGGTTGCGCTCTTGGCTCGGCGACAGGTCGTGATTGAACACCACGACCTCGGCGCCCAGCTCGGCCGCCAGCTCGGCAAGCTCGTCGGCCTTGCCGCCCCCGACGAAGAATCGCGGGTCGGGTGACCGCCGGCTGCCGCCGACCACGTCGAGAACCTCGGCACCGGCCGAGCGCACCAGCTCCACGAATTCCACCCGGGCGTGCTCGTATTCCTCGAGAGGAAACTGCAGATGGACGAGCAGCGCTCGCTGCCCGCTGCGGGGACGCTCAAACAAGCGGGTGGCTCAACGGCAGATCCCGGATGATCGGCCGTAACCGATTATTCGTTGCCAGGGGTTTCCTCATCCTGCTCCGAATCCGGCTCCGAGCCGACCGACGACTTGATGTTGCGCGACGGCACGATGGTGGAGATGGCGTGTTTGTACACCATCTGTGACACCGCGTTGCGCAGCAGCACCACGAACTGGTCAAAGGATTCGATCTGGCCCTGCAGCTTGATGCCGTTCACCAGATAGATGGAAACGGGCACACGCTCTTTTCGCAATGCATTGAGAAATGGTTCTTGTAGTGTCTGGCCCTTCGCCATTTTTTGATCTCCGTCGTTTTCGGGCATGGGAGGCGTGTCGTCATCCATAGATCGAAACTTTAGCACGAGTCATGCCAGTTCGAGCGCCCTGGCAAGCGTGTCGTGAATGTCGTCGTTAACCGTCGCGGCGTCCGCGTCGAACCAGCGTGGCCGGTGGTCCCGACGCAGCCAGGTCAACTGCCGTTTGGCCAGCTGCCGGCTGGCGAATATGCCGCGCCGAACGGCTTCGTCATAGGACCATTCGCCGGCCAGGTAGTGCCACAGCTGGCGGTATCCGACCGCGCGCATCGCCGGCATTTCCCGCCCTAGATCGGGGCGACGCCGCAGGTTTTCAACCTCCTCGATGAAGCCCTGATCCAGCATCGCGTGAAAGCGCGTTTCGATGCGCTGATGCAGCCTTGCCCGATCACCCGGCACCAGCGCCAGCCGTACCGCCCCAGCGGCCACCGCGTCGCCCTGCCGGGCGCCCTGGATATCGCTGGCCGGGCGGCCGGTCAGGGAAACGATCTCCAGCGCCCGCTGGATGCGCTGACCGTCGTTGGGATGCAATCGCCGGGCGGTAACCGGATCCTGCTCCGCCAGCCGTGCATGCAGTTGCGGCCAGCCATGGCGCTCGGCGTCGGCGGTCAGCTCGGCGCGGATGGCGGCATCCGCCGGCGGCAGGGGCGACAGGCCCTCGGACAGCGCCCGGAAATAGAGCATCGTGCCCCCCACCAGTAGCGGCACCCGGCCGGCGGCGTGGCTGCGGCCGATCTCGCGGCGGGCATCAGTGGCGAAATCGGCGGCCGAATAGCCCTCGGCCGGGTCGCGGATATCCACCAGCCGGTGCGGCACCCGCTGCCGGACCTCGGGCGGCGGCTTGGCGGTGCCGATGTCCATGCCGCGGTAGACCATCGCCGAATCAACGCTGATCAGGTCCACCGGCAACCGCTCCGCCAGCGCCAGGGCCGCGTCGGTCTTGCCCGACGCGGTGGGGCCCATGAGGAAAACCACGGGTTTTCCGGTTTCGGGTTGCGAGTTTCGGGTTTCGGGTTTTGTCATCACCTCTGGCGTTTCGGTCCTGAAACTCGAAACGCGCAGCCTGCTTACTGGCCGCGCATGAAGATGCGGTCGAGATCGGCGATATCCACCTGCACCCAGGTCGGCCGCCCGTGATTGCAGTGACCGGCCCGCTCGGTGCCCTCCATGTCCCGCAACAGCGCGTTCATCTCCGCCAGGCTGAGCCGACGCCCCGCCTTGATCGCCGCCCGGCAGCCCATGTCCGCGAGCAGCTCATCCTGCATCCGGGCGATACGGCCCGGCCCGTCCTCGGCGGCCAGGTCCGACAGCAGATCGCGCACCAGGGCCGCGGCATCCACCTCACCCAGCAGGGTCGGCAGCGCGCGAACAGTGACCCGGTTGGGGTCCTGGCGATCCAGTTCCACCCCCAGCGCGGCCAGCTGCGTGGCCGCCTGCTCGGCGACATCGGCCGCGGCCTCGCCCACATCCACCACTTCCGGCACCAGCAGCGGCTGACTGATCAGCCGGCCCTCGCCCAGCGCCGTCTTCAGGCGCTCGTAAAGCACCCGTTCGTGGCCCGCGTGCATGTCCACCAGCACCAGCCCCTGGGCATTCTCGGCCAGGATGTAGATGCCGCGCAGCTGGGCCAGCGCATAGCCCAGCCGGGGCGTGGCCGGCGCCTCGTCGGGCGGCGCGGCAGCCACCGCGGTAGCCGGTGTCGAGGCCGGCTGCTGGAACGCATACGTGGCGGCCGCCTCACCCAGGCCCAGGCCCCGCTGACGGATCGGCGACGAGCCGGCGGTCCCGGCTTCATGGCGAGGCGCCGGCGCCGGGTCGAACGAGGTCGGTAGCGGCACGTGGTGGGCCTGATCGTGCCCACCCTGCGCCCGGAGCGCCTGCTTGAGGCTCTGGTGAACGAAATCATGCACTTGCCGCGACGCCCGGAAGCGCACCTCGGCCTTGGCTGGATGCGCGTTGACGTCGACCCCGGCCGGGTCCATCGACAGATACAACAGATACGCCGGAAACCGCTGGTTGTGCAGCACATCCTGATAGGAGGCACGTACGGCGTGGTTGAACAGCCGGTCCTGGATCAGCCGCTGGTTGACGTAGCTGTACTGCAGATCGGCCCGGGAGCGGGAGAACCCGGGGGTGGCGATCCAGCCGGTCAACTGCATGCCGGCGGCGGTTTCCGAGAGCGCCACCGCATGGGCGAGAAAGTCCTGGCCAAACAGCCGGGCCACCCGATCCTCGCGCTCGGCCGCGGCGGTCGCCGGCGCCAGCTCCAGCACGGTTTTGCCGTTGTGACGAAGCGTGAACGCCACATCGAACCGGCTGGCCGCGATACGGCGAACCACTTGATGGGCATGCCGAAATTCGGTGGCCTCGGTGCGCAGGAACTTGCGCCGCGCCGGTACCCGGGCGAACAGATCCCGTACCTCGACCGTGGTGCCCGGCGGATGCGAAGCAGGGCGCACCGGCGGCGGGTCATCGTCGCCCACCCCCACCGCGCTGAAAGCTTCGTCCGCGTCATGCGGCCGGCTGGTCAGGATCAGATCCGACACGGACGCGATGCTGGGCAGGGCCTCGCCGCGAAAACCGAGACTGGCCACCCGTTCTAGTTCGTCCAGGCTGGCGATCTTGCTGGTGGCGTGGCGGGCCAGCGCCAGCGGTAGCTCCTCGCGGCCCATGCCGCGGCCATCATCCCGGATCCGGATCAGCCGCAGGCCGCCGCATTCCAGATCGACGCGGATATGGCCGGCCCCGGCATCCAGGCTGTTCTCCAGCAGCTCCTTGACCACGGACGCCGGCCGCTCGACCACCTCGCCGGCGGCGATCTGGCTGATCAGTTGCGGGGGCAGGACGCGAATGCTCATGAACGGGCTTCCGGGGCTCGGCGGTCGGTATGACACGGCAGTGCGCGGGCCGCCGCGTGAACATCGCCGAGTATGCCATCCCGACCGCCCGCGCTTACCCGGCCGGGGGCACCGGCAATCCGTCAGTCCGTGTCGTTTTCCAGTTCCCGCAACAGCCGTGTCAGCGACAGCCAGAAGGCCTCGTCATCGCGATAGCCGGTGATGCGCCCGAGTTCGCGGCGATCCCGGATCAGCACGAAGGTGGGCGCGACTTCGACATCGGCTTCCAGTGCCAGGTCCTCGGGCGGCGGTTCATCCAGCGGCAACCGCTGGATCGGCGCGCGGCGACCCTCCTCCGTGTTGCCGTAGATACGGCCGACGTCCCGCTCGAACTGGATGCAGGGCTGGCAGTCGGGCAGCTCGAACATCAGCAGTCGCGGCTCCGCCGCGGGGGCCGCCGACCGCCAGGCCAGACCGGTCGCCAGCACCGCCAGGCCGCCGGCGGCGGCCAGCCACGACAGGATCGGTCGCAGCCTCATGGACGGATGTAGGCGAATCCGCGCTCGTTCTGCAGGCGGGCGATTTCCGCCACCCCGGAGGCTACCACCTCGACGCCGAAGTGCAGATCGGCGGGATCGATATCAAGCGCTTCCAGGGTATTACCGCAGGCCAGGAAGCGGATGTCCTTGAAGCTCAGCGCCTCGACCAGGGCGCTGTAGTCATTGCCGTTATCGTCCTTCGCTCCGCTGCGCAGGAAATCGACACCGCCGGCCAGCGCCACCACCGCGATCTCGATACCGTCATCGGCTGCGCGATGGTTCTCCAGATTACGGATCGCCCCGGTCGCCCGGGCGCTGTCGCTGAGGTGATAGACCACGCCCGCCCGGGAGTCGGCCGCCGCGGCGACGCCACCGGCGCCGAGCAACAGTCCCGCAGGCAACAGACCACCGAGCAGGCGACGGCGGGTGGGATGGACCGGAATCGCTTTCATGACGGGGCTCCGCACGGCTGAACGTATGTTCGACCACGGCGCTGGAAAATTGACGCCGCGAAATCGACTGTGATAACAGTACGGATACTCGCACGGGTATTACAAGCAACCCGGCGCGACGATCCCGGGTGATCGAAACCCGGGCATCGTCCCGGCACCCGCCGGATGCATCGCAGGAGGAGAGATTGCATGCAGACTGCACCCAAGCCGTACTGGAATCCCTATATCGCCGGCGGCCTGCTCGGCCTCGGCCTGTTGCTGACGTTCGTGCTCACCGGGCACGGGCTGGGGGCCAGCGGCGCCACCACCGCCATCGCGGCCAAGACCAGTCAGACCGTGGCCGGCAACGCGGCCGAATCCAACGCCTACTTCGGACGCATGCTGTCCGACGGCTACAACCCGCTCAATTTCTGGATTACCTGGCAGTTGATCGGCCTCGCCGTGGGCGCATTGATCGGCGCTCTGACCGCCGGCCGCTTCCGTCTGCAGTTCGGCGGCCCGGATAAACTCGGCCGCGCCAAGCGCGGCGGTCTTGCGCTGCTCGGGGGTGTGCTCGCCGGTTTCGGGGCCCGCCTGTCGCTGGGCTGCACCAGCGGGCTGGGGCTGTCCGGCAGCGCCACCCTGGGTGTGGCCGGCTTTCTTTTCCTGATCAGTTTCTTTGCCACCGGCGCGGGCGTCGGTCTGTTCATGAAGAGGTACTGGGCATGAGCTTCACCATCGGTATGTACAGCGTGGCCACCGCACTGGTATGCGGCGCCATCTTCGGGTTCGCGCTGGAGCGGGCCGGCTTCGCCAGCGCCTGCAAGCTGACCGCCCAGTTGCGCTTCCGCGACTGGACGGTGTTCAACGTCATGTTCACCGCCATCCTGGTATGCGCCTTCGGGCTGTTCATCCTGGAGATGACCGGGTTCATCTCGAAGAACGATATCTACATCCCCTCCGCCTTCATCTACGCCACCCTGCTCGGCGGCGCGGGCGTAGGGGCCGGCATGGCCGTGGGCGGCTTCTGCCCGGGAACATCCGTGGTCGGCATTTTTTCCGGCCACATGGACGGCGTGGTGTTCTTTCTCGGCCTGATTCTGGGCACCGTGGTGTTCGCGGGCGTCTACAACGCGGTGGAGCCCATGCTGACCGCCCTGCCCGCGCCGGAAGCCCAGACGGTGCCGGAACTGCTGGGACTGCCCACGATCGTGGTCCTGCTGATGCTGACCGCCGTGGCGGCCGGCGTGGGCTACTTCACCACGCGTACACCCAAGCCGAAACAGCGCGACACCGACACCCGCGACCAGTCGGCCCAGCCCGGCAACGCGTGATCCCTTTCGTACCGATTCGAGGACATTGACAATGAAACAGTCTGGCAAGAATGCTGGCCGCCTGACGGCACAGCTCTCCGCCCTGGCCCTGGCTCTGGGCAGCATGGCGCCCATGGCCGGCTGCTCCTCGGAGCAGGGCGACGCATCCAGCACGGATTCGCAGAAGACCGCGTCGGAGAAACCCGCCAATCCCTGCGCCGGCGCGACCGGTCAGCGGCCGAGCAACCCCTGCGCGGGCGGCTGATCCGGCATTGACGGTCGCGGAAGCGGACAAGCAGCGTCGGCTGGACGCGGCGCAAACCGCAATCGACCGCATGATCATGCTGGCCCAGGATGGCGTCAGCGTGGTCTCCGCCGTGATGGGGGACACCGCCGAGCCCGGTGAGTGGACCCACTACCCGCCCAGGGACGCTCGCGATACCGCCACCGGGTACCGGTTCTTCTACCATTGCCACCGGGACATGCCGGCGGCCTGGGGCGAACACGGCCACTTCCATCTTTTTGTGCGCGCCGGCGCCGCCGACGCGGACAAACGCGAACCGTTGACGCATCTGGTCGCCCTGTCAGTGGACGCGCGCGGCCTGCCGTTGCGGGTGTTCACCACCAATCGCTGGGTGACCGACGAAATCTGGCGGCCGGCCCCCGACGTACTGGACGCGCTCGACGGCTTCCGTGTTGCCCCGACCACCTCCGAACTGCTCGCGGTGGCCGACTGGCTGGCGGCAATGACAGTATTGTTCCGGCCACAGATCGAGCGGGTCATCAAGGCCCGCGACCAGCGACTGACGGACCTGGCCAGCCGGGGGCCGCGACCCAATCTGCTCGACGACCGCCGCCTGCATGTCTTGACGTCGGAGCCTGTCTCGCTGGAAGACAGCGTGGCGGCACTGGATATCTGACAACACCCGACCACTCATGGTGAACCCGATGAAACAGCCGTTGATCACGCTTGCCGCCACCCTGCTGCTGAGTGCCTGCGCGCCCACGCAGGCGGCCACGCTGCCCGGTCCGCTGGTCGACGCCCGGTGGCTGCACGAGCACCGCGACGGTGTGACCGTCGTGGATGTCCGCAACTGGCTGGACGGTTTCACCCAGCCACCGGAGTACGGCACCACCGATGACGGCCAGCGCTACGTGACTCAGGTGGGCGGCCACATCCCCGGTGCACGATTGCTCGACTACGCCCGCGTGCGGGTCGAGCGGGACGTCCGGGGTCACAAGATCGGCGGCCGGGTCCCGGAGGCAAGCGCATTTCAGGCGCTGATGCGCAAGGCGGGCGTCGATGGCGACCGCCCCATCGTGATCACCAATCCCGGGCAGAGCACGGCCGAGATGGACGGGGCCGCGCGGGTTTACTGGACGCTGAAGTATTTCGGCGAGGACGAGGTCGCCATCCTCAACGGCGGCAACGCGGCCTGGCTGAGCGCCGGTTTCGAGGCCAGCACCGACGCCGCGGCCACCGGCGGCGGGGACTGGACGGCGGGCGAGCCCCGCCGCGAGCTGATCGCCGAATATGATGACGTGGCCGGGGCGCTCGACGACGGCACGCCACTGGTGGATGCCCGCACCGCTCAGCAGTTCCTCGGGGTTTCGAAGAAGTCCTCGGTCAGGGCCGCCGGCCATCTGCGCGGCGCCCACAACCTGCCGCTGGATCTGCGCACCCGGAGCCAGGGTCCGGCCGCGATGTTCCTGAGCACCGACGAATACCGCCAGATATTCCGCAAGACCGGCATCAGCGCCGAGCCCGGCACCATCGCCTACTGCAACACCGGTCACCTGGCATCCGGCGCCTGGTTCATCGTCAGCGAGATCCTGGACGTGGACAACGCGCGGCTTTACGACGGGTCGATGCTGGAGTGGACCACGCTGGGCGGCAAGGACGTGGTCGGTCTCAGCGACTGAAGCCGTCCGCCGTTATTCCAGAACCGCCTGCTCCATTTCCAGGTAGACGCTGTAGGCGTTGCCGCGATTGGCGGCCTCGAACGCCGGCTGGTCGGCAAAGCGCGACCAGTCGGTGCTGTCATAGGCCTGCTCGAACGGCACGAAATTCTCTACCGCCGCGCGCATTCGCTGGCGCAGAAAGCGGATGTAGTCACGGGTCAGGCGGATATCCTCGTCCAGGTCACGCGACACCCGGCCGTGGCCGGGCACCACGATCGTCGGCGCGGCGTCCTCCATCTGCTGCATCGCGGTCAGCCAGCCCCGGGTATCCCCATCCTCGACGAACGGGATGCGCCCGGCCGCGTAGATATCGCCGGCAAACATCAGCTGCTCGTCCGGCACCAGCAGCATCAGGTCGTCGCGGGCATGAGCGAAACCGGCGCTGATCAGCACGAACTCGACCCCGCCCATGCGGAATGACTTGCGCTCACCCCGCGGCAGCGCCAGCCAGCGGTCGGCCGGCACCAGCGGCGACTGATCGCCCATCCAGGGGCCCAGCATATCCCGGCGCTGGACCAGCCGGCGCTGGGCGCCATCGGAGGCCAGATAGCGACGCCCCTCGCCACGCGCCCATATCTGCGCACCGATGTCACGGAAGGCAGTCAACCCATACATGTGATCGGCATGGTAGTGGCTGACGATCACGCGGCGGATGGGCTGGTCCGTCACCTCGCGAACAGCCTTGATCATCGCCCGCCCCAGGGCCGGGGTACCCAGGGCATCGAATACCACCACGCCGTCGTCCGTGACCACGAAACCGGCATTGCTCATGAAGCCACGGTTGCCCCGGGAAACGGCGTCCAGTGCTCCGCGAAAGAACCAGGTCCGTTCGGTCAGGCGAACCGGCGTTAGGTCGATCACCGCGGACGACGAACCGCTCGCCCCCGTTTGCCAGGACGCCGCCCACACAAGGGCTCCGATGGTGGTGAACAGCAGGCGTCGCGGGGTTTGCATCGATGGCTTCGTTGTGAGATACACTAGGGGGTATGTGTACATCGAGTGGCTGTCGTTCCGCAAGCGTTGCGGCAGTCGCTGAGTAAAGCAAGACAAGGCGCATGCGACAGGCGCCGCGAGCCATGGCGAGAGGAGGCTGGAACATGGATCGAAGCAAGGTCCGAACGGGGCGCATCCGGCCGGCACCGGAGAATTTTCTCGATGCCGACAGCCTCGACGCCATCCGGCGGGGCCAGATCGACGAGGATCGCCGGTCATTCATCCGCAAGAGCTTTCTGGCCGCCACCGCGGCCATGGCGGCGCCGGCGGCGATGGCAGCCGGTGACGGCGACGAGCACATCCTGAATCTGCCGCCCTGGAGCAAGAAACTCGGCTATCCCGTGGCCCACAATCCTTACGGGCAGCCCTCCAAATACGAATCCAATCTGGTGCGCCGTACCAGTCCCGGCCTGGCGGCCACCGATCAGGCCAACGTGGCCTTCAGCCCTTTGCAAGGCATGTTCGGCATCATCACCGCCAGCGGCCTGCATTTCGAACGCCACCACCAGGGCTGGGTGGATATCGATCCCGCAAAGCACCGGCTGATGATCAACGGGCTGGTGAACAAGCCACGTGTCTACACCATGGACGATCTGATGCGCCTGCCCTCGGTGTCGCGCATCCACTTCGTCGAATGCGGCGCCAATTCCGCCATGGAATGGGGCAACGCCGCGGTGCCCACCGTGCAGTACACCCACGGCATGCTCTCGGGCAACGAATACACCGGTGTGCTGCTGTCCACCCTGCTCGAGGACGCCGGCTTCGACGAAAAGAAGGCGAAGTATCTGCTGGCCGAGGGCGCCGACGGATCCAGCATGACCCGCACCATCGACATCGAGCGGGCGCTGGACGATGCCATGGTGGCCTACGGCTCCAACGGCGAGATGCTGCGACCGGAAAACGGCTATCCCTTGCGCCTGGTGGTGCCGGGGGTCCAGGGCGTGTCCTGGGTCAAGTGGCTGCGGCGGCTTGAAGTTGGCGACCAGCCCTATGCCACCAAGGATGAAACTTCGCACTACGTCGATCTGATGCCGGACGGCATGCAGCGCCAGTACACCTCCATCCACGAGGCCAAGTCGGTGATCACCACCCCGTCCGGCGGCCAGAAGCTGCTGACCAATGGCTACTACAACGTATCCGGCCTGGCCTGGACCGGCCGCGGCCATATCAAGCGGGTGGACGTGTCCGTCGACGGCGGCCGGAACTGGCATACCGCGCGCCTGGAAGAGCCGGTGCTGCCCAAGGCGCTGACGCGCTTCAACATCGACTGGGTCTGGGAAGGCGGGCCCGCCATCCTGCAGAGCCGTGCCATCGACAGCACCGGTTTCGTGCAGCCGACCTACAGCCAGCTGCGGGACGCGCGCGGCTCACGGTCGATCTATCACAACAACGCCATCCAGTCCTGGCAGGTCGCGGAGAACGGGGAGGTGGCCAATGTGCACGTGGGTTAATCGTCTCGCGCTGCTCGGCCTGTTGGCGGCCCTGGCCGGCTGTGGCGCCGACACAGCACCAGTAGCCGAGGCGGAGGCCGCTCAAACAGGCAACGACGACCAGCCGGACATGGCGGCCACCCAACCCTCGCCCAGCCCCTGGCAGGGCAAGTACGGCGATGTGGGCCGCGCCGCCACGGCGGCCGAGATCGACGCCTGGGACATCGACGTGCGCCCCGACTTCAAGGGCCTGCCACCCGGATCGGGCTCGGTCGAGGAAGGCGAGGAAGTCTGGCTTGCCCAGTGCAGCAGCTGCCACGGCGATTTCGGCGATTCCAACGAGGTCTTCACCCCGCTGGTGCTGGGCAACGTCACCGAGGAAGACATCGAAAACGGCCGGGTGGAAGCACTCAACGATCCGGCACGGGTCCGCACCACCTTCATGAAGGTCAGTACCGTCTCGACCCTGTGGGACTACATTCATCGGGCCATGCCCTGGAACAATCCCAAGTCGCTGTCGGATGACGAGGTGTATGCGGTGCTCGCCTATCTTCTCAATCTGGCCTACATCGTCGATTACGAGTTTACGCTGTCGCACGAGAACATCGACGACATCCAGGCGAAGATGCCCAACCGCAACGGCATGACCCGCGATCACGGCCTCTGGAAAATCGACGGCGAGCCGGATACCGCCAACGTGGCCTGCATGACGGACTGTGACGACGAGGTCGAAATCCTGTCCTCTATCCCGGACTACGCCAAGGGGGCCAACGGCAATCTGGCGCAGCAGATGCGTCCCTACACCGCCACGCCCGGCATCGATACCGCCGAGGAAGCCGAAGAGGCCGGCGTGGAACCGGCATCCGCCGGCAACGAGCAGACCGCGACCGGCGACACCGCGCCCGCCCCGGCGGATGACGGCATGACCGCCGATACCGCTATGGCGCTGGCCGGCGAGTACGGCTGTACCGGCTGTCATCAGATGGACGGCAAGCTGGTGGGACCTGGTTTTGCCGCCATCAGCGACAAGTACGCCGACCGCGACGACGCCGCGGCCTATCTGGCGGACAAGATCCGCAACGGTGGCAAGGGGGTATGGGGCCAGATACCCATGCCGCCGCAATCCGAGATTCCGGATGAGGATATCGCCGCCCTGGCCGAATGGCTGGCGAGCGGCGATTCGAATTAATCTGGACTCATGAATACCGACAACGGAGTGATCAACATGGATTTCAAGCGACGAGTCATATTGAAGGCTGGCGGCGCGCTGGGCGTGCTGGCGACAGCCGGCACCTGGCCATTGCAGGCCCTCGCGAAGTTCGCCCGCCCCGAGGACGCGTTCAAGACCGAAGCCCTGGACGCCACCTTCGCGGCCCTGGGCGGCAAGCCCGAGAAAAGTGATCAGATCGATCTGGAAACCCCGGATATCGCCGAGAACGGCGCGGTGGTGCCGGTATCGGTCACGAGCAAGCTGCCCGGCACCGAACAGATCTGGCTGCTGGTGGAAAAGAACCCGAATCCCCTGGCCGGCGGCTTCATGATTCCGGACAACACGGAAGCTTTCGTGCAGACCCGCGTCAAGGTCGCGCAGACCTGCGACATCTACGCTGTGGTCAAGGCGGACGGCAAGCTCTACATGACCGCCAACGAAACCAAGGTCACGCTGGGCGGTTGCGGCGGCTGATCCCGCCACCGGCAATATACGCTCAGGCACGTCAACGATTTCAGGAGGCCACCCATGGCTGGACGCATGCGCATTCGAGCCCAGAAAAAGGGCGATAACACCGAAGTGAAGGTCCTGATGCAGCACCCGATGGAAACCGGGCTGCGCAAGGACGACGCCGGGGAAACCATTCCCGCCCACTTCATCACCCATGTCACCGCCACGGTCGGCGATCGCACCGTGATGGAAAGTCAGTGGGGCGCGGCCGTATCGCAGAACCCCTTCCTGTCATTCCGTTTCCAGGGTGCCGACAAGGGTGACAAGCTCAAGGTTGCCTGGAAGGACAACAAGGGCGAGACGGCCGAAACCACGACATCGATTCGCTGATCGATACGCCACTCGAGCCGGGAGACCGCCATGGCACGCAAGCCGAGACTACTAACCGCCCTGGCAATGCCCCTGTGCGGGCTGACCCTGTCTGCGGCATTCGCCCAGGACGACAGTACCTTCAGTGAGTACCGCGAGATGTTCGGGGACGACAACCCCGCCGTGTTCGTGATCGATGAAGGCGCCGCCATCTGGTCCGAAGCCCGCGGCCCCAACGAGGTATCGCTGGAGCAGTGCGACCTGGGCCTGGGCCCGGGCAAGATGGAAGGTGCCTACGCACAGCTGCCCCGCTACTTCGAGGATGCCGACCGGGTCATGGACCTGGAAACCCGGCTGATTCACTGCATGGTGGAACTCCAGGGCTTCGACCGGGACGAGATCACCGCCGACCCCTACTCGGGACGCGGCGAGACCGACAGCACGCTCGAAGCCCTGGCCGCCTACGTCGCCAGTGAATCGGAAGGCAAGACCATCGACATACCGCAGTCGCACCCGGCCGAGAAGCAGGCCTACACGGCCGGCGAAGCACTGTTCTGGCATCGCGCCGGGCCGTACGACTTTGCCTGCGCCACCTGCCACCGGCAGGACGACAAGCGCGTGCGGTTGCAGGACCTGCCCAACCTGACCACGGCCGAGGGCGCGCGGTCTTCCTATCCCGACTGGCCGGCCTACCGGATTTCGCAGGGCGTGGTACGGACGATGGAATGGCGCATGCGCAACTGCATGCGTCAGCAGCGGTTGCCAATGCTCAAGGTGGGCTCGGAAGCCGCCGTCAGCATCATCACCTACATGGGCGTCAACGCCAACGGCGGCACCATGGCAGCCCCCGGCCTGAAGCGTTAGGAGCGGTCGAATGCGTACTCGTCAAACAGTTCTATCCGCGCTCGCCGGCCTGACCCTGGCGCTGACCGGCTGCAGCGAGAGCGGGCCCGACACCGCATCGACCGCGGCAGATTCCGACAGCAATGGCGGCAATGCCGCGGCCGAGGATTCCACCAAAGTCGGAACCCCCGCGGTCGACGTCACCGCCATGCTCGAATCCTCGCTTGAACCGCGAAACGGCGTCGGCATGGACCGGCTGAAACAGTCCGAGATGCAGGTCACCTGCAGCGAAGTCGGCGGCGCCAGTCCCGGCGGCGAGCAGGCCGAAGCCATTCGCGCCGCCGCCAAGGCAGGTGTGACCTACCCCGAGGACGGCAACTACCTCGGCGACTGGAAAGCCGGCGAGACCATCGCCCAGACCGGCACCGGGATGCAGTACAGCGACGATCCGGACGAACCCAATGGCGGCAACTGCTACGCCTGCCACCAGCTCGACCCGGAAGAAGTCGCCTACGGCACGCTCGGCCCCTCCCTGACCAACTACGGCCAGCGCGGCACCAGCGAGCAGATGCTCACGTACACCTGGGACAAGTTGTGGAATCCGCACGCGTTCAACGCCTGCTCCCACATGCCGCGGTTCGGCGATGCCGGCATCCTCACCGAGCAGCAGCTCAAGGACGTAATGGCCTATCTGCTGGACCCCGACTCCCCGGTCAACCGCAAGCCATAGGACATTTCCATGCAGCGTCGTGAATTTCTCGGCATGCTGGCGGCGGCTGCCGCAGCCGGCCTGCCCGTCCACAACCTGCGTGCCGCGGCACGTCCCGAAAGCGGCGAGTTCTACCATGTGCCGGCAAAGGGCAATGTGCACTTCCTGCACATGACCGACACCCATGCGCAGTTGCGCCCGGTCTACTTCCGCGAACCCGCGGTCAACATCGGGCTGGGCGCCGCGCGCAACCGCCCACCGCATCTCGTGGGCCAGCATTTCCTGAACGAATTCGGCGTCGAGCCGGGCTCGATCGACGCCCACGCCATGACCTGCCTCGACTTCGCCGAGGCGGCTAACCGTTACGGCCGGGTCGGCGGCTTTTCGCATCTGGCCACGCTGGTCAGGCAGATGCGCAGCGAGCGGCCGGACGCCATGCTGCTGGACGGCGGCGACCTGTGGCAGGGCTCGGCGACCGCCCTGTGGACGAAAGGCCAGGATATGGTCGACGCCAGCCTCGAACTCGGTGTCGAGGCCATGACCGGCCACTGGGAGTTCACCCTGGGCGACGAGCGGGTGCTGGAACTGGTCGAGAATGACCTGGACGGGAAGATCGACTTCCTGGCCCAGAATGTGCGCGATTCCGGCTTCGGCGACCCGATCTTCAAGGCCTACACCATGCGCGAGATGAACGGCGTGCCGGTGGCCGTGCTCGGGCAGGCCTTTCCCTACACGCCGATCGCCAATCCCAGCTACATGATGCCGAACTGGAACTTCGGCATCCGCGAATCCGACCTGCAGGACAACATCAACGCCGCGCGCAAGGAAGGGGCGCAGGTGGTGATACTGCTGTCGCACAACGGCATGGACGTGGACCTCAAGCTGGCATCAAACGTGACCGGTCTGGACGCGATCCTGGGCGGCCACACCCACGACGCCGTGCCCCGCCCGCAGGTGGTCAAGAACGATGGCGGCGAGACGATCGTCGCCAACGGCGGCAGCAACGGCAAATTCCTGGGCGTGCTCGACTTCGACGTCGCCGACGGCAAGATCCGGGACTGGCAGTATCGCCTGCTGCCGGTGTTCGCCGACATGCTGCCGGCCGACCCCGACATGGACGCGCTGATCACGAAGATCCGCGAGCCCTACGCCGACAAACTGGCCGAAGAACTGGCGGTCACCGAGGACGTGCTCTACCGGCGCGGCAACTTCAACGGTACCTTCGACCAGTTGATTGTCGATGCCCTGATGGAGATGAAGGACGCCGACGTGGCGCTGTCCCCCGGTTTCCGCTGGGGTACCTCGCTGCTACCGGGCGATGCCATCACCATGGAACGGCTGATGGATCAGACCGCCATCACCTACCCCACCACCACGCGCAACGACATGACCGGCGAGCGCCTCAAGCTGGTGCTGGAAGACGTGGCCGACAACCTGTTCAACGTCGACCCCTACTTCCAGCAGGGCGGCGACATGGTGCGCGTGGGCGGCCTGACCTATGCCATTGCGCCGACCGCCGAAATGGGCAAGCGCATCCGCGACATGCGCATCGACGGCGAGCCGGTGCAGGCCGACCGGACCTACCGGGTAGCCGGCTGGGCCTCGGTCAACGACATTCCCGAAGGCGAGCCGATCTGGGACGTGGTGGGGGACTGGCTGCGGGACAAGAAGACCATCACCGAGCGCGAACCCAATCGGCCGCGGATTATCGGCCTGGAGGGCAACAAGGGCATCGTTTGACCGCCTCTCCCCGTGCGGCGGCCGACAGGCCGCCACCCGGCTTTCCGGGTGGCGGCTTTTTTACGCGTGGTCGACGCGCCTATTCCTCGCCGCCGTTGGCCACGCTGGTGAGCAGATCGTCAATCGCACCCGGGCTGCTGATGATCTTGCCGAAGGTCAGCATGGTCAGGTCCGGATGCCAGATCGCCATGCGAAAGCGCATGTGCAAAGCCTCCGCCTTGTTGCCGGTCACGAGGATCTGATACGGCAGATAGGCGGTGGTCTTGGTGTTGAACTTCTCGTCCACCACATCCCGCAGAATCTTCGCGTCATTGGCATTGTCGTCCGACGCGTTGGCCCGCGACACCCCGAACAACGTCTGCTGGGCATCGGGAATATCGACGCGATAAACCAGATCAACCCCGCCGATGTTGGCCTTGATGTTCTTCTCCACCGTGGCCACGGCAGTTTCGTGGCTGTCGAACTCAGCCAGTTCGTACGGGTCGTCGAAGTATTCCATGCCGAACATGTAGTGGTACTCGCGCAGGTCTTCCGCCGTTCTCTCCTCGTCGGTACCGAACAGCTTGCCCGCGCCCACCGATTTCTTGAGCTGGGCCGCCACATCGGCCAGATCCGCATCCATGCGGTAGGCAGCCGCCATGTATTCGGGGTTCAGGTACACCACCTGCGAATAATCGCCCACCCGGGTCACGCTGGCATGCAGCACTGCCCCGTAACCGCCCTTGGCCCCGCTGGCGGCGGCCGCCGACTGCAGCGCCGGCGAGGTGAATCCGATCACGTGCGCGTTCTCATAGGGGCTGTACTCCCCCACGATCTCGAAGTCGCCGTTCTCGAGCTTGTTCCTGACCCGCTTGACCTCGTCTTCCACCGAGGTCTTGTCGCCATAGGCCAGCACATAGGGCTGCAGCCCCTGGGCCAGCACCTGGCCACTGCCCAGCAGGCCCAGGCCCGTCATCAGAATGATCATCAAGCGTTTCATGTCTCTCCTCCCTTTGCACCATTGCCATGCTGCCGGCATTCGCGGCAAACCTCACGCGACACCGCAGCCATTATTACCCCCGCCTGTATATATCGAGGGAATGCATCGGCCAGCGTTTACGCTGCCGGAAGCCCAAGCCGACGCTATACCGGTAGGGGTACAATGCCACGAATTTATGATACTGTTAATCGACCGATAAATATCCCCGATCGAAGTCGATTCTCCGGACGTCGATACGCGGTAAATCAAGACAGGGTAACCCCGTCACGACGGGACTCGAGTGTACTTTCAGACCCGGATCGAAGCGGGCGACACGCGAACAATCAATGCAGGAGAGGTGCGATGAGGGAGACATACCAACGGGGATTCCAGGGCGCCATTCTGGCGATGGGCCTGATGACCACCGGCAGCGCGCTGGCCACCAACGGCTACTTCGCCCACGGCTACAGTGCCCAGCAACGCGGCATGGCCGGCGCCGGTACCGCGCTGGGTTCCGATGCTTTTGTTGGGTCAATCAATCCGGCCCTGCTTACCCGCGTGGGCGACCGGATGGATTTCAATTTCAGCCTGTTCAGCCCGATGCGGGACTTCACGGTCAAGAACGAACCGGACATCACGCCGGTCTCGGGTTCCGGCCTGTTCCAGATCAACCGACTGGACGAGGACGGCCGCCCCATGGACGAGGTGCGCAGCAAGCACGAGCTGTTCCCGATTCCGGGCATGGCGTTTTCCTGGCGCATCGACGACAAGTCCGTCTGGGGCATTACGGTCTACGGTAATGGCGGGCTGAATACGGAGTACGACCGCGGCCGGGCCACGTTCGCGGCCGGCGACGCCGCCCAGATCCTGCCGCTGCAGGAAACCTGTGAAGGCTCGTTCGGCGGCGGCGCCAATGTGGGGTCGCCCGGTGTGTTCGGACTCTGCGGCGGCGAGCAGTCCGACCCGGGCGTGGACCTGATCCAGCTGTTCGTGGTGCCCACCTACGCCCGCGAATTCGGCGACCGGCTCAGCCTGGGCATTTCGCCCATCTTCGTCGCTCAGCGTTTCCAGTCCTGGGGGCTGCAGGCGTTCGCGCGTTTTTCGGAGAACCCGGATCGGGTTACCAACAATGGCACCGAATTTTCCTTCGGCGGCGGTGCCCGGGTCGGCATGACCTACGAGCTGGCCTCCTGGCTGCGATTCGGCGCGTCGTATCAGAGCCACATCGAGATGACGAACTTCGACGAGTACCGCGGGCTGTTCCAGAAGGATGGCGCGTTCGACATCCCGTCCACGTGGAATGTCGGCATCGCGCTGATTCCCTCGCACAACCACCGCATCGCCATCGACTACCAGCGGATCAACTTCAACGAGGTGTCCTCGGTAGGTGACGATCTAAACCCCAACCAGTTCGTCAACGGCTGCGCCCGCCCGATCCTGCTGGGCGGACCGGTTGATTTCGACACCTGCCTCGGCGGTGAGAACGGCCCCGGCTTCGGCTGGCATGACGTGACCACCTACAAGTTCGGCTATGAATACCAGCGCGGTGACTTCACCTACCGGGTCGGCTATAGCAATAACACTCAGCCGATCCAGAGTTCCGAAGTGCTGTTCAACATCCTTGCCCCGGCGGTGCCGGAGCATCACTACACCGCCGGCCTGACCTGGCAGTACAGCAATCGCATCGGGTTCGACTTCGCCGTGATGTACGCGGCCGACAACACCGTGACCGGCAAGAATCCGTTGAGCAACGTTGAGGGCGGCGCCCTGTCACTGCTCAATGGCGGCCCGAACTTCGGTACTGACCCGAACGACCAGGATATTGAATTGTCCATGTACCAGGTGGAGCTCACCTTCGGCGTGAACTTCCGGTACGACTGACCTCAGACCAACCGGCCCGGCCACCACGGCCCGGCCGAAACGATTCCTCCGTGCTCGCTGTCGGGCGGTTCGCCGCTCGACAGCTCTTTTTGCGTATCACAGCGTATGCCGCTCATCTAACCCTTAGGCTATTGACAAGTACCGAGATTGTACTCAAAGACATTGCCACGGCAGCCATAACCGGGGCAATGAATCCAATGATAGCCGCCGGCAGCAGCACCGCGTTATAGACCATCGCCCAAGCCAACCCATGGCGAAGAATAGCCGATGAGTGGCGAATCAGCGCCAACGCGTCGCGGATCGAAGTCGCCTCCATGCGTACCAAGCCAATCGCGGCAGCGCTCAGCGCGAGGTCACTGGCGCGAGTCACGGCGATGCCGACATCGGCGGAGGCAAGCGCGGGGCCATCATTGATACCGTCGCCGACAAACGCAACTCTGCGACCGCGCTCGCGCGACTCTTCAATCAGTCGCTGCTTCCCGGCCGGTGATAGCTCAGCCACATGATCGATGTCCAACTCGCGGGCCACAACACGGGTCGCGCTCTCGCTATCACCACTAGCAATCGAGACCCGATAACCGACCGCTTTCAAGCACTCGATCATCGCGCGAGCATCCGGGCGCAGTTGATCTGAGAAATGGAGCATGCCGGCTATGCTCCCGCCGACTACCACCGCCACGCAGGTCTGCCCACCCTCCGTGCCGATAGCAATATCGGGTGCTGCCCAGTCCGGGCGACCGACCCGCACTTCACGACCCCAATCATCCGTTATGCGCACACCATAACCAGCAACCTGCTCGGCCGGTCTCGACGGCGCCGGAACTATACCGGCCGCTTCGCCAATCGCTCGGGCCAGTGGGTGAGTGGCACCATACTCGGCTTGCGCGGCAATACTGAGTATTGCCTCCCGTGTCCAAGCTTCGTACACCTCCACATGGGTAAGCACCGGCTGACCGAGAGTCAGGGTCCCTGTCTTGTCGAAGACGATTTCGTCGATATCCCGGCCGGTCTCTATGATTGCCGGGTCGCGGATAATCATTCCACGACGGCTCGCAAGCGCCGTGGTACGTGCAATCACCAACGGCACCGCCAGGGAAAGCGCGCAAGGACATGTCACGATCAGGACCGCCAATCCGTGACTAAATGCCTCGCCCAGACCGGTCTCCAGATCGCCAATCCCCAGACCCACGGCCAACAGTGCGGCTATCAAAAGGGTCGGCAATAACCAGCCCGCGATACGGTCGGCCAAAGCCGCCAGGCTGCCTTTCCGGGCAAGCATGGCGCGTACTTCCCGCGCCATGCCATCGATCTCGCGTTGGCCGTCTATGCCGGTGACCCGTACTTCCAGGCCCGCATCAAGCACCAGCACACCCGCCCCGACCACATCTCCTGGCGACATCAATTCCGGCAACGATTCGCCAGTAACGAGGCTTCTATCCACCCGGGCGCGGCCCGTGACGACGCAACCATCCACCGGCGAACGCTCGCCCGCTCGTACCACGATGCGGTCACCGCGCACCAGCGAACGGGGCGAAACATCGATCCATCCGTTTTCGCTCAGCTTGTGCGCCGCCGCCGGCAACAATCGCATGAGTGACCGGACCGCGTCCCCTGCACGTCGGCGCACCACGAAATCCGTGAGTCGTGCAATCAGCTGGAATGTCACGAGCATTACCGCGGCATCCAGATAAACGCGTGGTTCCCCACGGACTAGATTGAATAAAGATACGGCCACCGCGGCCAGTACCGCGGTGCTGATCAGGGTTTCCATGCCGGGCGCCCGGGAGCGAAGGCTCCGCCATCCGAGCTGGTAAAACGGCCAGCCTGCATAAACGATCACTGGCAGGGACAGGATGAGTGCAGCCCAGGACAGCGCCGATGCTAACCAGGCGGGTGAAAGCGCCGGTTCCAGGTACGCCGGAAGGCTGGCCATCATCGTCCAGAGCGCGAAGAATGCGGACACCGCGAGACGAATGCGTGCCTTCTTGAAAAATGCGTCACGCTCCCGTGCGCTGCCTTCACTGTCCAGGGGTCGTAGTTCGTAGCCGAGGCGTCTTACCTTCCGGCTCAACCCCGCCTCGTCGAGGCCACCGGGGTGGAACCAGACCACTGCCAGGTCACCGACAAACGACACCGCTGCCCGCTGTACACCGGGAAACGCGGCGATGCTGCGCTCAACTGTTGCCGCGCAGCCACTGCAGAACATGCCTCCCACCACGAACTGGGCAAATGCAGTATCCCGGCTGTCGATTGCGGAGCCTTCGGTATCGCGGGTCAAGGCTGAGCGACGTTGGCCCGCAAGCCGTCCCCTCCATTCCAGGCACCGCGGCCCGCGGGAAAGCGATCACGTTGCTCACGCACGAACGAGCCATCTACCGGGGGCGAGTCATTACCCCAGTCATTCCGGATATAGCTGACAACCGCCGCGATCTCGGCATCTGAGAGTTGCTTGCCAAACGCCGGCATCACGCCGTTATACGTCTCACCAGCAACTTCGATCTCACCATCGACGCCATGTAGCAGAATCTGCACCGGAAGTGCCGCATCCCCCGTTACCCATCGCGAAGCCGCCAAAGGCGGAAACGCACCCGATACACCCCGACCGTTGCCTTGATGGCAGGACGCGCAATTTCCTGCGTAGACAGTGGCCCCACTGACCTCATCCGAGGCAGATGCCGGCACTCTGGCCGATCGCTGATCACCAGCATCGACCGGAAAGCCGGTATTGAGGAAGAAATATCCGAAACCCCATATCACGAACAGCACGGACACAACCGCCATGAACCTGGGTAGCGGATTGCTTTGCTCACCCGGGTCCTGCCGCTCGCGTTCCTGGGCTTCCCGGTCATGCTGCTGACTCATGGCGCTTTCTCCGCGTCAGCACCTTCCGCAGAAGCTTGCGGGATGGCTTCGGTCTCGTAGGTGCGATCAAGCTCTAGTAGGTACTGCACCAGGTCCATCGCATCTTGGGTCGCAATCACGTGGCCAGCTTCCGGCCTGAAATCCGGTGGAAGATTCACTTCCCGATCCTGATTCAGCACGACATCAGTGGTTTCGAACAGGAACCGGAAGGCCGGCATCGTACTGTCCGGTATCAAGGCTCGCGGGTTGTACAAGTGGGTCAGGTGCCAATCGACGCTGGGTTGGCGTGCGCCGATATTGAGCAGATCAGGGCCGGTGCGCATGGTGCCCAGCAAGTGAGGCTGGTCATATGCGTAATCCGGCGGCACTGAAGGTCGGCCCCAACCTCGTTGCCCATCAGGCGCAAGGCCCGGATCTCGCGGCTGTTGGCTGTGGCAGTACTGACAACCCATGGAAATGTAGACTTCGCGGCCGCGCTCGGCTGCCGGCGAATACGGCTCCAGGGCCTCCGGCACATTCCGCGACGACTGCAACTGTACTGCAGGCATGACAACTATCAGCAGCGTGGCAAATAACAAGATTAGTGCCGATCCAGCCGCAATTCCCAATACCCGTGTCATGTCGCTTCTCCCGACTGCAATCGCCGCCACAATAGGCTCGGCCCCTGGCGCTCGGGGCCCTGACGCAGCAAGGCAATGAAGAAGTGAGTGGCAAATATCAGGTGGCCGAGCGTCATCAACGTCCCGCCAACAGAGCGCGCCTCAAGGTAAGGTAATGTCAACGTGACCGACTCCATGAAAGAACGAGCCGGGTCCAGCATCGCCAGTCCCTGTAACCACCCACCGACGCTGAGCGGCCAGAAATAGATGCCAAAACCGATAAACACCAGCCAGAAATGGGCCGAAATTGCCCAAGCGTAGGGCCACTCCCAGCCCATCAGGCGCGGCATCACGAAGTAGATGGAACCGAACAGAATGAATGAAAGGAAACCGTATACGCCCATGTGAGCATGGGCTACGGTGTAGTGGGTGAAGTGCGTAACCACATTGACGCTGCGCAAGGCTTCAAGCGAGCCCTGCACCGACGCGAAGGTATACATCATGGCGCCGAGCGTGACGAAGCGCAGCGTCGGGGAATACAGCAGTAGACGGAAATGACCAGCCACGGTCATGTGGTGATTGATGGCAACCGCTAACACGGGGATAAACATCATCACGCTCTGCACTATCGACAGCGTCACCAGCCAGGTCGGCACGGGACCACCGATCAGATGATGCATACCGACCTGGCTATAGAACAACGCCAACGCCCAGAATCCGAGCAACGACAAGGAGTAGGAGTAAACAGGCGCGCCCACGATCTTGGGTATGAAGTAATAGGCAGCTGCCAGCCCTAGCGGTGTCATCCATAGGCCGAGTACGTTGTGTGCAAACCACCAGTTCATAGCGGCCTGCTCCACACCGGAGAACAATCCCGGAATGTTCCCGGTAATGAACAGCATCGGAAACCAGACGAGCGCCGCCACCAGATACCAACTACTGACATAGAGATGGTGCACTCGACGTTTGAGCAAGGTGAGCAGCAATGGAACCGCCGCCAGCGCACCACCCAGCACCAGTAGAATGTCGATCTGCCAGGGGAATTCCAGCCATTCCAGGCCGTCGCTATGTCCGGCCAGAATCGCAACCGTTCCGGCCACCATACCTAGGTTCCAGAACACGGCTCCGGCTGTGGCATAGACCCCGCCTACCAGTGCCTCCTTGAATAGCCTCGGGATCAGCCAGAGACCGACACCCACTCCAGCCATCGAGGCCCAGCCATAAGCCACCACGTTGAGATGGGCCGGGCGCACACGGCCGAAGGTCAACACCGCTTCATTAGCCAGCAGTTCGGGCAAATGCAGCTTCAGCGAGGCCAGCAGACCGAACAGCGAACCCAGCAGCAACCAGAGCACCGACGATGCCGTCCAGGCCAACACCGGAACACGGGAACTCCGGTCCGCCTCGATGCGGAATTCGAGTTCGTCGGTATCGGGCTGATGCTGGCCGGCATCACGCTGGGCCTGCATCGCCTGCCGCGCATCTGATGAAAGCGCCGGGTCCTCGACCACGCCCTCCTCGCCTTCCGCGAAAATCGTGCGCGCCGCACTCTGGGCGGTAGCGAACTGATCATTGGCCAGCGCCCAGATCAACAGGAATAACCCCCCGATGGAGATCAGGAAAGTCATGGCCAGAAGAAAAGCAAGTGCCGGATTCATGATTGTGGTCCCTCGATTCAACCATCGCTGACTGCAGCCAGATCAGCCGCCGCCCATTTGCGCGGTCAATTTGATTCGCTATCCCCGGTAATCGCGCAGAAGGCTAGATCGGTGGTGAGGTAGGTCCGGTTAGCCACCCGCTCGCCCAGCCGCGAAACTGCCAGCCGGTCCGCCACCGGTCCCTTGACCTCGGCCAGATGCAGAGTCACGTCGGCATGCGAGAGGTCCTCTTCCAGATGCTCCAGCATCTCCAGGCCGCTGGCGTCGATATAGCTCACGGCGGTCATCACCAGCAGCACATGACGGGCCTCGGGCATCGCGGTGAGATGCTGGGCGACGTACTCCTCCACCTGGGCCGCATTGGCGAAGTAAATGTTCTCGTCGATGCGGATCACCACCAGGCTGGGATCAGTCTCGACTACATGACGGTTGACGTTGCGGAAGTGCTCGGTGCCCGGCACCCGGCCCATGACCGCCATGTGCGGCCGGCTGGTTCGCCACAGGTACAGCGCAAGCGACAGGCCTATGCCTACCAGCAGCCCTAGCTCGATACCCAGCACGAACACCGCCACGAAGGTCACGGCCAGCGCGGCGCCGTCCGCGCGGTCATAGGCCCAGGTGCGCCGGGCGGTATCCAGATCGATGAGCTGGGCAACGGCCACCACGATGATCGCGGCCAGCACCGCATTTGGCAGGTAATGAAACCAGGCGGTGAAGAACAGCGCCACCAAGGCCACCAGCACCGCGGTGATGATGGCCGCGAGCTGGGTCTGCGCCCCGGCATCGAAGTTGACCACCGAGCGGGAAAACCCACCCGCCACCGGCATGGTCCCGGCCACCGCCGCGGCCATGTTGGTAATACCCAGGGCGGTCAGTTCCTTGTTGGCATCGATCTTCTGACGCCGCCGGGCCGCCAGCACCTTGGCCACGGACACGCTTTCCACATACCCCACCAGCGCGATCAGCACGGCGGACGGGAACAGTTCGAGCCAGCCCTCGGCGGCGAAGAAGGACAGCGACGGCCACGGCAGCCCGGCCGGGATCGCCCCCACCACCGCCAGATCATGGGCGTTGTCGGCACCGAGCAGCGCCGCAACAACGGTGCTGCCGATCACAACCGCCAGGGGCGCGGTGCGGGACGCCAGGGTCGCCGCGCGGGCCGACAGCCCCAATCGCTGGAGCAGGCGCACCAGCGGCTGACGGCCGAGCACCAGCGCCACGATCGCAACCACGCCGAATACCAGCGTCACCACGTGGAGCTGGTCCAGTTGCTGAACGAAGGCATGCAGCGTTTCCAGCGCATGGCCGCGCTCGAGATCGATGCCGGTCAGGTGCTTGATCTGGCTGGCCATGATCAGCACCGCCGCACCGCTGGTGAAGCCAGAGAGCACCGGGTGGCTGATGAAACTCACCAGCGCGCCCAGCCGGAACAGCCCCAGCACCAGCAGAATCAGGCCGGTCTCGGCGGCCAGGATCATGGCGCCGGTCAGCCAAAGCGCCTGATCGCCGCCGGCGTAATGGCCCAGGGCACTGGCCACCATCAGGGCGGCGACCGCCACCGGCCCCACCGCCAGCGCCCGGCTGGTACCGAAGAAGGCATAGACGAAGGGCGGCACGATCGAGGCGTACAGCCCCATCTCCGGCGGCAGGCCGGCAAGCAGGGCATAGGCCATGCCCTGCGGCACCAGCAGGATGGCGGTGATCGCCCCGGCGATCAGATCATCCGTGCGGCTGCCCCGATCGGGCGCGGCGAGATGCTCGAACAGTGGCAGGAAGCGGGCCAGACGCATTACACCCGACCCGTCATCTCGATAGTGTGAAGTCGGCGACCACTCACCGCCCGCAGGCGAGATTAGCCGGCACCGCCACATCCATCAGCTTTGGGTCGGGCAGATCGAGGTTATTCATGATGGCCGCGTATTCCTCGGCGCTCTTGCCGGCCAGCCGCGGATTGTGACGGCGCTCCTCGGCGATCGACGACGCGGTGAAGCCCTTGTAGTCGTGGGCCGGGTAAACCAGGGTCTCGTCACCCAGGGTGAACAGCTTGTTCACGATGGAATCGTAGGACTTGTACGGGTCGCCGCCCTGGAAGTCGGTGCGGCCGGACCCCCGGATTAGCAGCACGTCGCCGGTGAACACGGCATCCTCCCGCTGACCGGCGCCATCCAGCACGAAACTGAAGGATTCATCCGTATGGCCCGGCGTATACAGCGCCTTGAGCCGCACCCCGTCGACATCGACGGTGTCGCCCTCGCGGACATGGTCGCTGACGCACTCGGCTTTGGTGAACTCACCCATCAGCGTCATGCAGTCGGTATGTTCGCGCAGATCGCCGAGCGCGGTAATGTGATCAGCATGGGTGTGGGTGTCGATGGCGCGCACCAGCTTCAGATCGAGCTGCTCGATCAGGCCCAGGTAGGCATCGGTCTGCTCCTTCACCGGATCGATGATCAGCGCTTCGCGGCCGCGGCCAGACGCGATCAGATAGGTGTAGGTGCTGGATTCCTTGTCAAAGAGCTGACGGAAGAGCATGTTCAACCTCCGGTTGATATATGCTTTAAAAGTATATCGATATTCTGTTAGCGTTAAGCTTAAGGATTCAGCCAGCGCAATTCAAGCGGCGAGGAGCGACCATGAGTCAGACAAGCGAACAGAAATCCCATGTCGTGGTGGTGGTCGGCGGCGGCGCCGGCGGCCTCTCGGTGGCCAGCGCCCTGCTGCGGCGGCAGCCCGACCTGGACGTCGCGGTGGTGGAACCGGCCAAGTGGCACTTCTATCAGCCCGGCTGGACGCTGGTAGGCGACGGTTCCATGACCGCCGAGCAGACCAAGCACCCCGAATCCGATCACATGCCGGACAAGGCCACCTGGCTTCGCAGCGCGGTGACCGGCTTTGATCCAGACAACAACCGGGTCACGCTGGAGAACGGCGATACGATCGGCTACAAGTACCTGGTGGTGGCCACCGGTCTGAAGCTGGACTGGAAGGCGGTCGACGGTCTGTGCGACACGCTGGGCGACAACGGCGTCACCTCCAACTACCGCTTCGACCTGGCCCCTTATACCTGCAAGCTGGCCAACGAACTCACCGGCGGCAATGCACTGTTCACCCAGCCGGCCATGCCGATCAAGTGCGCCGGGGCGCCGCAGAAAGCGCTCTACCTGACCGCCGACACCTTCCGTCGGCGCGGAGTATCCGTGAACCTGGCCTTCTACAATCAGGGCGGCGCCATGTTCGGCGTACCCGCCTACGCCCAGGCCCTGGACAAGGTGATTGCCAGCTACGGCGCTACCCCGCACTTTCACCATGATCTGATCGCGGTAGATGGCAAGAAGCAGAAAGCGACCTTCACCACGCCCGACGGGGACGTCACCCGCGATTTCGACATGCTGCACGTGGTCCCGCCCCAGTGCGCCCCGGACGTGATCCGCAATAGCCCACTGGCCGGCGACGCGGGCTGGATGACGGTGGACAAGAACAGCCTGCGCCACACGCGTTTCGAAAACGTCTGGGGTCTGGGCGACTGTACCGACACCCCCAATGCCAAGACCGCCGCCGCCGTGCGCCAGCAGTTTCCGGTGGTTACCGGCGGCATCCTGCATGCGCTGGGCCACGGCAACGGCGGCCGTGATTACGACGGCTACGGCGCCTGCCCGTTGACCACGTCCCGCGGTAAGGTGCTGATGGCGGAGTTCCGCTATGGCGGCGAGGTGGTATCCAGCTTCCCGATGGACCCGCGGGTACCCCGCTCCCTGCAATGGGGCGTCAAGCGCTACTTCTTTCCCTGGCTGTACTGGAACGTCATGCTCAAGGGCATCGACCTGAGCTGGCCAGGCCATAAGCCGCAGCCGGCACTGACCGCGATCGGCAAGTGAGGCGACAACCGCTCAGCAACGGCAGACACCAATCATGACCACGGCTAACGCCGACCTGATTCGAACCATGCGGGTGTTCGCGTGGATCGACCTGCCCATCGTGATGGTGATGGCCATTCCCGGCCTGTCGCACGGCTTGGTCAACCTGATCGGCATCATCGATGCCCTACTGGGATTCGGTAACGGCGTGGGCGCGTGGTCGCCTATGGCCTACCTGTTTCTCAACGTGGCGGGGGTTCTGGGCGTGCTGTGGGCGCTGATCCGACTGAGCCAGCCCGACAATCTGTCGCTGGTGCGGCTGGATGCCTGGGGCCGGCTGGCAGTAACCGGGCTGGTGGTCGGATACGTTGCAACCGGCGCGGTGACGCCGGTATTGCTGGTGTTTCTGATCAGCGAGCTCGTCGGGGCCGCGTTCGAATCCCGCGCGCTGGCGCGGAGCCGGTAGGCCTCAGCCGTAGCGGGACAGCAGGTCGGTGGCGAACTGCAGCCGCTGCTTGGGATCGTCGTCCGGTGACAGATTGGCGCAGTCGAGTTCTCGCTCCATCACGCAGGACAGCATGTTGTAGAAGGAACGGTCCAGCGCGCGGCGGGCTGCCGACATCTGCTGGGCCACCTGCTCGCAATCGGCCTCGCGATCGATCATCGCCTGGATGCCACGCAACTGGCCTTCCACCCGCTTGAGCCGCGAGATCAGGGCCGCTTTCTTGGACGACCACTCCGCCTCGAGTTCCGGCGGGATCGTGGTCGTTGCAACTGAAGACTGCATTTGCACTCCGGTGTATAGGCGCAATACTCCAATGAGTATAACAGCGGCCCGGCCGGCAAGTCATGACATGCCGGTCACGGCCACCAGCACCCCTACCGTCAGAATTCCCAGCCCGGTCAGGCGGTTGAACCATGGCGCAACGCAATAGCCGGACAATCGACGGGCAAATCCGAACCCGGCAACCGCCCCCAGCACCACCTGGCCGATCAGCATGCCGTCACCGATGCGCCCGAAGGCCCAGAACCAGCCCGCCCCGGCCAGGCCGGTGACAATCATCAGGAACAGTGTCGCCGCCAGCGTCTGACGGGCCGGCAGTCCGGCTACCCGCGTCACCAGTGGTCGGCTCAGCGCGCCACTGCCGGCCCCGAACAGCGCACCCGCCAGCGCCGCCGCCGCGCCGGTGATCAGCAGCTTGATCCGGGCCGCCATCGACAACGCCACGCTGGCCAGCTGCCCGGCCGGCAGCCGCGGTACGTTCAGGAAAAGACCGGCCCGCAGCCAGGGTTTTTCCGCAACCCGGGGCCAGAGCGCCAGGCCGGCCAGACTGGCGGCCAGCGCGAACAGCCCCGACCACAGGGCCGGCGGCAGCTGCGTGAGCAACAGGGCACCCAGCGGCGCGCCAATCAGCGCCCCGCCGCCCAGCCACAGCGACACGCCGGTATCCAGCGCCCGCGAGCGGGCGCCGTCGCCGGCACCCACCGCCCCCGCCAGCGCCCCGGCGCAAAGGGCAGCGATCACCGCCATCGGCGGCGACAGCCCGGCCCCCAGCATCAGCAGGCCGACACCGGCCAGGCCGCCGCCGGCGGGCGTCAGCCCCACGGCCAGTCCGAATACAATTCCCCACAACACCGTTATCATGCGCGCTGAATCCTGCTGTCTGCGTCCAACACCGGGTAGCTCATGCCAACCGACATCGTGAATTTCACGCCCTGGTCCGCGCTGGCCGGCGGCGCCCTCATCGGTCTCGCCGCCACGCTGTTCCTGCTGGCCAACGGCCGTATCGCCGGGATATCCGGCGTCCTGCATGGTGCCGTCCGCCAGGCCGAGGGCCGCGGCTGGCGGCTGCTGTTCATGGCGGGGCTGCTGGCCGGCACCGGCCTGTACGTCGCGCTGTTTCCGGGTGACCTCGAGCCCCGCGAAGGCTACCCCATGTGGCTGCTGATCGTCGCGGGGCTGCTGGTGGGCGCCGGTACCCGCTGGGGTGCCGGCTGCACCAGCGGCCATGGCGTGTGCGGCATCGCGCGCTGGTCGCGGCGATCGATTGCCGCCACCGTCGCCTTCATGGTGATCGGGGTGGTCAGCGCCAGCTGGCTGCGTCACCTGCTGGGGGTCTGATCATGGCACGCCATCTGATTGCATTGATTGCCGGCGGCATTTTCGGTTTCGGGCTGTCGCTGTCGCACATGGTGGATCCGAACAAGGTACTGGATTTTCTCGACCTGCCCGGCACCTGGGATCCCAGCCTGGCGCTGGTGATGGGCGGGGCGCTGGCGGTGACCGCCGTGACCTTTCCGCTGATTCTGCGCCGCCCCATGCCACTGTTCGACCAGCGCTTCCACATGCCGACCACAACGGCCGTCGACACCCGGCTGCTGGGCGGCGCCGCGCTGTTCGGGCTCGGCTGGGGGTTGTCCGGCTACTGCCCCGGTCCGGCGCTGGGGGCGATCGTGGTCAACTGGCAGGAAGGCGTGCCGTTCGTGGCCGCAGTGGTGATCGGCGGGATGGCGGTCGACTTCTACGAATTGTCGCGCACCGCGCGGGCCACCGCGGACGGCTGACCGGCGCGCGCTACGACGCGGAGGCGGTAACCTGTGCGTCTGAAGGCGGCGGAATGCGCAGCTCGGCGCCGATCCGGATGACATCCCGGCTGAGCTGATTGGCCTGACGTATGTCGGCCACGCTCACGCCGTAGCGCGCTGCAATACCCGACAATGTTTCCCCGGGGCGCACCTCGTGCATGCGCGCCCTGGCCAGATCGCGTCCGTCGCCGGGCCGGTAGCTGGCCACATAGTCGCGAATGCCGGACAGCATCGCCTGCGCGAGCTGGCGGCGATGGGCGCCGTCGCGCAGCTCGCGTTCCTCGCCCGGGTTGGAGATGAAGGCCGTTTCCACCAGCAGCGAAGGGATGTCCGGGGACTTGAGCACCAGGAAGCCGGCCTGCTGCACCTCGTGCTTGTGCAGATCGTTGATCTGGCGGATCTCGCGAAGTACGCGCCCGCCCACGTCGAGACTGGCCTCGATGCTGGCGCCCTGGGACAGATCGAGCATGAACGAGGCCAGATCGGCATCCTTGTTGCGCAGCGTGACGCCGCCAACCAGGTCGGCCGCGTTTTCCTGCTCGGCCAGCCAGCGGGCGTGTTCGCTGGTGGCCCCGCTACGCGACAGCACGTACACGGAAGAGCCCTTCGCGCGGCGATCCCGGAAGGCGTCGGCGTGCACCGAAATGAACAGATCGGCCCGCGCTTCCCGCGCCTTGTCCATGCGTTCACGCAGACCCACGTAATAGTCGCCGTTGCGGATCATCACCGGCCGCATGCCCGGTTCCGCGGCAATCAGCCGTTCCAGCTCGCGGGAAATCTTCAGCACGATGTCCTTCTCGCGCGTGCCGCTGGGGCCGACCGCACCCGGGTCCTCGCCCCCGTGACCGGCGTCGATGGCCACGACGAACTCCCGGCCGCCGTAGTGCGGCTCGGTCGCCTCGGGCTGCCGCTGGGGGTTGCTCGCGCCGTTTTCCAAATCCAGCACCAGGCGATGACCGTACTGCTGGTTGGGCTCGAGGGTGAACATGTTGGGGGCAACCGGTTCCGCCAGATCGAGCACCAGCCGCAGATCATCGCCGTTGCGCACGCCACTGCGCACCTGCCGGACGAATCCCTTGCCTTCGAAGTCCTTGGCCAGCGCCTCGGCACGGCGGGCATCGGGCACGTCCACCACCAGCCGGTCGGGGTTTTCCAGCCGGAACATGTCGTGCTTGAACGGCCCGGTCAGGTCGAAAACCACGCGGGTACGGTCGGGCGCCGCCCAGACGCGAACGTCCTGAAGCGTGTTGTTCTGGGCCCAGCCGGCGGCGCTGATCAGCGCTGCCAGCAGGGCCAGCGTTCGCCCGACATGCCGCATTGGCGTGTTCTCCCGCGAGCGTTTGACTGCCCAGGCTCCGGAAGCTACGCCGTTTTTTTTATCAATGCAAGATTTTTCTCATATTAAACAGCGGCTCCGGCTGCATACTTGAATTCCGACCTGAGGATAAGCCGCTATCCGCAGGCCATCTGTGCCTGCCAGGCATCCAGCCAGACCCCGCCAGCCTCGCCGGCGGCGGCGGCCTGCAGATGACGCCCCTGGCCGGCATAGGCCAGTCGCAGCGTCACATCGGGCGGCGGCAACCAGCCCTCGCCGTTGGCAAACCACTCCACCAACAGCCAGTCCCGCTCGCGATCGATATCGCGCAGCCCGAGAAAGGCCAGCTCTTCCGGATCGCTGATGCGGTAGAGGTCCAGGTGCAGTACCCGGAACTGTTCGAATTCGTAGGGCTCGACCAGTGTGTAGGTGGGGCTGACCACCGGCCCCGGATGCCCCAGTGCCTGCAGAAAGGCCCTGGCGAAGCTGGTCTTGCCGGCCCCGAGCGTACCCGCCAGCGACAGGCACAAGGGACGGGGCGCCCGCGGCAACGCAGCGGCGGCGGCCGACGCCAGCGATCGGGTGGCGGCGTCGTCGGGTAGTTCCCGGTTCACGATGAAGCCGGATTGGCCAGCGCCCGCAACGGCGCCAGGCAATCGCTTGGCAACAGGCCCCGTTCGCCGTCAGCCGCGGCCCGGTCCGCCGCCCGCCCGTGCAGACATACCCCCGCGACCGCCGCGGTGGCGGGATCGATGCCCTGGGCCAGCAGCCCGGCGATGGTGCCGGTCAGCAGATCCCCCATGCCGCCCACCGCCATGCCGGGATTGCCGGCGGTGCTCACCCAGAGCTCGCCGCGGCGATCGGCAATCAGCGTACCGGCGCCCTTGAGGACCGCCATCGCGCTATAGCGTTCGGCCAGCGCGGCAGCCGCCGCGGGCCGGTCGGCCTGAACATCCGCAGTCGCGCAGCCCAGCAGGCGGCCGGCCTCCCCCGGATGGGGCGTGATGATCCAGTTGTCGCGTGCCGGCGGTCGGTTCTCGGCGATCACGTTGAGGGCATCGGCATCGACCACCAGCGGCCGATCAGACATCAGCACCCGCTCGAGCAGGTCCCGGGCCCAGTTGTCGGTGCCCAGGCCAGGCCCGATCGCCACCACCGTGGCGCGGTCCAGCAATGCATCCAGGTCTGCCGCCGCGGTCATATCGCGGCACATCAGCTCCGGTCGTGCCTGGGTCATCGCCGCCGCCTGACCGCCGCGGGTGGCCACACTGACCAGCCCGGCACCGACCCGGAGCGCGGCCTCGGCCGCCAGGCGCGCGGCGCCGCCCATGCCGGTGTTGCCGCCGACGCACAGCACATGGCCGTGATCCCCCTTGTGCGCATCCCGCCGCCGGCGCGGCAGCGCGGCCGCCAGCCAGGTGTCATCCGGCTGGCTGGCCAGCCAGGGCATATCCGCATAGGCGCGGTCCGGCGCCTCCAGTTCATGCAGCGTCACCTCGCCGGCATGCGCCGGGCCGGCGCCGGTGACCAGGCCGAGCTTGGCGCCGATGAAAGTGGCCGTCACATCGGCGCGAACGGCCTCACCCCAGATCGCGCCGGTGTCGGCATCCAGGCCCGAGGGAATGTCGACCGCCAGCACCCCCGCCCCCTGCTCGCCGGCCCGGTTGATGGCCTGCACTGCCGCCAGAAAATCACCGGCCAGCGGCCGCCCCAGTCCGGTACCCAGCAGGGCATCCACCGCCACGTCGGCATCGGCCAGCGCCTCGGCCGAGCTGTCGGTGAGAACCCCGCCCGCCCGCATGAAGGCCTGGTAAGCCCGATGCGCATCGCCGGTCAGACGCTCGGGATTGCCCGGGAACCAGACGCGCACGGTCATCGCCGATGCCAGGCCGCGAGCGGCGATCAGAAAGCCATCGCCACCGTTGTTGCCCGGGCCGCAGACCACCGCCAGGCGGTCAGCTTCGGGCCAGCGTCCGCACAACGCCTGGAAGCCGGCATCGGCAGCCCGGTGCATCAGGTCGAAGCCGGGGATGCCGAATTCATCGATCACGCGACGATCCAGCGCCGCCACCTGGGCGGCGCCGTAGAACCGGGTGATGGTCGACAACGCCGGCATCAGCGTCGCCGCAGCCGATCCAGCAGGGATCGCGTGGCGGCGTCCAGGTGCCGGGTATCGTCATTCGACCAGGCCGCGAGAATGTCGTCGGCCAGCGTCTTGCCCAGTTCCACCCCCCACTGGTCGAAGCTGTTGATGCCCCAGATCACCCCCTGCACGAACACCTTGTGCTCGTAGGCCGCGATCAGGGCACCCAGGCGGCGGGCGTCGAGCCGGTCCAGCAGCAGCGTGCTGCTGGGTCGATTGCCCGGGAACGAACGCTGCGCGGCCAGTACCGGATCGCCGCTGCTGCCGGACAGGGTCTCGGCCTCGGGCCGGCCATGCATCAGCGCGGCGGCCTGGGCCAGGCAGTTGGCGGCCAGTTGCCGGCTACGGTCATCGTCGGCGGTCGGGGTCACCAGGATGAAATCCACCGACAGCACGTCGGTGCCCTGGTGCAGCATCTGGAAGAAAGCGTGCTGGGCATTGGTGCCCTCGCCGCCCCATACCTGGGGCACCGTAGCCACGGCCGTAGCATCGCCGTCGGACGTCACGGACTTGCCGTTGCTTTCCATTTCCACCTGCTGCAGCCAGGTGGGGAACAAAGCCAGACGATGCGCGTACGGCACCACCACCTGCCCGGTCAGACCCAGAAAATTGCGATTCCACACCCCCAGCAGCGCCATCACCACCGGAAGATTCTCGGCCAGCGGTGCCTGCCGGAAGTGGTTATCCATATCATGCGCCCCGGCCAGCAGCTCGCGGAACACCGTCATGCCCCGGGCCAGTGCCACCGCCAGCCCGGCGGCCGACCACAGCGAGAACCGCCCCCCGACCCAGTCCCAGAAGCCGAATACCCGCTCGATGCCGAAGGCCTGCGCGGCAGGAATATTGGTGGACACCGCCACGAAATGACGCGCCACCGCGGTCTCGTCCGGCGCAGCGGCCAGCAGCCAGTCGCGGGCCGCCCGGGCATTGGCCAGGGTTTCGGCGGTACCGAAGGATTTGGAGGTGACCACGAACAGGGTGGTGGCCCGGTCCAGCGTGGCCAGAATGCCGTCCAGGTCGGCGGGGTCGACATTCGCCGCGAAGTGGACGCGAAGATCATCGGGCTCTCGGGCCAGCGCCTGCGCGACCATTCGCGGTCCGAGATCCGAGCCGCCGATGCCGATATTCACCACATCGGTGATCGCATGCCCGGCAAAGCCGGGCCAGCTACCGTCACGCACCTGTCCCACGAACCTGTCGATGTCGTCGAGCACGGCATGAACGTCGGCCGGATAGCCCTGGCCTGCCGGCGCCCGCAGGGCCACATGCCAGGCCGCGCGCCGCTCGCTGCGATTGATCGGCTCGCCGGCGAACATCGCCCGGATGGCGTCGGGTACCCAGCATTCGCCGGCCAGGGCGGTCAGCGCGGCCATCACATCGGCATCGAGGCGTTGCCGGCTGAAGTCATAGACTAGGCCGTCGACTGCCAGGCACAGCGAATCCGCGCGCCGGGCGTCGCGCTCGAACAGAGTCGACAGGTGAGTGCCCGCGAGCCGATCACGGGCGGCTTCCAGGCTCGCCCAGGCCGGGCGGTCGATGGGATACGCCACCGGGGCGCGCCGTGGGCTCGCGGCTTCCGGCCCTAGGCCGCCTGCACCGGGATGGTGTTGCTGGTGCGGGTGACCTGGTTGTGTTCGTCCAGGTAGATCAACCGCGGCTTGTGTGCGTGGGCTTCGGCCTCGCTCATGCGGGCGTAGGCGCAGATGATCAGCCGGTCGCCGGGCTGGGCCTTGTGCGCGGCCGCGCCGTTCACCGAAATCACCCGCGAGCCGCTTTCGGCGCGGATCGCGTAGGTGGAGAACCGCTCGCCGTTACCCACGTTGTAGATCTCGATCTGTTCATAGGGAAGAATCCCGGCGGCCTCGAGCAGATCCCCGTCGATGGCGCAGGAGCCCTCGTAATCCAGTTCGGCGTGCGTGGTGCACGCGCGATGCAGCTTTGCCTTGAGCAGCGTCACAAACATGACGATCACCCTGCTTGAAAACGGATGGGTTGGGATGGCATTCGACCGGAGGCGCAATGTAGCCCATGGGTCCGGACAGGTCCAGTGACCGGGGCCACCGCCCGACCGCGCCCGCGCCGCCCGGTTTCTCGTCGAATCGATGGCCGGCCGTGGGCGAGTTTGCCGCGCTGCGGCATGATAGCCGACTTCAGCCGCGCGGCGCTACTGCCACGTTATCGATCAGGCGCGCGCGACCCAGATGCACCGCCGCCAGCACGCGTTGGCCGGCTGCCGGGTCCGCGCTGGCACGGTCCGGGCGCGAGAGATCGCCGTTGCGGATTTCCACGTAATCCGGCGCCAGTCCCCGGGCCTGCAGCCGGCCGGCGATGTCGGCCTCGATTGCCGACGCGTCGGTATCCCCCGCCGCGATGCGCTCGGCCCCCTCGCGCAAAGCCGCGTGCAGGGCCGGTGCCAGCTCGCGCTCCTCGGTGGTCAGATACTGATTGCGCGAGCTCATGGCCAGGCCGTCGGGTTCGCGCAGGGTCGGCACACCGACGATTTCCACCGGCCAGTGAAGGGCGGCGACCAGACGCCGGATCACCACCAGCTGCTGATAGTCCTTTTCGCCGAATACCGCGATATCCGGCTGCACCTGATTGAACAGCATGCTCACCACCGTGGTCACGCCGGCGAAATGACCGGGGCGGCGGGCCCCGCACAACCCTTCCGTCACCCCCTCGACACGCACCGTCGCCACACCCGGCCCCAGCGGGTACATGACCCGGCTGCCCGGCGCATACAGGACATCCACGCCGGCGGCCGCCAAGCGTTCGGCATCCTGGTCCAGGGTACGGGGATAGCTGTCGTAATCCTCGCCGTCGCCGAACTGCAGCGGGTTGACGAACACACTGGCAACGACGATCCCGCCCAGCTTGCGCGCCGCCTCCACCAGGGCGATGTGGCCCGCGTGCAGGTTGCCCATGGTGGGCACCAGACACACCGGCCCACGGTCCGCGGCCCGTGCCGCGGCCAGCGCACGGCGCAGTTCGGCGATGTCGTGAAGGGTCTGCATGCCAGGTACGGTTGCGGCGCTCGACCGGGCCGCGCTCAGCTGAAGCAGTGCTCCGGCGCCGGATAGCTACAGTCGCGCACCGAGTCGACATAGGTGCGCACCGCGGATTCGATGTCGGCCGCCCCCTGCATGTAGTCACGCACGAACCGCGGCTTGCGGCCGGGCCAGATGCCGAGGATGTCGTAGATCACCAGAATCTGGCCGTCCACGTCCGGGCCCGCGCCGATGCCGATCACCGGAATCTTCGCATTGGCGGTGATTTCCGCGGCCAGCGACGAGGGCACGCATTCCAGCAGCAGCAGGTCGGCGCCGGCGTCTTCCAGCAGGCGGGCGTCGCGAAGCATCGCCTGGGCGGCAGCATCGCCCCGCCCCTGCACCGAGAAGCTGCCCAGCTTGTGCACCAGCTGCGGCTGCAGGCCGATGTGACCGCAAACCGGCACCCCGCGAGTGCTCAGATGCTCGACCGTTTCGGCCTGGATTTCGCCGCCCTCGAACTTGACCATCTGCCCGCGGCCTTCCTGCATCAGCCGCTTGGCGGTATCCAGCGCCTGGTGCTTGGTGGCGTAGGACAGAAACGGCATGTCGGTGATCAGGAACGGGCGATACAGACCGGCGGCCACCGCCCGGCTGTGATAGACCATGTCGTCCACGCTCACCGGCACGGTGGAATCCGCCCCCTGGAAGACCATGCCCAGGGTATCGCCGACCAGCACCACGTCCACGCCGGCGCGATCCTCCAGCGCCGCGAAGCTGGCGTCGTAGGCGGTCAGGCAGGCGATCTTCTCGCCCGCTTGCTTCATCCGGGTCAGGTCGGACAGCGTGACCGGCCGCTCCGGACGCTCCTGCAGATGGGGGTAAAGCGTTCCTTTCATGGCGGGCGCGACTATAGCACCTCGGGGCGATTCGTCATTGCCAACGCCGGGCCGGGCAGGTCCACCCGCCGGGCGGGCGAATCCAGCGCCGCCAGCAACCGCTGATAGTCCTCGTCGTTGCCGACCAGGTCCATCTGCTCGGCATTGACGGTGACCAGCGGCGCGTCCTGATAGTGGCTGAAATAGGCGGCATAGCTCTCGATCACCCGGGCCAGGTAGTCGGGGTCGAGGTTGTGCTCCTCCGGCCGGGCCCGCTGGCGCACCCGGGACATCAGGGTATCGCGCGGCGCGTACAGATAGATCAGCTTGTCCGGCGCCGGGGCCTGCCAGGCCAGCCGGGTGTAGATGTCCTCGTAGAGCGTCCACTCCGGCCCCGACAGCGTCAGCCGGGCGAACAGCGGGTCCTTCTCGAACATGAAATCGGTGATGCGGCGCTGGTGGAACAGGTCGCGTTGGCGCAGCGTCTCGGTCTGGCGGGCCCGCTGCAGCAGAAAGAACAGCTGCGCCGGTAGCGCGTTGGCCGCGGGCTGGTCGTAGAAGGCACCGAGAAACGGATTCTCCTCGGGCGCTTCCAGCAACAGATCGGCGGACCAGGTCTCGGCCAGCCGCCGCGCCAGCGTGGTCTTGCCCACGCCGATCGGGCCCTCCACCGCCACATAGCGCCAGTCGATCACGAGGCCGCCGCCGCCCAGGGCCGCACGCCCTGATCGCCGAGCCCGGCCGCCAGCGTCGCCGCCGCGCCCTGCCCCGGGATTTGCAGGTCCGGCGCCACGCTGACCAGGGGCACCAGTACGAAGGCCCGCTCGGCCAGCCGCGGATGGGGCACGGTGAGGGTCGGCAGATCGATCCGCCGGTCGCCATAGACAAGCATGTCAAGATCCAGCGTGCGCGGGCCCCAGCGGCGCGTGCGGCGGCGCCCGGCCGCCTGTTCGATCGCCTGCAGGGCCTCGAGCAGCGCCAGTGGTTCGAGATCCGTATCCAGCCCCGCCACGGCGTTGCAGAAATCCGGCTGGTCGGTCACCCCGACCGGGGCGCTGCGAAAAAGGTCGGATACCGGGCCGGGGCGGCTGTCCGGCAGACCCGCGAGGGCGGTGAGGCCCGCCCGGACCTGCCCGGCCGGGTCATCGAGATTGCTGCCGAGCCCGATCCAGACCCGGTTCATTCGCCCTGTTTCTGGCGGTTGCGTCCGCCGCGCCGACGCCGGCCCCCGCGCCGGCCGCGCCCACGGCCGCCGTTCGACGCCTCGCCCTCGGGCTCGGCGGGCGGCGGTGCCTGATCACTTTCCTGAATATCCGTCCACCACTGCGCCAGTTCCGCGGGCTCCTCGCCCACTTCGGCCCGCAACAGCAGGAAATCATAGGCCGCCCGGAAACGCGGATGCCCCATCAGGCGAGCCGGCGCCTTGCCCCGGCGGCGCTGGAAGCGCGGCTGCAGGGTCCAGATTTCGCGCATGGGCACGGAGAAGCGCTTGGGAATGCTGACGCGCTGGACCTGATCGGCCAGTACCTCCCGCTGAGCCATGGCCATCGCCGGGACCGGCGGCATACCGTCCGCGGTCAGGCTGTCGGCGCGCCTCTTTACCGCCGGCCACAGGAACGCGGCATACAGGAACGCCGGCGTCACCGGCCGGCCCTCGCGGATTCGCTGGCCGGTGTTCTCGATCGCCCGGCGGATCAACCGGCTATGTGCCTCGCCATCGGGCCCTTTCAGCGCCTCAGCCGCCTCCGGGAACAGCGGCCCGAACAGATTGTAGTGCAGCAGCTGGTCGAAACAGACCGCCCCGTCCGGCGTCATCAGCAGCTTGAGTACCTCGTCGAACAGCCGCGCTGCCGGCACGTCGGCCAGCAACCCGCCCAGTCGGTACAGGGGCGCCTCGGTGGCCGGTTCGATGGTCAAATCCAGTTTCGCCGCGATACGCACCGCCCGCAGCATGCGAACGGGGTCTTCGCGGTAGCGGGTGTCCGGGTCGCCGATCAGCCGCAGCTGACGATCGGCCACATCCGCCATGCCACCGACATAGTCGTGGATGCCGAAGTCGCTGATGTCGTAATACAGGCCGTTGATGGTGAAATCGCGGCGCCGCGCATCTTCCTCAATACTGCCGAACACGTTGTCGCGCAGGATACGGCCGGCGTCATCGGTCACGTGGTCATCCGAGTCGGAATCGGCCTCGGCGCCGGCCACATCGGCACGGAAGGTCGACACCTCGATGATCTCTCGCCCGAAACGGACATGCGCCAGCCGGAAGCGTCGGCCGATCAACCGCGAATTGCGGAACAGGTCCCGCACCTGATCCGGCGAGGCGTCCGTGGCCACGTCGAAATCCTTGGGCTGGGCACCAAGCAGCAGATCGCGGACACCGCCGCCGACGATGCAGGCACGAAAACCCGCATCCTTGAGCCGATAGAGAACCTTTAGCGCGCTGTCCGAGATGTCGGCCCGGGAGATCGGATGCTCCGGACGCGGAATGACAACCGGCGAACTAATACGATGCCTCTTTCTGAATCGCTTGAATAGAATCATTGGTGACCAAGTCGGGGGGCTGTATAATACCGATTCGGCGATATCCTCGCTGAAAACCTGCCCCCACGCTCCCTTCGTCTAGCGGTTAGGACGCGGCCCTCTCAAGGCTGAAACACGGGTTCGATTCCCGTAGGGAGCGCCAGGCAAACCCATTTCAGAACATTTCAGCTCTTTTCAGTTCGCTCCATAATTCCATTTTTAAGAGAAATAACAAGAGCATACAATTTTCATATCGTTCCGAAGCGTTCTGTTACGTTGCAAAGCGGTAAGATTGAAAACTGAGTAACCATTCAGTACTGTAGGCGCGTGTGAGTAACGACTCGTTTGGTCATATAGCCAAATCCGCACCATGGCAGTAAAAGTAAATCGCTTGATCGCGACCAATCTACGCGACCTCATAACTACGAAGATCCCGGACAAGCAGTACCTGATTAACGACGGTGGGGGACTCTGGGGAATCGTAAGCCCAAGAGGCAAGATCTACTGGCGTTTTCGCTACCGGTGGCAAGGCCGGCCCCAAATGATTTCTCTTGGCATCTACCCTAGCGTCTCCCTGAAGTCGGCGCGAGAGAAACGCGATGAAGCCAGAGAAAACCTCCGGCATGGCCGTCGACCAATCTCTAACTCCATACGCCGTGCCGGATTCAGCAGGGATGGTACGTCTTTTAACGAAGTGCTGAAGTTGTGGTCCCAGTCAATGACTAAAACTACATGGGGCCCGCAGACTGCCAGAGATACTGAGCGGCGCCTTCAAAACCATGCCTACCGCTACTTCGAGGGCGTCATGGCGGACGACGTTGACACCCCTATGCTTGCCCGCGCTATTCAATTATCCATGCAACGTCAGCATACGAAGGGCCCTGGCTCCGAAATCGCGCATAAACTGCGGCGCGATTTTAGACGAGCCCTAGAGTTTGCTCATGAGATGGGCTATCGCAAACCGCAACCACCGATGATGCCGAAGCGAATAATCCCTCCCCGGCGTCACAACCCTCAACCGGCTATCCTCGACCCCACCGAACTCGGCGCCTTTCTTCGCGCTGTTGACGCGTATCAAGGATCAATCGAAGTTGTAATCGCACTTCAAATATCGCCGCATGTATTTATGCGGCCAGGTGAGATCAGAAACGGCTTATGGACGGAGGTGACGCTAGAAGGTGATGATCCTAGATGGGTCGTACCAACCAGCCGAATGAAGCGAAAGAATCGTGCTAATCACATAGTCCCTTTATCCCCCTACGTAGTAGACAGGCTTCGATTGTTGAGAGACTGCAACCCCGGCAGCCCCCTCATGTTCCCCGGCCGAAACCATTCTGATGGTCGCACCATTTCCGAAAATTCACTCCTAGCCGCCATGACCCGCATGGGTTACGAACGAGGCTCCACGGTTACCTCTCACGGCTTTAGACACACGGCGACCACCCTGCTCAACCAGTTTCGCGATCATCACCCAGGACACGCAGACGCCATTGAGCTCCAGATGGCCCACACGCCCGACAATCTTGTGCGTGCCGTATACCATCACGCGCAGTACCTGGAAGAACGCCGCGGCATGATGCATTGGTGGTCAGCGTATCTCGAACGTTTAAAAGCAGGGATCCCAGACGCACACTTCAACTGACCTTTCCCCCGAATCAGGTCCATTGGGTTCTACCGCGTTAATGCGGACACATCCAACAAGGCTCGCCATTGAGCTCCCAAAGGAGTGTCTATGTCGCGACGCAAACGCTACGGCGCCGCGATCTATGCCGGTCTGAGCGCCTGAGGAGCGACCCACGAGCGCTTCGTTGTGCCCGGCCCGTCCGTCGCCTGCGGATGGAGCCGCTAGTCGGCCCGGCGACGAATACGACGCTCAGTGCGGTCCGAAGAACACCGGTTATCGGACACCAGAGGCGGCTGCCCACAACGAAGATCATATTCGCTATGCTGCCAGCGGGGCACAAGAACTGATACCGGTGCGGGGGCGCCACAGTCGTGGCGGCAATTTCATGGAATATTTAATCCTGTTTTCGCTAATTGTCGGGGGCGTGGTGTGGCTGTCCCGGTTTGCCGGCACATCCGCCAAGCGCGTGCGCAAGTCTTCGCGACGCAAACCGAAGTCTTCGGATTACGATGGCGACATCCGCCTCAAGGTGACGATTTCGGGCGGCTCGGATTGGGACCGTGAATTCTCACGTGACCTCAGCACGGACTTCGACCGGTACTGGGTGCCCCAAGGGCAATCGGTCACCGTGCAGGGCTATTCGATCGACGGCGGTCTCGTCTACGTCGGTAAAGACCTGGCGTCAGCACATGGGTATGCGGTCGAGCCCGCCCTGATCGATCCCGACCTCAAGGTGAATCGCGAGCGCCCCGATCATCACGGGGGTGGCATGGGCTACTGGCCCAGCTACGACGATATTCCGCCGCGTTGCCGGGCTGGCTACCTGGACTGGCTGGCGGACGGACGGCGCCGGCCGGACGCTTACATCGGGTATGTATTCCTGTATCTGTACGGGCTGGAGCGGCGGATTCTGCACGACCATGCGCACGGCGCTGCGGACCACACCGAGCGCAAGGCGATTTTCGATGAGGTAAAACGGCTGTTAAAGCTGTATGGCGACAACCACTCATTCAGCCGCTACGCGCAGGACTTTCTCTTTGCGATCTACCTCGGTTCCGGCGAGATTGACCTGACGAGCCGGCCGCCGGTCGTGATGCACAATGCCAACGATCTCCCCGCCCCGCTCAAGCTGGGTCTGGGCCAGTTCGCCGAGGCCGGACGATCCATTCCGGCGGACTGGGCGCTTGCCTGGGTACTGCAAGACCCGCAGTTTCGACTACGAACCCCGGCCCGGCGATGCCACGCTGAGTTCAAAACGCTGTTCAAACAGCTCTACGCCGACCGCCACGGCGACGGACTGGTGGTGAAACCGAACAAGACACCGGTTTCGGTCAGCTACCGGCCAGCCAGCGGCGGCATGCGCGGCAGATGGGACGTCTACAAGGGCCCGCCCGTGGCCGACATCACCATCCTCAAGCGGCCCCATACCCAGCTCGCGGCGATCGTGGACGAAGCCACGGACAAGCTGGATGCCTACAGCCGCTTTATTGGCAAGGACGAGGCCGGGCGCGACAGCCTACAAGGCCTAGCGCTACTGCCGCCGGAACTGGACGGCAAGACCCGAAACCCGGGTCTGGAAGCACTACGCACGGACGTCGAGCAGCACCTGAACGACGGCGACGCCGCGGTGCTGCCCGCTTCGACCTTGCTGACCCATCTACCCACCGACAAGCCCGATCGCCTGTCTAAAAAGGAGGCCGTGCTACTGGTGCAGTTACTGGAAAAGCTCGGCCTGGGGCTGGAGCCGGACGTGCGTTTTACCGGCATGAAACCCAAGCCCGCGGATCAGGTCGTTGTATTCAGGCAGGCCGACGATGCCCCATCCGCACCGACCCAGGCCTATGAGGCGGCCGCCCTGGTGCTGCGGCTCGCGGCCATGGTCTCGGCAGCCGACGGCGAGGTCTCGCCGGAAGAAAAGCAACACCTGGAACAACACATCGAGACCAGCCTTTCCCTGGAGCCGGCCGAGCGCCGCCGCCTCCGCGCGCACTTGCATTGGCTGTTGCAACAGGAGCAAGGCATGGCCGGGCTAGCCGCCAAGCTCGGCGAACTGACTTCGGCGCAGAAGGCCACCATGGCCGAACTGCTGATCACGGTTGCGGCGGCGGACGGGCGTATCGACCCCGACGAAGTCAAGCTGCTGGAGAAGCTTTACAAGCGGCTGGATATAGATGCCGAGCGCGTCGTCACCGATATCCACGCCATGACCGCCGAACCGTCCACCGGGCCGGTGACCGTCCGCCCCGCTGGCCCAACGGACGAAGGTTATCGCATTCCCGAGCCGGAGCTGGAAGTCTCATCCTCGACATCGAGCACCGGTCGGGCCGCGCTCGATCCCGGCGCCCTGCAACGCAAGTTGGCCGAGACGGCACAGGTGTCGAACATTCTGGGCGGTATCTTCGCCGAGGATGACGAGGAAGCCGCCGACCCCGATACCGAAGCTGCACCCGACGCGCCCGAGGAAGCAAGCCTAGCCGGGCTGGATGCCGCCCATAGCCGTTTCCTGCGCCAATTGGCCACGAAGGATGACTGGGAGCGCGCGGAGCTAGAGACTCTGGCCGACCGCTATGGCCTTTTACTTAACGGCGCACTGGACACCATCAACGAAGCCGCCTTTGATACCTGCGACGCGCCGTGCATTGACGAAGAAGACGACGCTCTCACAGTGGATCGAGCGATATACGAGGAGATGACCGCATGAGCCGCATCCGCGAAAAAGAACGCCGCGCGATACTCGATTCCCTGCGAGCCGGCGTGGTTCCCCGCGTGGGTCAGCAGCACATTCAGGTCGGCCGGGCCGCCGAGGTGCAGGCCTTGCTCAAGGACATTGACACGATCGCCGACGAGGGCTCGGCGATCCGCTTCATCATAGGCGAGTACGGCTCCGGCAAGACGTTCTTCCTGAACCTAATCCATTCGATCGCACTGGAGCGCAAGCTGGTTTCGACCTGCGCCGATCTGACGCCGGACCGCCGCCTGCACGCGACCGGCGGCCAGGCTCGCGCGCTATACGCGGAGCTGATGCGCAACATCTCCACCCGGGCCAAGCCCGATGGCGGCGCCCTGGCCAGCATCGCCGAGCGCTTCATCTCCCAGAGCCTTCAACAAGCGCGCGAGACCGGTAGCTCGCCCGGCTCGACCATCCACGAACGTCTAGCCCAACTGACCGAGATGACCGGCGGCTACGATTTCGCCTTGGTTCTGGAGGCCTACTGGCAGGGCCATGACAGCGGCAACGAACAACTCAAGGGCGACGCCGTGCGCTGGATGCGCGCGGAGTTCAGCACCAAGACCGATGCCCGCAAGGCCTTGGGCGTGCGCACCATCATCGACGACGCCAACTGCTACGACCACCTCAAGCTGATGGCCCGCTTCGTGCGACTGGCCGGCTACAACGGTTTACTGGTCGCCCTGGATGAGCTGGTCAACCTGTTCAAGTTATCCAGCTCGCAAGCGCGGAAGAGCAACTACGAGCAGATTCTGCGTATCCTCAACGACACCCTCCAGGGTAGTGCCGAGGGGCTGGGCTTTCTCATGGGCGGGACGCCGGAATTCCTTATGGATCCCCGCCGGGGCCTGTACAGCTACGAAGCCCTGCAAACCCGCCTGGCGGAAAACCGATTTGCCCGCGACGGGCTGGTGGACTACAGCGGACCCGTGATCCGTCTCGCCAATCTCTCGCAAGAAGACCTCTACATCCTATTGCAGAAGATCCGCCACGTCATGGCCGCCGGGGACGCATCCGCCTATCTCGTGCCCGAAGAGGCCTTGACCGCATTCCTGGACCACTGCCACGAACGTATCGGGGCCGCCTACTTCAAGACGCCGCGTAATTCGATCAAGGAGTTTGTCGCCCTGCTATCCGTACTGGAGCAGAACCCTGGCCAAGACTGGCGTGAGCTTATCGGGCAGGTTGAGGTTGAATCAGACGGACCGGAGGAAATCGAGGCGCTAGACGATGAAGCCGGCGACGACAGCGAGCAAGAGCAGTTGCACGGATTTCAGTTGTAGGCGTTTCGTCGTCAATGCAGCCTGTCCCTTGCTATTCGGTGGCGACATTAGGTTGTCGCAGCTCCGGCCAAGCCGCGTTCAGCCCTTCGGTGGCGTGCGTCTGCTTGGAGCGCTTGCATCCTGGTACTGAATAGCGCCCGTGTCCACACCGGAGCCATCCGAAGCGTTCGAATCGCTCCACCCGGCCATGCAGAAATGGGTCTGGCGCCAGGGCTGGGCCGCGCTGCGCGCCACGCAGGAACAGACCATTCCCGCCGTGCTGGGCGGCGACTGCGATGTGATCGTTGCCGCAGCCACCGCCGGCGGCAAGACCGAGGCGGCCTTTCTGCCAATCCTATCCCGGCTGCTGGCCGGCGGCGATGACGACGCCGGCATGGGGCTGGCGCTGTATATCTCGCCACTGAAAGCGCTGATCAACGATCAATACGGCCGGTTGGATCTGATGACGGACGGCCTGGACCTGCCGGTGGTCCCGTGGCACGGCGACATCCCCCAAAAGCTCAAACACGGGTTCCTGAAACACCCTCGGGGCATGCTGCTGATCACGCCGGAGTCGCTGGAAGCGATCTGCGTGACCCATGGCCATCGTCTGGCCAGCCTGTTCGAGCGGCTGGAATACGTGGTGGTGGACGAACTCCACGCCTTCATCGGCGTGGAGCGCGGCATGCAGTTGCAGTCGCTAATGCACCGTCTGGAACTCGTGATCCGCCGACGGGTACCGCGCGTGGGATTATCGGCCACGCTGGGCGACATGCAGCTCGCCGCCGGATTTTTGCGTCCGGCCGGGGCGCAATCGGTGCGGACCATCGTGTCCACCGAAGATGCCGGCGAACTGAAACTGCAAATCCGCGGCTACCGGCAGGTGCCGCCGGCGCTGTCGCCCAGGCAGGCGGAAGCGACGGAGGAAAGCGGTGCGGAAGTGGCCGTGGAGGACACCATCCAGGGCGATGTTCTAGACATCAGCCAGCATCTGTTCCAGGTGCTGCGGGGCACGAATAACCTCGTATTCGCAAACAGCCGCGGGAACGTGGAGACCTACGCCGATCTGCTTCGCCGACAGTGCGAGCAACTGCGCGTGCCGGTGGAGTTCTTCCCCCATCACGGCAGCCTGTCCAAGGAACTTCGTGAGCATGTGGAGACCGGGCTCAAGGCACAGACGCAGCCGGTAACCGCAGTGTGCACCTCGACGCTGGAAATGGGCATCGACATTGGCTCAGTCGCGAGCATCGCCCAGATCGGTCCGCCGCATCAGGTGGCGAGCATGCGCCAACGTCTGGGGCGCTCGGGGCGCCGCGGCGAGGCTGCTGTCCTGCGCATCTACATCCAGGAACGCGAGATCGACCACAAGACGCCAGCACCGGATCGGCTGCGCCCTGCCCTATTCCAGGCTGTTGCCATGACGGAATTACTGCTGTCGCGTTGGACCGAGCCACCCCTCCATGGGGCTCTGCACTTGTCCACGCTCATCCAGCAGATCCTTTCCGTGATCGCACAGCATGGCGGTACCACCGCGCAGGGTCTATGGAACGCGCTGTGCGAGAACGCACCGTTCGCCGCCGTGGGCCAAGACAACTTCGTCGCGCTACTACGACGGATGGGCCGGACCGGGCTGCTGAGCCAGAGTGCGGACGGCACTCTGCTTCACGGCGAAGTCGGTGAGCGGATCGTCAATCACTACAGCTTCTTCGCCGCCTTCACCACGCCCGAAGAATTCACTCTCGCCGTCGACGGTAAGGTCATCGGCACGCTGCCCATCGACCGCCCGGTGGCCGAAGGCGATTACCTGATATTCGCTGGCCGCCGCTGGCGCGTTTTGCGTCTGGACATGACGCACAAGCGCATTGATCTGGCCCGTGCCGGCGGCGGGCGCGCACCGACATTCGGCGGCACCGCCGGCATCGTCCACGACGTGGTCCGCGCCGAGATGCATGACCTGTATTGCGGCCAAGAAGTGCCCGTGTACCTGGACGCCGGGGCGCAGGAATTGCTGGCAGAAGGGCGCCACCACTTCCACGATCTGGGGCTGGACAGGACGGCCTTCCTGGACGCCGGCGAGGACGTGTTCGTGTTCCCCTGGGCCGGCGATATCGCGTTGGATACGCTAGCGGCCATGCTGACCGAGTCTCGTATTCGAACGCAGCGCGAGGGCGTTTACCTGTGCGCCCGCGACACGACCACGGCGGCAGTCCAAGAAGCGCTGAAACGCATCGCTGCTCGTGACCAGCCTGCCCCCGTCGAACTGGCCGCGAACGTGGAGAACAAGGCCAGCGAAAAATATGACGAGTTTCTGGACGACGACCTACTCAGTGTGGACTGGGCCAGCCGGCGCCTGGATGCAAATGCCGCTCTGCAAATAGTGCAGCGGCTTTGTGCCAGCAATTAGTAACGAGACCGCAGGATGTGTCCAATCCGCAGGGAACCCTTGCAGACTGTTAGCGTTCACGGTTAGAGCCTACGTGCCGCTGCGCGAGAATGTCGAGGATCTTGCCTCCAGGCACGCGACTGATCGAAGAAAATCGGTGTGCAAGCATCTGCGGCACGGTGGAATTGCCGTACAAGCCCGATTCAACTGCTTCCAACACGCCGAGTGACCGCCCAAGACCAGGGTAAGCTTCCAGATCGAATCGCCGGTGTTTGAATGCATCAGTTCCCTTGCTTCCAAAGGGATAGGCAACGTTCACGACGAACAACCGTCCGGCATGCGTCTTCACGATGAGATCTTGGCCATAGTACGTGTCGTAGCCATGGATGCTCCGATTGGCTTCTGATTTCGGCGTGATGTACGTGAAGCGGATATCGTCAGTCACCGACAGCACAGTCCCATTTGGGATTGCGCCTGCCCGCTGCTCGGCAGCCACTTCCGGGCCGGATTCACCTGACGATGTTTCACGCGGTACACGATCCAGCGACTGCGCAAATTCCAGTACTGCCCCCGACTTCTGCACACCAAAAATAACGGGGGGTGGCACCTGAGCTGTCTCGGCCCGCTCGTAGATGTTGCTGATCACGCGCATGAGGGAGCGATGAAACCGCGCGCCCTCCCCGAAAATCGCGAGTGGCCCATCCATGACGAAGCCAAACTCGCTCAGCGCATTCGGATTCTGATCTTGCAGATAGAGCAGGTAGTGCAACAGCAATAGATGCTCGCAAAGGTTTCGCGTGCGTGAGACCAGCCCCTGATTACCCTGGTGATCGGAAAAAGCCTCGTGTAGGCGGAGGGCGTCGGTCGCATAGACCCGCTCTTGGCACCGAGGACAGGGAGCAGACTCCGTGTCACGGGCCAATCGCACTGGCTGATCGAGTCGCTCCTCAGCGCAGTCGGGACTCGGACAGTGGGTAACCAACATCTCCTCGGTCGAGGGGTCATAATTCGACAAACCGCCTTCGGCCAGGGCCCTTGCGGCAAGAGCTTCGTAGATCGTGTCCAACAGAAGACGGCCGTTAAGCCGTGTTTCTTCGGAAACCATGGCTTCTCTTAGGCATGCTCTAAAACCCTGCTGGGGCGAGCGGGCGTCACCACGCACAATGTTCGCGCCTGGAAACCAGAGCGTAAGTGCTGATGTATCTTGCTGAATCTTCTGCACTTCAAACGGATCAACGGTGGTCTCACTCAGCGCTTGAATTTGACGAATGCCAGCCAGATCCAACAGCACTGAACCTATACGAATATGCAGGATTTCACGACTTGGAAAATGCTCGGACACAGAGGACACGTACTCACCGCCGTCTACTGCGAGTAAGTGGTCGGGTATAAAAGAATCCGGTTCGTATGACTTGAACTGAGCGAGCAGAGAACTGGTGGCCTCAGGGTCAGGCCCTTCGATCGGTTCACAGCTTTTAAGGAACGCCTGAAACTCCGGATTCGACGCGATCGCACCCTGGCTCAGGCGGCCCGGTGGCTCACCCTGAAACGGCATTTCAATGCTCCTGGGCAGGCTTGGGTGCGGGTTCGAAGCCTTCGGGCTTTTGCTGGCGTTGGTAGAGTTGCTCCATTGTTTCTGGCTCAAACTTGTGCACGTAAACTGGCATCACAAACGGCGCCGATAACCGCTTGATCCGTACAAACCCCACATCTTGCGCCTTCTTGAGTGAGGCACCGAAGTCCTCGAAGTCGTAATACTTGCCCAACGTCCGGATCTCGTCGTCGTTGTTCAGATGGGACGAGATAATGTTCTCGGTATTGGACAGGATATTCGGCTGAATTGAGGATGGCTCCTGAGTGGCGTAGACCAGTCCGATGTTCGTCTTGCCACCCTCCTTGGCTACCCGCGGCCACGGTTCGTCCGGGTCGGCTTTCTTGCCGATCAGATTATGGGCTTCTTCAATGTAGATTAGGATCGGCGGCGGCCGCTGGGCATCCGTAAAAATGTCCAAGCTAAGCTGAAACAGCCCTTGCGCAATCCGCTCCATGAGCTCCTTACGCTCGCTCGGTCGCGACAGGGACAAATCGACGATCACGATACGGCCCTGGCTCAGATGTTTGTGTATTTCGCCTGCGGGGCTGCTGGTTCCTCGGGCCGAGTGCTGATTACGATAGCGGGCCAGCACGTTCGTGCTATTGATGGGGGTGTCGCTCTTGTTGCGACCGACCATCAGATTGATCATTGTCAGCACTGACTCGTCCATCCAAGCTTTACCGCTGCTGCTTCGCAAACCGATGTTTTCATCACTGTTACCACGCAGCTCGATTTCAGCCTTGCGTAATGCCACAAAAAAGCTTCGAGCATTGCTCAGTGGCATCCCCCGGCTCGGATCTCCGTAATGGTCCCGGAAGCCCTTCGCACGTTCTGCCTCATTCGTTGCGTCACCCAGCTCCAGAGCTTGGTAGGCTTGTGAGGCGGCCTTAGCACCAAGTTCAAAAGTTACCCGATCATCGCTCGGTGTCTTTTCATAGCCGGCCGCATCAAGCAGACAACGATAAGCAGCAAACTTGATTGCCCATCGCTTGCCTTCACCTCGGTCATTGGGCTGCTCTGACTCCAGTTCCATCTCCATGAAATTTTTTATATCAGCGCCGCCAAGCGACCCGTCGGCTTGAAGCGCTTCTCTAAGGGTGGTCAGGCCGATGTCCAGCGATTGATAGAAGTTAGGACGCAAATCGAAGAAGTCGCCCTCAGGCTTTCGGGTGCGGTACCGCACTACATTGTCTTCGAACACTTGGCTGAGTGCGCCGCGGTCCTGCTCATTGGCATTCGCATACTCGCCGTTCAAATCCAGTATCAACTGTCCGACGCGTCCTCCGGCTCGCATGCTCTCCAGCGCGATCGAACCAGCAAGCGTTTTGACAAGGTTCGATTTACCAGTACGAGTCATGCCGAAAACGCCGCAGCGCTTCGCCATCACATCGGCTGTCTGGAAACTCACCGGCACATCGGTGCCATCTTTTCGTTGTAGCCGGTTCGTCGAGGTGTAACGAACCAGCCCGAACTCAAATGCATCCGGCGGTTGCGGGAAGCCCATCTCTAACGTCTCACGACGAGCGTCTTCCAGCCGATGTGGATCGCAGTAGTTCGCGATCATCTCCAAGGCGTCGCCGGTAGGCTTGAACACCCGCATGGACGAAACCGAGAAGTAGTCTTCGATGTCGGCGCCATACGCCAAAGCCCCCTGCTCGGTCTGAAAGAACGATCCCAGCACCTTGCACGACAGGCCGGAAAACTGAAGGTGCGCATGGGTATAGGCATCCATCCCGTCAAGCGGTCCGGCATGCTCGGCCGTCGTCTTCGACCGGTGGTGCTCGATAATCGCTGCGACGTTCTCTGCTTCATGCTGGATCGGCGCAGGCCCAAGCACGCGCATCGCCAATACAAAGCGCGACATCTCGGGCTCACTTGAAAGACGGGCTGGATCGAAACTGGCCGCGATGAGAATCGCATTCTGTGGGATTCCCTGCACCCGCTCACGCCAGTGATCGTTGGTTAGGACCTCCACCCGGTCATAATTCATACGAATGATGAATCCAACATGGCGCGTCTCAGGAGCTTCGCCGCAGAGGCGGGCCAGCGGTTGCGCCCTCTCGACGATATTTTCAAACGTTTGCATAAATCAACTCGTAATGCGGAGAATCAAGCCTTGGCAGCTTGCCAATCCGCCGCTGGGGCTGCGGGGCCGCGTTTTCGATGGGGGCCATGGAGGCTAATGACCTGACCGGGCGAAGCGCCGAAAAAGCTACTCAGAATTAGCTCCCTAGCCCTGCCTCGCTTACTTCGTTCCACTCCCTTCCGAGAGGCCGCGCTAGCAGAGTAAGTCAAAGACGCTTCCGTCAAGCTCTCGCAGTCCGACCATAGCGAACGTGCCTGTGGCACATCGTCGTACGAAACAATCCAGTGTCCGGATAGTTTGCGGTCAACAAACTCGCGGAACCTACGATGGTCGGAGGGCCCGAAAACATGGTTGTAGAGCTTCTCAGCCTTGCAGAAAAATGGCGGATCCAGGTACCACAAAACTCGCTGTGGCTGCGCCGCGACCAGCCGACCAACCGGAGCTGAACTGGCGATTCGGTTATAGCTGCGCGTCCCTGCGTAAAGCACTCGCCGCTTCATCCGGTGCAGATCATCCAATCGGTGAAGTATTGCTTCGCGAGGAAAGCGGCAATCAATGGTGTAGGGGGAGGCCTGACGGCTTCCTCCGATGGGACCCGCCCAACGGTGTAAAACTCCCGAAAAACTTGTTCGGTTTAAAAATAGGCACTTGAAGGCAGCTTCCACCGACGTGCGGGGCGTCAAGCCCCGAACTTCGTGGAACTGGTCTAACGTTATCGGGGCCCTTTCAATCCATTCACAAAGTTCAGAGAATTCACGATCTCCTCCGAACACCACTCGCCAAAAATTACCGATTAAGGGGTCTGTATCGCAAAGGGCGATACGTTCCGTGTAACCCGCCTCCAACAACGCAATTGCTACAGCCGCGCTACCGGCAAAAGGCTCAATGAAAAGACTTAGCGGCCGCGTCAGATGAGCATTCAAAATATCAGCAATACTCCGAGCGAAGCGGCGTTTACCACCCGGATAACGTAAAGGCGAGATCAACGGCGGCGTATTTATTTTTCGTCGCGCGATGAATTCATGATTATTCATTCATTTTCCTAATTTCGCTAGACTTCGCCTTTAAACCTGACTTGTCGAACTTATTATTTGCAAAAAAAAGATCTGAATAGAATCTTCCCAACTATAAGGAGCGACTAAATCTCATTGCAGCACCCAGCGTCAAGTTGACAAGTAAAGGTAGTGCTTTGGCATGAATGAATCCTTTATCTCGGGGCACTACTCTCCCTTAGCGCTACCACGCTAACAGCTTTAATCTGCGCTTGTGCAATCGTTACCCCTCTGCTTGCGTTCAACAAACGGGTTCGGTCCCGTTAGCACGGACACTCACAAAAGGCGTCACAATGACCCAAAGGAGTGTCCATGTCCAAGCGAAGAAAATTGGCTCTTCTGACATCGTTTGAGCTAATCTTCACGTTAAAGCGTATAGGCCGCGGTTGGGTTCGGGCAGTGCGCTTTGCCGGATTTTGAGCTTGAAGTACTCGGTATCCAGCAGTCCTCGGGCGCGTTTCCGGATCATGCCGATGGCCACGTTGCCGGCCTCCAGCCGGGCGGTGGTTATGGGGTATTGGGCGTAGTAGCAGATGCCTTGTTGGTGTGTGCGCAGCATGGCCGCGAAGCGCCGCATCGGCGCCAGTCCCGTGGCCTCGGCTAGCGCGCACCAGTGCGCCAGGCGCTGGGCCATCTCGGTGTGCGTCGCCGGCGCCTGCCAAAGCTGTTGCAGTTGCTCCTTGAGGCTATAGACCGCGTGCAGATTCGTGTTGGCCGCCAGCAACTCGTCGAGGCGTTGGCTCTGGCGTTCACTCAGGCGCCCAACGTTTTTGAGCAGCAGGTAGCGGCTGCCGGTCAGCAGTGGCTTGTCGGCGGCTTGGGCCCGCTTGAATTCGGCCCGGCGCACTTGGTCGATGGCCTTACTGTAGTTGGCCATCACGTGAAAGCGGTCATAGACAATGGCGGCCTGGGGTAGGCTCTGGGCCACGGCGTTTTCGAACGCCGGCCACATGTCCATGGCCACCGCCTCGATGCCCGCGGCGGACTCGGAGGAGAGCCGGTCAAGAAAATCCTGTAAGCCGGCCTTGGAGCGGCCCTCGGTGACCCACAGCAGGTGCCCGGCCTCCAGGTCGTAGACCAGCGTGAGATAGTCATGGCCCTTGGCGCGCGCGACCTCGTCGATGCCCAGATAGCGCACCCCGGTGATGTCTTCTGGGTGCAGCGCCGGCAACTCAGCAGCCAGTGTGCGCGCATCCATGGCCTTGACCGTGCGCCAGGCCAGGCCCGTGTAACGGGCTACCGCATCAATCGCCATGTGCCGGCACAACTGACACACGAACCGGCAAAAGCGGTGGGTATAACCGCCGCCCGGATCGACGAAGTCCAGGCGCTCCATGCGCCGGTCCGCCGCGCCGATCTTGAGTTGGCAATACTCGATCTCAAGCGTCACCGCGCGTCCCCACAGCGGCAGATCCCGCACCCGGCGACGCAGCCACCGATTGACCGTGCCGCGCGCCCCGGTGCGGTGGTCCACCGGCACGAACCGGCCGTCGCGCCGACAATGCGCCACCAGCTCCCCGGCCGCGTCGTCCCAGGCAAGCGACTTGACGCACTGCCCGCGGAGACCAAGAATCGTTGCCGGGATGATTGCCGCCATCTACAAGCCCCTTCTTCTCTTGTGTAGGAACTTGTATTAGAACGAGTTTGTGGGCGGCAGTCATCCCTGTCTAGCTCACGTCAGTGCAGAAGAGCCAGAAAATTCAGTTTCGAGTTCAAGCGCGAAGCGGTTGAATTGACCCGCCATCCGGATGTCAGCGTGACCCAGGTCGCCCGCGACATTGGGATTGCTGCCAACCTGCTCAGCCACTGACGCCGCGAAATCAACCAGCAAGGCCGAACCGCCTTCGGCGGCACTGGTACGCCCCGCGACGAGGAGGTGGCCCGGCTCAAGCGAGAGAACGCGCGCCTGAAAAAGGAACGCGATTTTTTGCGAGACGCGGCCACATTCTTCGCCAGGGAATCGAGTTGAAGTACCAGGCGATCGATGCTGGCCGCGGCGACTATCCGGTGCGGCTGATGTGTCGCTGTTTGCGGGTCTCGCACAGCGGTTTCTACGACTGGCAGAAACGCCGGCCCAGTGCTCGCGTACGTGACAATCGCAGGCTACTGAGCCGCATTCGGGCGATCCATGCCGATCACCTCGGCGTGATGGGACGCCGGCGCATGCACGAAGAACTCGGCTTTGAGGGCGAGCGGGCCAGTCTCAATCGGGTCGCACGCCTGATGCGCCGCCACGGCATCTACGGCATCCCCGTGGCCCGGGCCTGGCGTTACAAGCCATCGGGGCTGCGCCCCATCGTGGCGATCTTGTGCTCGTGGCGATGCTCGTTGACGAACTGGTACTTCACTCGGGCTGTTGAGCGAAGTACCTCGCGGCCTTTTTTAGGATGTCGCGCTCCTCTTCCGTGCGCCGCAGCCGGGCGCGCAGCTTGAGGATCCCGCTCCTGGCCTCGACCAGCTCGTTAGCCTGCCGCTCGGTGTTATCCGGATTGACCGGTTTGACCCACTTGTAAAGGCTGTGGGCTGACACGCCCAGCCGCTCGGCAACATCGGCAACGGGATAGCCGCGGTCCAGCACCTGCCTGACTGCCTCGTCGGTGAATTCCGGGGTATATCTCTTACTGCTCATGGCACTTCTCCTATGCTCAATTCATAGGCCAGAAGTGTCTACGACACCCGGGGAAGTCCACTGTCGCAGAAGTAGGTCGAGGAGAGTTTTATTACTCAGCAGGGCGGTATTACCTGCAACTTAAGGGCGGCACCTGAAAGCTAGGGAAATTACCCCTTCATCACTGGAATGCCTCAAGCACAATTTTCTGAGTAACAAATTGAGTAGGCGTATTTTCGTGACATAAAAAAATCCATAGTGGATTGTTTAATAATACTTTTTTAAAACGACAAATTAGTTACTACATCCCGTAGGGAGCGCCATATAAATCATTTATATCAGATTGTTAGAGGCAGAGCGCTGCCTCCGGGCCGGATTCTCGCCCACATGCTGTCCGGTCGCCCCGAACCTGTCACTCGCAACGCGCAGTACGAGCGGCTCATGGTAGTGCTGCGAATGTCCCCCGGACATTCGGTCGTGGCTTACCCCCCGATATACGACATCTCTACCTTCTTTTCGCCGTCCGCCGGTGTTTCATCACCGGGCTCGCCACTGCGCAGTTCGGAGTAGCGATCCTCCCGGCGCCGCCACAGGCCGCCGAGGGCATCCGCCAGTTGCTCATCCGATGCGCCGCTGCGCATCAGGGCGCGCAGGTCGTAACCCCGGCTGCCGAACAGGCAGGTGAACAGCTTGCCCTCGGCGGACATGCGCAGGCGCCGGCAACCGCCGCAGAAAGGTTGGGTCACCGAGGCGATCACCCCGATTTCCCCCTGGCCGTCGGCATAGCGCCAGCGGTTGGCGACCTCGCCGGGATGATTGGGCGGCAGGACCTCCACCGGCCAGCGGGCGGCGATGCGGTCGACCAGTTCCCGCGCCGGCAGCACCTCGTCCAGCCGCCAGCGGTTGGCGTTGCCCACATCCATGTACTCGATGAAGCGCAGGATGTGGCCGCTGCCACGGAAATGCTCGGCCATGGGCAGGATCTGATCGTCGTTGGTGCCGCGCTTGACCACCATGTTGATCTTGATCGGGCCCAGTCCGGCGTCCGCCGCGGCGTCGATGCCATCGAGCACTCGCTGCACCGGGTAGTCGACGTCGGTCATCGCCCGGAAGGATTCGTCGTCGAGTCCGTCCAGGCTGACGTTGATCCGGTCGAGGCCGGCCTCGCGCAATCCGGCAGCCACCGCGGGCGTAAGCAGCGAGGCGTTGGTGGTCAGGGCAATATCGTCGATGCCCGGCACCGCGGACAGTGCCCCGATCAGCTTGTCCAGCTCCCGCCGCAGCAGCGGCTCGCCGCCGGTCAGCCGCAGCTTGCGCACGCCCAGCCCCGCGGCCAGCCGGGCGATGCGTTCGATTTCCTCGAAACTGAGCAGCTGCCGGCGGGCCAGGAATTCGAAATCGCGCCCGAACATTTCCCGCGGCATGCAGTAGCGGCAACGGAAATTGCAGCGATCCGTGACCGATATGCGCAGATCGCGCAGGCCGCGGCCGAGCCGGTCCACCGGCTCGTCGGCACGCGCGGGATCGAGACGGGGAACGGCCCGTGTCACGAGGACGCCTCCGCCTCGGCCGCTGCCACGCGTTCGCGGTAACGGCGCCAGTTTTCGGCGTAATCGCGGCCCAGCTCGTAGAGTACCGCCCAGCTGTAGATGCCGGTGCGATGGCCGTCATCGAAACACAGCCGCACGGCGTACTGGCCGACCGGTTCCACCCGCTCGATATCCACGTCCTGCTTGCCGGTGACCAGCGTCGGCTCGCCGCCGCCGTGGCCACGCACCTCGGCCGAGGGCGAGAACACGCGCAGGTATTCAAACGGCAGCGAGAACTCGGCGCCGTCGGCGAAGCGCACGTCCAGCACCCGGCTGCCGCGCCGCACGCGGATGTCTTCCGGCTCGGGCACCTGGGTGCGTTCGGTGGATGGCGTCTGATTCATGCCCCGAGTCTACGCCCGGCGGCGGCGCTCACCCAAACGCGTCAACCGCCGCTGACCGGGGGAATCAGCGCGAGATGATCACCGTCGGCAACCGCGTCGTCGCGCTGCACCAGGGTGTCGCCCTTCGCGCAGGCCGTGCGCGGCAAGTGGGCCACCATGTCCGGCAGTTCGGCCGCCAGCGCCTCCAACACATCGGCCACAGTGGCCTGACGCACCGGCAGTTCCACCCGGTACTGATCGCCGCAGATCGGCGCCAGTACGCCGTGTCCTTCAACCGTGACCTGCATCACCCACCTCGATTGTTTCCACCCGGGCCACCAGCATACTCACGGCGCCAGAGACGCGGCCAGTTCCGCCAAACTGGCCCGGTCGTGGATGTCGCCAGCGGCCAGTTCCACTCGGGTGATTGGCCAGCCGGCGAAGCGGCGGCGGATTTCCGTTTCGTAGTCGGCCTGACGCGCCCGCCGGGCCTGCAGGTAGGGATCGTCGCCACCCGCCGGCAGCAGCCGGTTCAGATACAGCCGGTCCACCGGAATCTCCAGCTCCGACAGCAGTGCCAGCAGCCGCGCGGTTTCCTCGATCGGCAACCGTTCGGCGGTGAGCACGCCGCGGAAGGCCGCATCCTGCTGCAGGCGTTCGCGCACCCGGCGGTAGCAACGGGCCCTTTCGCGCAGGCGTGTGAGCACCCGATCCTCGGTGTCGGGCTCGTGACCGGCCAGATTGCGCCACATCGACCGCAGGCCGGTGACCTTCTCGCGCTGGCGGCGCAGACCGGCAACCCAGCTGCCGAGCATGTCCGGCAGGCTCAGCAGTCGCAGGGTATGGCCGCTGGGCGCGGTGTCGAACACGACATGGTCGAAGCCCTCGCCCGCGTCCGTGATCAGGTCGCAGATGCGGTCGAACAGCGCCGCCTCGAGCGTCCCCGGCGCCTGCAGGGCCAGCGCCAAATGCCGTTCCAGCGCCGGCATTACCTCGGGGCTGACGCTGGTTTCCGCATCCGCCAGGATCCCGTCGACATAAACACGGGCCCGGGCCGCGGCGTCGATTTCCAGCGCCCACAGGGGACCCTGCACGCGGGTGGGCTGATCGGCGAGGTCCGCGCCCAGCAGGTCCGCGGTGGAATGGGCGGGGTCGGTGGATACCAGCAGTACCCGAGCGCCCTCTTCGGCCAGCCGCCAGGCCGTGGCCGCAGCCAGGGTGGTCTTGCCTACCCCGCCCTTGCCGCCGAACAGCAGCAGCGGCGCGGTCAACAGCAGATTCCGCCTACTGGCATGTGCTCCAGGCCCTCGCGGCGATGCTGCTGGTGGCAGGCCTCAATCAGGTCCGGATACAGCGCCAGGGCCAGGTAGTCCGCCGGCCCGGGCACCCCCATCGCCTCCAGATACAACAGCGTCACCAGCGTGTCCTCCTGGGTGCGGATCTCGCGCGCCAGGGCCGCCCGCCAGGGCGCGATGAACAACTGATCGTGGAAGGTATTGAGCGCCCGCCAGCCGCGTCCCAGCCGATCCCGCCAGTTCATGGCGGATCCGCGCCGGCATCGCCCCTGCGCCGCAGGGCGATCAGGGCTTCCGCGGTCAACCAGATCGCCAGGCCGAACACGGCGATATCCATGCCCAGCAGCAGCCAGTCCGCCTCGCGATAGAAGCTGATCAGATTGATCACCAGGGCCCAGCTGGTCATCGCCAGCAGGAACACCAGCGGCACCAGAGCGGCAGCCGGATTACGGCCCCGGGCCATCACCCAGACCGCGATCACCGCCAGCGCCAACCCGGCGGTGAGCTGGTTGGTGGTGCCGAACAGCGTCCACAGCCGGCCGAAGGCAAAGCCCTTGCCCTCGCCGCCGGGCACCAGGGCCAGGCCCAGGGGAATCAGCACCGCCACGGTGGTGAGCAGATTCACCCGGCGCGACAGCCGCTTTAACCCGGCCATTTCCCCGATTTCCTGCAGGATGAAGCGCTGCAGCCGCACGCCGGTATCCATGGTGGTGCCGGCGAAGGTGATCACTACCACCGAGGCGAACACCGCCCCCAGTTCCGGTGGAATCCCCAGATTACCCAGAAAATGCCCCACCCCGGTCACGAAGTTGCCCAGGCCGCCGCCGGAAGCGGCCCCGAAGTCGGAATACTTCTCGGCCCAGGCAGCGGCGCTGCCCAGGCCGGCAGTGCAGGCGAGGATTGCGGCCAGCGCCAGCGACCCCTCGCCCAGCGCCCCGAGATAGCCGACCGTGCGGGCATCGGTCTCCCGGTCAAGCTGCTTGGAGGTGGTGCCCGAGGCCACCAGACTGTGAAAGCCGGAAATCGCCCCGCAGGCGATGGTAACGAACAGGAACGGGAACCAGTGGGGCGAATCCGCCGCCAGATTGCCGTTGATCGCCGGCGCCGTCACCACATCCATACCCATCGCCACCCCGGCGAAGATCAGCACCAGCGCCACGATCAGCTGCTGGCCGTTGATGTAGTCGCGCGGCTGCAGCAGCAGCCATACCGGCAGGCGCGAGGCAATCCAGGTGTAGGCGAAGATCAGCAGAATCCAGGTGGTACGGACCTCCAGTCCCAGCAGGGCCGCGAGCCCGTCGATACGCACCGGATAATGCATGCCCACCGGAATCGCGGCGTAGAGCAGCCCCAGGCCGATCAGCGACGGCACCAGAATCGCTCGGCCCAGGCGGTACGCCCACTGGCCGATGAAAATGGCGATCGGAATTACCACCAGCGCCGGAATCACCGCCTCGGGATGGGCGACGAACAGGATCGCCATCACCACCCCGAACACCGCGTTGACCAGGGTGACCAGGAAGAAAATGATCAGCAGGAACAGCGTCGAGGCCCGCGGACTGATTACCCGCCCGGACAGCGTGCCGATGTTCTGTCCACGGTTGCGCGCCGACACCACGATGGAGCCGAAGTCATGCACGCCCGCGGCAAAGATGGTGCCGAGCACCACCCACAGCAGCGCCGGCAGCCAGCCCCAGTAGACCGCAATGGCCGGCCCCACGATGGGTGCCGCACCCGCCACCGAGGTGAAGTGATGCCCCAGCAGCACGAAGCGATTGGTGGGCACGAAATCCACCTCGTCGCGGAATTCGTGCGCCGGGGTGGTGAAATCGGGATCCAGGGCATAGACCCGTTCGGCCAGGTAGCGGGAATAGAACCGCCAGCCGAGATAGAACACCCCCAGGACCAGAACAATCAACACAATGGCCGGCATGGCGTCAGCCCTCCTCGTGCCAGTCATCGCCCGACCCGTTCCAGACCGGCTGGGCGAACGGTTCCACACTGACCCGGGCTCCCGCCGCAAGCTCGGCGCAATCCGCGGGCAGCACGATGAAACAATCGGCCTCGCTCATCGAGCGCAGCACGCCGGAGCCCTGGTGACCGAGCGGCGCCACGGTGGCCCCGTCGGTATCGAGGGTCAGCCGGCCCCGTTGAAACTCCAGCCGTCCCGGGTTGCGGCGGATCGGCGCGGCCAGCCGCGCCGGCATGCGCAGCGGCGGCCGCGGCCAGCTGCCGGCCAGCCGCACCAGCGCCGGGCGTACCAGCTGAAGGAAGGTCACCACCACCGATACCGGATTGCCGGGCAGCCCGAAGAACAGGGCGTCATCCACCCGGCCGAAGGCCAGCGGCTTGCCTGGCTTCATCGCCACCTTCCAGAAACCCACATCGCCGACCGATTCCAGCACGTCGAGCACATGATCGGCCTCGCCCACCGATACCCCGCCACTGGTGACCACCGCATCGCACTCGGCCGCTGCCCGCCGCAGGGTGGTTTCCAGGGCTGTCGGGTCGTCCGGCACCACGCCGAGGTCCAGCAACTCGACCCCCAGCTCGGACAACAGGGCATGCAGGCTGTAGCGATTGCTGTCGTAGATCTGCCCCGGCTGCAGCGGGGTGCCCACCGGACGCAGTTCGTCGCCGGTGGAGTAGAACGCCACCCGCGGGCGCCGGAATACCGACACCTGCGCCGCGCCACCGGAAGCCAGCATGCCCAGATCGGCCGGGGTGATGCGGCGGCCGGCATCCAGAACCGTCTGGCCACGGGCGAGATCCTCGCCGGCCGGGCGGATGCTGCTGCCCGGGTCGACCGGCCGCTCGACGATCACGTCATCGCCGTCCTCCCGGGTACGCTCCTGCATCACCACGGTATCGGCGCCATCGGGCAGCACGCCGCCAGTCATGATGCGCACGCACTCGCCTGCTCCCACCGGCCCGGCAAAGGGATGCCCGGCGAAGCTGGCGCCGATCAGGCGCAGGCGGCTGGTGTCGCCCCGGGCATCCGCCGAACGCAGGGCGAAGCCGTCCATCGCGGAGTTGGTGTGGCCGGGTACGTCCACCTGCGCGGTAACCCGCTCGGCCAACACCCGACCCAGCGCCTGCATCAGCGGCAGGGTCTCCCGCTCGGCGACCGGCGTCACGCCGGCCAGCATCCGGGCCCGCGCCCGTGCCAGCGTCAGTGTCGGGGCTGCCGGCTCGTCACTCATGAGCCCTGGGCGGCATCGCGCCGCGCGGCGTACGCAGCCAGTTGTTCCGGCGTGTTCACGTTCTCGAATGCCTCCGGCTGCTGGTCGAAATCGACGATTACCCGTCGCCGCGTATTCTGCCAGTCCGTGACCTTGCGTTGACCGGCCGCCAGCCCGGCGGCCAGCTCCCCCGCCAGCGCGGTCGACCACAACGCATGCAGTGGGTGCAGCCAGCCCGCGCTGCGGGCCACCGCCAGTTCCGCGTCCTCCGCCATGACCGCTGCGTGCAGCCGCGGGGCCAGATCAGGCGGTACCGCCGGCGCATCACAGGGCAGGCTCAGCAGCCAGCCGGTCTCGGCGGCCTGCAGACCGGCCAGCACGCCGGCCAGTGGCCCGGGGAAATCCGGCTCGGCATCGGTCACCACCGGCACGCCCCAGGCCCGGTAGGCGTCGAGTTCCCGATTGGCGCTGATCAGCAGCGCCTCCACCTGCGGCCGCAAGCCGTCCAGTGCCCATGCCGTAAGCGGCCGGCCGGCCAGTTCGATCAGCCCCTTGTCGCGGCCGCCCATGCGCCGGCCCGCCCCGCCGGCCAGCACCAGGCCGGTAATGGCGTCAGCCGCCGACGGCGCCGACATGGTCCGGGGCGCTTGCCGAGGCGGCGCAGACGCAGTCGGGATCGGCCGGCAGGCGCAACTCGCGCAGCCGGGTTCGGCGGGCGTCGAACAGCAGCAACCGGCCGATCAGTGGTTCGCCGAAGCCGGCGATCAGCTTGAGCGCCTCCAGCGCCTGCAGCAGCCCGATGATGCCGGGCGCCACTCCCAGTACCCCGGCCTCGCTGCAGGAGGGCGCGAGTTCCGGCGGCGGGGCATCGGCGAACAGGCAGCGATAGCAGGGCCCCCGGCCCGGGGCGAAAACCGACACCTGACCCTCGAAGCCCTGGACCGCGCCATAAACGCTGGTCAGACCCAGCTGCCGGCAGGTGTCGCTGACCAGATAGCGGGTGGCGAAGTTGTCGCAGCCGTCCACCACCAGGTCGTAGCCGCCGAGGATGTCGGCCGCGTTGTCCGGGGCCAGACGCTGCTTGTGCGTGCGGATGTCGATCTCGGGATTCAGAGCGATCAGCGTCGCCCGTGCCGAGGCGGTCTTGTCCCAGCCCACCCGATCGTCGCGGTGCAGGACCTGCCGATGCAAATTGCTGCGCTCCACCCGGTCGTCGTCGACCAGCCCCAGGGTGCCCACACCCGCTGCGGCCAGATACAGGGCCGCCGGGCAGCCCAGACCGCCGGCGCCCACCAGCAGTACCCGCGCCTCGGCCAGCCGGCGCTGCCCTGCCAGGCCGATTTCCGGCAGGCTGATCTGGCGGGCATAGCGGCCGCTGTCGAACGCGGTATCAAGCTCGGGCATCACCACCGGCAGCCCCGCAGCCTTCCAGGCCGAGAAACCACCCGCCACGGAACGAACGTCGTCGTAACCCAGCCGGCGCAGGTCATCGGCCGCCAGCAGCGAGCGGGTGCCGCTGCCACACATCAGCAGTACCGGCTGATCCGTGCCGGCCGCCAGGTCACCGATGCGCATTTCCAGATAACCGCGCGGCACCGGCCGGGCGTGCTCGGCCATGCCCTCGGCGGTTTCGCCGGCCTCGCGCACATCGATCAGCAGGCCGTCGGTGCCGGCCAGGGCGTGGGCATCGCGCGGGTCGATCTCCGGGATCGACTCGCGTAGCAAGGTCAGATGTCGATTCAAGTCCACGGGTTATCTGCTGTCTGCATACTGCGGGTTTGCCGGACTGCGATCGTAACGCGAACGGCGGCACGACCGCGTCGGGTCACTCTGTCAGGCCGCCATACACCGCCAGCACTCGCGGTGCCTCGCGCAGGCAGGTCAGCACTACGCGGTCGATGCCCTTGGCATTGCGCGCCACCGCTTCCGCCAGCGCCTGCGCCGCGGCCCGGCGGTCGGCATCGTCAACCTGATTGATCACGATGGTCAGGGGGATGCCGTCCGCGCCCTGGCGGGCGCCGTCTTCGGCCACGATCAGCCGCCGCAGGTGATCGACGGTCAGCGCGCGGCCGAGCTCTGCGCCGGTCAGGTCGGCGATGCGCTCAGGGCGATGGGCAATGCGTTCATCCAACGGGCAACCGATGGCCACGGCCGAGACCACCCAGAGCACCCGGCTGGCGCCCGGCACCAGCACCGGCTCGCCCGGGCGAGGCGCCTTGACGTGACGCATGCGGGCGCCGTCGGCCTTGACCAGGGTCAGGTCGAACCCGCCGAGCCCGTGAATGGCGGCGATCTCGGCGGGGGGCAGGCCCCGGTAGCGGCCCGGCTTGTCCGCCGGACAGGCGTAGGCGCGGATCATGCCCGGTGCCGACACCACCGCCTCGCGCAGGGCCGAGGGCTCTGCGACACGCGCGGCTGGGGCGAAGTCCTCCGGAAACGGCGCCAGGTGCACCGTCGCGGTCACCGCGCGCCGACCGGGCCAGGCGCGGGCGAGGGCGTACAGCAACGACTTCTTGCCCCCGGCCCCGGCGGCGCAGACGATGCCACCGGTCACCCCCAGGGCTTGCGCCAGCGACCAGTCGGTCATGGCTGCCACCGGGGCGTCATCGATTCAGCGTCGGCTGGTTCATGTCGGGCAGTGTCAGGGCGTAACATGGAGATTCGTTCGAGGCACCCGAAACCGGGTGCACCAGACTAGCGCGGAGGGCGCCAGGCAGCCATGAGCGATTCGCTGCAGGCCGACATCGAGGACCGGATCAACGGCTATCACGACGATCTGCTCGGCAGCACACTGGGCGACGCCCGGGTGCTGCGCGGGGTCACGGTTGACGATGGCCAGGTGAGCGCGCGGCTGCGCTTCGGCTTCCCGGTCAAGCGCCACGGCCCGCTGGTGGTGGCGGCACTGCGCCAGCAACTGCTTGCGCTGTCCGGCGTCACCGAGGTCGACATTGCGGTGGAAAGCCGGATCGAGCCGCACGCCGCCCCGCAGGGGGTGGAACGCCTCAAGCCGGTCAAGAACATCATCGCCGTGGCCTCCGGCAAGGGGGGCGTGGGCAAATCAACCGTGGCCGCCAACCTGGCCCTGGCGCTGGCCGGCGAGGGCGCCCGTGTCGGGGTGCTGGATGCCGACATCTACGGCCCCAGCCAGCCCCGCATGCTGGGGGTATCCGGCAAGCCGCGCTCGGAGGACGGCAAACACATCATTCCGATGCAGAGCTTCGGCGTGCAGTCGATGTCGATCGGCTACCTGATGGACGATGAAACCCCCACCGTCTGGCGCGGCCCGATGGTGACCCAGGCCCTGCAGCAACTGCTGAACGACACCCTCTGGGACGACCTGGACTATCTGATCGTGGACATGCCGCCGGGCACCGGCGATATCCAGCTCACCCTGTCCCAGCGGGTACCGGTCTCCGGCGCGGTGATCGTGACCACCCCGCAGGACATCGCCACGCTGGATGCCCGCAAGGGGCTGCAGATGTTCCGCAAGGTCAACGTGCCGGTGCTGGGCATCGTCGAGAACATGAGCCTGCATACCTGCTCGGCCTGCGGGCACGAGGAGCATCTTTTCGGCGCCGGCGGCGGCCAGCAGGTTGCCGACCGCTACGAGGTGCCGCTGCTGGGGGCGGTGCCGCTGGAGATCGGCATCCGGGAAGCCGCCGACGGCGGCCGGCCGAGCGTGATTGCGGACCCCGACGGCAGCGCCGCCCGGCACTTCGTGGGGATTGCCCTGCGCATGGCTGCAATTCTGTCGCGGCAGAACAAGGACTATGCCCGCAAATTCCCGAAGATCACGGTGGAAAACACCTGACGCAGACGGCCGCAGCGCGGCATAATGGTCGGATGTCCCAGCCGCCGGCACATCAACGCCTGAGCGACGCGCCGCTCGATCTGGGCACCCTGATCGCGGCCAGCGAGGGCCCCGGCTTCGGCGCCATGGTGGTGTTCACCGGCACGGTTCGGGCGGATAACCAGGGAAAGACCGTCACCGGCCTGACCTACTCCGCCTACCGGCCGCTGGCCGAAAGCAGCCTGGCCGACATCGAGACCCGCGCGGCGGCCGAACATCCGGGTACCCGGGTACTGACCCAGCACCGGCTGGGTGATCTGGTCGTGGGCGATACCAGCGTGGCGGTGGTGGCCCGGGCCGGGCACCGCGCGGAGGCCTTCGCCGCGGCCCGCTGGGCAATCGAGGCCCTGAAAAACGAAGTGCCGGTGTTCAAGCTGGAGCACTACGCCGATGGCAGCCAGGCCTACCTGGACGGCTGCAGCCTCAACCAGGATTCGACCTCGTGAAGAACGTCTCGGCCAAGCCCGACACCCTGCGCCGGGCGGTGGCCGGCGCCGTGCTGACGCTGCCGGCCGACTGCATCCCGCTGCTGGCCGAGGCCCGCACCGACAAGGGCGACGCCCTGGCCGCGGCGCGTATCGCCGGCATTATGGCCGGCAAGCGGACCTCGGACATCATCCCGCTGTGTCATCCCCTGCCGATCCACGAGGTGGATGTGGCCTTCGAGCTGCGGGATACCGAAGTCGTGATCACTGCCCACGCCGAAACCATCGGGCCCACGGGCGTGGAAATGGAGGCCCTGACCGCCGCCAGCGTGGCCGGCCTGACGCTCTACGACATGCTCAAGCCCCACGCCGGCACCAATCTGTCGCTGGATGCGATTCAGCTGCTCGGCAAGCAGGGCGGCAAGTCCGACCACCGCCGGCAGACCGACCAGACCCTAGCGGCCGCCATTCTGGTGGTGTCCTCGCCGGCAACCGATGAAGCCGTGGCCGAATCCGTGCGTCAAAGACTGACCGCAGCCGGCATGCGGGTCCAGCCGCCGCTCGACGTGGCCGACGACAGCGACGCCATTGCCGACGCCATGCGCCGGCAACTGGCCGACGACGCGGACCTGGTACTCACCCTGGGTGGCATCGGCGCGGCGGAGTCGGGCCACGCCACCCGGGCCGTGGCCGCATTGCTGGATCGGCCGCTGCCGGGCCTGATGGAAACCGCCCGCGCGTTCGGCCAGCGGCGGGCGCCCTACGCCATGCTGGCCGACGGCGCGGCCGGTTGGGCCGGGACCACACTGCTGGCTACCCTGCCCGGCAACAGCGCGGATGCCGACAGTTATCTCGACGCCCTGCTGCCGGGCCTGATCCGCGCCCTCGCGGACTGACCACCCTTACCCGACCGGCTGGCCACCACGCAACGGAAAACACGCCCATGGACTTCGACACCTATCGCGACCACGACGCCCTCGGCCTGGCCGAACGGGTCGCCGCCGGCGAGGTCACCGCCGCCGAACTGCTGGAAACGGCGATCGCCCGCGCCGAGGCGGTCAATTCACGCATCAACGCCATCATTCACCCCCTGCATGAACGGGCCCGGGCCCGCGCCGCCGGCGGGCTGCAGGGGCCGCTGGCCGGGGTACCCTTCCTGGTCAAGGATCTGTTCCAGGACCTGGCCGGCGAGCCGGCCCATTACGGCTGCCGGGCACTGCGCGACGCCGACGCGCGGGCGCCCGAGGACCAGGCCTACGTGCAGCGCATTGAGGCGGCCGGGGCGGTGATCTTCGGCAAGACCAACACCCCCGAGTTCGGCGCCAAGGGCATTACCGAACCGGAGGCCTATGGCGCCAGCCGCAATCCCTGGAATACCGACCACACGCCGGGTGGCTCCAGCGGCGGGTCGGCCGCCGCGGTGGCCGCCGGCATCGTGCCGGTGGCCGGGGCCAACGATGGGGGCGGCTCGATTCGCATCCCGGCCGCCTGCTGCGGCCTGTTCGGCCTCAAGCCCGGCCGTGGCCGTACGCCGATCGGACCGCCGCTGACCGACATGATGCATGGCGCGGCGGTCAACGGCGTGGTGTCGCGCTCGGTACGCGACAGCGCGGCGTTTCTGGACGCGCTGGCCGGCCCGGAACCCGGCGCGGGCTTCCATCCGAAAGCCCCGGCAACGTCATACCTAGAGGCCTGCGCGCAGCCGCCCGGCACGCTGACCATCGGCTACTCCACCCGGTCGCCGCTGGGCACCCCCGTGCATCCCGAGGCGGTGGCCGCGGTAGAACACACGGTGGCGCAGCTGGAATCGCTGGGTCACCGGGTGGAAGCCGCCGAACCCGAATTCTCGGGCCCCGGCCTGGGTCCGGACTTCCTGCTGATGTGGTTCGGCCAGATGGCCGCCTCAGTGGCCGAGGTCCGCGCGCACACCGGCTGCAGCGAAGCCGACTTCGAGATCGACACCCGGGCGATGGCCGCCTTCGGCCGGGCCACCAGCGCGGGCGACTATATCGCCTGCGTGAACCGCTGGCAGGAACATGCCCGGCGACTGGCGGCCTTCCATGACAGCTATGACTTGTACCTGACCCCGACCATGGCCTTTCCGCCGGCCCGGGTGGGCGAAATCGTCACTCCGGCCTGGCAGCGCGCCGCGCTCAAGGCGCTGCTGCCGCTGGGTGCGGCCCGCCCGCTGCTGAAGTCCGGGCTGGTGGAACAGATGGCGAAGGAAAACCTGCGCTGGGTGCCGTTCACCCAACTGGCCAATCTGACCGGCGTGCCGGCGATGTCGGTACCGCTGCACTGGACCGAAGACGGCCTGCCCATGGGCGTGCTGTTCAACGCCCCGGTCAACGGCGAAAGCCTGCTGCTGTCGCTGGCGGCCCAGCTGGAACAGGCCGATCCCTGGTTCCACCGGCACGCGCCGCTGGCGTGAGCGCGGCGCCCTATCCCGCCGGGCTGCTGCGCCGCCTGGCCGCCGCGGTGTACGACCTGTTCCTGCTGGTTGGCGTGTGGATGATGTCGGTGTTCGCCCTGCTGCCGTTTACCGACGGCCAGGCCCTGGATGGCAGCAGCCCGATCTTCCGCCTGTACATCCTGTTCGTGCCATTCCTGCTGTTCGGCTGGTTCTGGACCCACGGTGGCCAGACCCTGGGCATGAAGGCCTGGCGAATGCGGATTCGCCGTACCGATGGCAGTCCGGTGGACTGGCGGTATGCGGCGCTGCGCTATCTCGGTGCCTGGCTGGCCTGGCTGAGCGTGATCGGCATTGTCTGGATCGCCCTCGATCCCCAGCGCCGCGGCCTGCAGGACTGGATCAGCGATACCGAGACGGTAGTGGAGCCGCGCTGATCGTGGCCCCTAACGCAAATGGCGCAGCCAGACGACGGTCAGTGCCACCAGTGCCAATGTGGGCCAGCTGGCGGCCAGCCAAGCCGGCAGGCCGTAGACCTGACCGCTGGCGGCGGCGATCTCGTTGACGATGAAGAACACCACCCCGACCAGCCCCCCCACGAACAGCCGCTGACCCGCACCCACGCTGCGCAGCGATCCGAACGCGAACGGCAGCGCTAGCAGGCACATGGCGAATACCGTCACCGGCGCGACCAGATTGCGCCACAGCGCCAGGCGGTAGTCGGTGGTGGCCACCTCGTTACGCGCGAGATAGTCGATGTAGTCGGCCAGCCCCAGGCTCGACAGCTCCTCGGGCTTGACCACCGTCAACCGCAGGAACTCGGGCTGCAGTGACACCGACCAGGGCCGCGAGGCCTGTGTTTCGGTGGTGACACGGTTGTCCTCGAAACGCGTGATCTTCACGTCCTCGAGCTGCCACTGCCCCGACCGGTAGCGGGCGCGCTGGGCGTGGATCAGGGCGGCGAAGCGACCGGTCTCATCCAGCCGGTAGATTTCGACGCCGGTCAGGAAGTCCTCGGTCAGGCTTCCCTGGATCCGGATCACGTCGCCCTGGTCCCGCAGCCACAGGCCGCCGCGCACGCTCTGCACCTGTTCCGGGCCATAACGCGCCTGATCCCGCAGCGTTTCCGCCATGCGCATGGCATTGGGCGCCAGCCATTCACCGGTCAGCCCGGTCGCTCCGGCCAGCAGCAGGCCCGCACAGGCCACCGACCCGGCCAGACGCAGCACCGACACCCCGGCTGAGCGCACCACCACCAGTTCGCTGCCGGCCGCCAGACCGCCCAGCCCCAGCAGGGCCCCGAGCAGAGCCACCACCGGCATCACCAGCTGCAGCTGTTCCGGCAGGGTCAGCAGGGCGAACAGGCTGACGTCCAGCAGACCGTAACTGCCCTTGCCCAGCTGATCGGCCTCGTTGAGAAAGGAAATCACCAGGCTGAGCGCGCCCACCGCCAGCAGCACCACACCAAACGCCCGCAGGATGGTGCCGGCAATGTAGCGGTCGAGGACGTTCACGGCGCCGCCGCCGGTTGTCGCCGCAGGCGTCCCTGGCTGCGCAGGAAACCCAGCAGCGTGGTCGCCAGTACCAGCCCGTGCAGCAGCCACAGCCCGGGCAATACCGGCAGCGTGCCGTCACGCATCCAGATCTCGCCCAGCCGCAGCAGATTCACGTAGCCCACGAACGCCAGGATGCCCACGATCAGCCGGGCATAGCGGCCCGAGCGAGGCGGCTGCTGCCCCAGCGGCAGGGCCAGGAATGCCAGCACCAGAACCGTCACCGGCACCGCCAGGCGCGACTGCCATTCGATGCGCGCTTCCAGGCTGTCCCGCTCGAACAACGAGCCGGGCGACAGCTGCTCGATTTCCAGCATCTGCCGGTCCATCGAGCGGGCCACGTGCAGGCCATGCTCGGCAAAGCGGGTGACCCGGAAATCCGCCTGTCCCGGCCGGCCTTCGTAACGCCGGCCGTCGCGCAGCACCAGCGTCTGGGTACCGTCCTCGGCATCGGTGACGTAGCGAGCGGTGTCCGCGGTGACAATGGTTTCGGCCTCGATGCCGGTATCGTCGCCACCATCGCGCGCCACCCGGATGAAGACGTCGCGCATGAGGCCGGAGCCACTGTCGATGCCGCCAGCGTAGAACACTGCCTTGCCGTCATCGATTTCGGTGAAACGGCCCGGCTCCAGCGCCTGGATCAGGATTGCGGCACCGGCCTTCTCCATCTGCTCGAGATGACGCGCGGCGGCCGGGCCCAGCACCAGACTCAGCGCCAGGCATAGAAGGGCCACCCCCAACGTGAGCGGTGCGAACGCCCGATACAGGCGGGCGGGCCCGATCCCCACCCCGGCCATGGCCGCCATCTCGTTGTCGCGGCAGAGCCGGCCCACGGTCAGCAGCAGTGCCAGCAGTACCGATACCGGCAGCACCACTTCCATGTTCTCCACCGCGCTGAGGCCCGCCACCAGCGCGACGGTCTGCATGGGAATCTCGCCGGCGGCGGCATCGGCAATGTAGCGGGCAAAGCCCACGCCCAGCGTCAGCACCATCAGGACCAGCGTCACCGCCGCCCAGGTGCGCAGGGTCTCGCCGATCAGATACGCGTCGATGACGGCCGGTTTCACGCGCACCGGCCGTAACGCCTTTCTTTGACAAAAATGCGGATGACGCTCGAAATAGTGATTTTTTCCTGCATTTCCGTAGAATAGGGCCGGTTTTGCGTCGGGCGCTGAATGACCGGGGAAGCGGCAGCGCCTGTCCGTTGACTACTCACATCAGTGAACACGCGGGCGGGGGCGTGGTCATGATGCCAGAAACCTTCACAGGAGCGATCATGGAATATCTCGTCAAGAGCGGCAGTCCGGAGAAGCAGCGCGTCGGCTGCGTGGTGGTCGGTGTATTCGACCGCCGCAAGCCCTCGCCCCAGGCCCAGGCCCTGGATGACGCGGGCAACGGACTGATCGGCAGCGTAATGCGTCGCGGTGACATGGACGGCAAGCTCGGCCAGACAACCATGCTGCACGGGCTCGACGACATGCTCTGCGACCGCATTCTGCTGGTCGGCTGCGGCCGCCAGCAGGATTTCGACCAGGCTGCCTATCGCAAGGCCTGCCGGGCCGCCGCCCGCGAACTCGACCGCGTCGGCGGCGTGGATGCCGCGCACTACCTGCCCGAGCTGAACGTCAAAGCGCTGGATGACATCGGCTGGACCGTCAAGCAGGCCCTGCTGGTCACCGAAGAGGTGTTCTACCGCTTCGAGGCCTGCCGTGGCAGCAACTACAAGCCGTACAGCCGCAAGCTGTCCCGTCTGACCTTCCAGGTGCCGCGCCGCTCCGACCTGCCGGCCGGCGAACGCGCCATCCGCGAGGCCGAGGCGATCGCGGCCGGCGTGAACTACGCCAAGGATCTGGGCAACCTGCCGGGCAATATCTGCACCCCGACCTATCTGGCCGAACAGGCACAGACACTGGCCAAGCAGTACAAGGGCATCAGCACCAAGGTGCTGGACGAAGCCGAGATGGAAAAGCTGGGCATGGGCTCGCTGCTGGCGGTATCCCGGGGCAGCCGGCAGCCAGCCAAGCTGATCGTCATGGAGTACATGAAGGGGCCGAAGAACGCCAAGCCGACGGTGCTGGTCGGCAAGGGACTGACCTTCGATTCCGGCGGCATCAGCATCAAGCCCGGCGCGGCCATGGACGAGATGAAGTACGACATGTGCGGCGGCGCGAGCGTGTTCGGCGCCATGAAGGCGGCGGCCGAACTGGAGCTACCGATGAATCTGGTAGGTGTAGTGCCCAGTTCCGAGAACCTGCCCGACGGCGAAGCGGTCAAGCCCGGCGACATTCTCACCAGCATGTCCGGCCAGACCATCGAGATTCTCAATACCGATGCCGAGGGCCGGCTGATCCTCTGCGACGCCCTCACCTACGTCGAGAAGAACTACCAGTCCGATGTGGTGGTGGACATGGCCACGCTCACCGGCGCGGCCGTGATCGCGCTGGGCAGTGAAGCAGCAGCCCTGTATGCCAACAACAGCAGCCTGCGGCGCGCCCTGCGCGATGCCGGCGAGGCGGTGGGCGATCGCGCCTGGCCCATGCCCCTGTGGGAGGAATACCAGAGCCAGCTGGACAGCAACTTCGCCGACATGGCCAATGTGGGCGGCCGAGCGGCCGGGTCGATCACCGCTGCAAGCTTCCTGCATCGGTTCGCGCGCAAGCTGCGCTGGGCACATCTCGATATCGCCGGGGTGGCCTGGAAGACCGGCAAGGACAAGGGCGCTACCGGGCGCCCGGTCGGCCTGCTGACGGAGTTCCTGATTGCCCGCGCCAACGCGGGGCAATGACGGAAGTCTCCTTCTATATCGTTGAAGCCGAGGGCGCCGATGCCGGCATGCGCACTGCATGCCGGCTGGCGGAGAAGGCCCACGACCAGGGCCACCGGGTATACCTTCACGTGGCGGACGCCGCGGCGGCGCAAACGATGGACGGGCTGCTCTGGACCTTTCGCCAGGGCAGCTTCGTCCCGCATGTCGTCGCGACGGCACGGGGCGAGAACGACCCCACCCCCGTGCTTATCGGTCACGACGAGGAGCCGCCGGGCGATTTCGACGACGTGCTGATCAGCCTGACCGACGAAGTGCCGGCCTTCTTCAGCCGCTTTACCCGGAGTCTGGATATCGTCACCCCGGCCAATCGCCAGGCGGCCCGCCAGCGCTACCGCTTCTATCAGGAACGCGGTTACCCGCTGGAAACGCATAAAATAACCTGATCCAGGATCGGCGGCCGTCAGCGGCCGGTGCGCAGGCGCCGGTCGATGCCGCCGATCATCCGACCCGTCATCAGTCACGTTCCCATGGACAAGCAATTCGACCCCCGCGCCATCGAGACCAAATGGTATGAATGCTGGGAGGCCGGCGGGCACTTCGCCCCCCGGGCCGACCGTAAGGACACGCCGTCCTACGCCATCATGATCCCGCCACCCAACGTGACGGGCAGCCTGCACATGGGCCATGCCTTCCAGGACACCGTCATGGATGCCCTGACCCGCTACCAGCGCATGCGCGGCTGTCGCACCCTGTGGCAGCCCGGAACCGACCACGCCGGCATCGCCACCCAGATGGTGGTCGAACGCCAGCTGGCCGCCGAGGGCAGCAGCCGGCATGAACTCGGACGCGAGGCGTTTGTCGACCGGGTGTGGCAGTGGAAGGCGGAATCCGGCGGCCATATCACCCGGCAGTTGCGCCGCATGGGCGCCTCGGTGGACTGGTCGCGCGAACGCTTTACCATGGACGAGGGCCTGTCCACCGCGGTACGCGAGGTGTTCGTACGGCTGTTCGACGAAGGCCTGATCTACCGCGGCAAGCGGCTGGTCAACTGGGATCCGGTGCTGCACACCGCCATCTCCGATCTTGAGGTGATCAGCGAGGAGGAGAACGGCCACTTCTGGCACTTCCGCTACCCGCTGGCCGACGGCAGCGGCACTCTGTCGGTGGCTACCACCCGGCCCGAGACCATGCTCGGGGATACCGCTGTGGCCGTGCATCCCGACGACGAGCGCTACCAGCACCTGATCGGAAAAACCGTCCGGCTGCCGCTGGTGAACCGCGACATCCCGATCGTGGCGGACACCTATGTCGATCCGGAATTGGGTTCCGGCTGCGTCAAGATCACCCCGGCACACGATTTCAATGACTACGCCCTGGGCGAGCGCCACGATCTGCCCAAGATCAACATCTTCAACGAGGACGCGACCCTCAATGATGCCGTGCCGACGGCTTATCGCGGACTGGAGCGGTTCGAGGCCCGCAAGCGGGTGGTGGCCGACCTCGACGCGCTGGGCCTGCTTGAGCGCGTCGACGATCACAAGCTGATGGTGCCCCGCGGCGACCGATCCGGTTCGGTGATCGAACCGTACCTGACCGACCAGTGGTTCGTGCGCGCCGCGCCCCTGGCCGATCCCGCGATCAAGGCGGTGGAGGACGGCCGCATTCGCTTCGTGCCCGGCAACTGGGACAAGACCTATTTCGAGTGGATGAAGAACATCGAGGACTGGTGCATCAGCCGCCAGCTCTGGTGGGGTCACCGGATTCCCGCCTGGTACGACGACGCGGGCAACGTCTACGTCGGCCGCAGCGAGGCGGAAGTCCGCGAGCGCCATGCCGACCGCCTGGCCACCGACACGCCGCTCACGCAGGACGAGGACGTGCTCGACACTTGGTTCTCGTCGGCGCTGTGGCCCTTTTCCACCCTGGGCTGGCCGGGGAACACCGAAGCCCTCGAGCACTTCTACCCCACCAGCGTCCTGGTTACCGGCTTCGACATCATCTTCTTCTGGGTCGCCCGGATGATCATGATGGGTCTGAAGTTCATGGATGACGTGCCCTTTGCCGAGGTCTACGTGCACGGCTTGGTGCGCGACGCCGACGGCCAGAAGATGTCCAAGTCCAAGGGCAACGTGCTCGACCCCATCGACCTGATTGACGGCATCGATCTGGAATCCCTGGTAGCCAAGCGCACCAGCGGCCTGATGCAGCCGCACCTGCGGGACAGGATTGAAAAGACCACGAGGCGGCATTTCCCCGACGGCATCCCGGCCTACGGCACCGATGCCCTGCGCTTCACCTTCGCCTCGCTGGCCTCACAGGGGCGCGACATCCGCTTCGACCTGGGCCGCGTCGAGGGCTACCGCAACTTCTGCAACAAGCTGTGGAATGCCGCCCGCTTCGTGCTGATGAATACCGAAGGAGCCGATACCGGCCTGGATACCGACGCCGCAATCGAACTGTCCTGGGCCGACCGCTGGATCGCCTCGCGGCTCCAGCGTACCGAGGCCGACGTGATCCGCCACATCGAGGCCTATCGCTTCGACCTGGCCGCTCAGGCGCTGTACGAGTTCGTCTGGCACCATTACTGCGACTGGTACCTGGAACTGATCAAGCCGGTGCTCCAGGGCGATCACGCCACGGCCGCCGAACAGCGCGGCACCCGACGCACCCTGGTCCGGGTGCTGGAAACCACCCTGCGCCTGCTGCACCCGATCATGCCCTTCATCACCGAGGAAATCTGGCAGCGCATCGCGCCGCTGGCCGGGCGCGAAGGCGACACCCTGATGCGCCAGCCCTTCCCGGTGCCGGACCCGGACCGGATTGACGCCGAGGCCGAAACCGAGATCGAATGGCTGCAGACCGTCATCCTCGGCCTGCGCCAGATTCGTGGCGAAATGGATATCGCCCCGCGCAAACCGCTGCCGGTGCTCACCCAGGGCGCGGAAACCGGCGACCGGGAACGGCTGGACCGCCACTGGCCGGCGCTGACCTTCCTGGCCGGCGTCGAGTCGATCGCGCATCTCGGCCCCGACGACGACGCCCCCGACGCCGCCACCGCCCTGGCGGGCCGGATGAAACTCCTGGTACCGATGGCGGGTCTGATCGACAAGGACGCGGAACTCGCCCGGCTGGACAAGCGGCTGGCACAGCTCGACAAGGAACAGGCCTCGGTGCGCGGCAAGCTCGACAATCCCAACTTCGTGGACAAGGCCCCGGCCGACGTGGTCGACAAGACCCGCGGCCGGCTGTCCGAAATCGACGCCGCGCTGGCCGAGTTGCGCAGCCAGCGTGAACGGGTGGCGGCACTGTAATGGCGGGCCGCCTGCTGCTGCTGTTCATCGTCGTCCCGCTGGTGGAGACCTGGCTGCTGATCGAGGTGGGCAGCCGCATCGGCGCGCTGGCCACCATCGGGCTGATCATCCTCACCGCCATCATCGGCAGTCAGCTGGTGCGGATCCAGGGCTTTCGCACGGTGCAGGAAATCCAGGCACACCAGCAGCGCGGCGAGGCCCCGGCCCTGCCCCTGCTGGAGGGTGCGGCCCTGCTGATCGCCGGCATCACCCTGCTCACCCCGGGCTTTCTCACCGATGCGCTGGGCTTTGCCCTGCTGGTGCCCGCCCTGCGGCGCCGGCTGGCCGTCAACCTGTTGCGGCGGGCCGTGGTGATGACGCCGGACGGCAACGCCGGCCCGGGGCCCACCCGGCGGCCGGGCGACGACCGCACCATCGAGGGCGATTACCGGCGGGACGAATGAGGGCCCCGCGCCCGTCGCCATAGCGGCGCCTGCCGGGTGTCAACCGCGGGAGGCTCCGGTACCCTTGCCGGTGTCAGGGTACGCTCGGCGACCACCGCGGCCGATGACCCGGCAACAACGCCCCCGCACCGGGAGACCGAATGAACCGCGTATCGCCGCAGCCGGCTCGCGCCGCCCACCCGTTACAGCTTGCGCTGGATACCCTTGCCGGCGTGATCCTGGGCAAGGACGAGCAGATCCGCCTGGCGCTGAGTTGCCTGCTGGCCCGCGGACACGTGCTGATCGAGGATCTCCCGGGTGTCGGCAAGACCACCCTCGCCCAGGCCCTGGCCCGCGCGATGGGCCTGGATTTTGCCCGGGTCCAGTTCACCGCCGATCTGCTGCCCACGGATATCCTCGGTGTCTCGATATTCGAAACAGCCGACGCCCGCTTCGAGTTCCATCCCGGGCCGATCTTCACCCAGCTGCTGCTGGCCGACGAGATCAACCGCGCCAGCCCCAAGACCCAGAGCGCCCTGCTCGAGGCGATGGAGGAAGGTCAGGTCACCATCGACGGGGCCACCCGGAAACTGCCCAGCCCGTTCTTCGTGGTCGCCACCCAGAATCCGACGGACCAGGCCGGCACCTTCGCCCTGCCCGAGTCGCAGCTGGATCGGTTCCTGATGCGCATCCGCCTGGGCTACCCGCCCCCGGAGGCGGAACGCCGGCTGCTAGCCGAGCGCAGCCGCCGGAACATGCTGGCGGATCTCGCCCCGGTAATGACGCCGGCGGATCTGGCCGACGCCCAGGCCCGCTGCGAGGCCGTCACCGTCCGGGAACCGCTGCTGAACTACATTCTCGACCTGATCACCGAAAGCCGCCGGGACAGCGCGTTCCGTCACGGCCTGTCGCCACGCGCCGGCCTGGCATTGCGTCGGGCGGCCCAGGCCTGGGCGTTTCTGGACGGACGCGATTACGCCCTGCCCGAGGACGTCCAGGCGGTGCTGCCTGCGGTGGTGGATCACCGCCTGCCGCCGGGCACCGACGACGCGGAAACCGTCTCGCCCGCGCGCCGGCTGCGCGAGGCTGTGGCAGTGCCGTGACGGCCGCGGGATGGCACTGACACAACGGCTGCGCGCGCGCACCCGGGCCTGGATCGACCGCCGCAGCCCGCCACAGCCCGGCCCGGTGCGGATTCATCGGCGACGCCTCTACATCCTGCCCACGCGCGGTGGGGCCTGGTTCGGGCTCTTGCTGTTCACCATGCTGCTGGGCTCGATGAACTACAGCAACAGCCTGGGATTCGCTCTGACCTTCCTGCTCGCCGGCCTGGTGCTGGTATCTATGCACCACACCCATCGCAACCTGCTCAACCTGACGGTGCGCGTAGCACCGGTCACCCCGGTGTTCGCCGGCCAGCCCGTGTCCCTGCCGATGGTGCTGCACAACCCGGCCGGCCAGGCCCGGCTGGCAATCGCGGTGGCGGCGGACGAGTCAACGGATGCCGACGACCAAGCGGTGACCGACATCCCGGCCGGCGGCGAAGCCATCTATCCGTTGACGCTGGCCACCCGCGAACGCGGCCAACTGGCCCTGCCCCGGCTGAAGATCAGCACCCTGTTCCCGATGGGCCTGTTCCGGGCCTGGTCCTGGATCCGGCTGGACGACAGCGTGCTGGTGTATCCGCGACCGGCCGGCCGGGCACCGCTGCCATCAATCAGTCCGGGGGTGGCCGAAGGCGGGGATCGGCATCGGGTCGGCCGCGAGGATTTCGCCGGCCTGCGGCGCTATGGACGAGGCGATCCGCCACGGCTGATCCACTGGAAAAGCTACCCCCGCACCGGGACGCTGATGGTCAAGCAGTTCGGCGATCCGCGTCAGGAAAGCCTCTGGCTGGATTTCGCCGAGGCCGGCACCGGCGGCAGTGAGCCTCGGCTCAGCCAGCTCACCCGCTGGGTGCTGGAAGCCGACCGGCGAGGACTCGTCTACGGCCTGCGCCTGCCGGGTACCGAAATCGCGCCCGATCAGGGGAATCCCCATCGCGACCGCTGCCTGCGCAGCCTGGCCCTGCATGCCGGTTGAGCAGCGGCTGCGACTGATTGCCGTGCTGACGCTGGTGATGGCGCCACACGTCGTGCGTGTGCCGCTGTGGGTGGGCCTGTTCACCGGTGTCATCCTCGGCTGGCAGGCGATGGCGGCCTGGCGGGCCTGGCCACCGCCGGCCCGATGGCTGCGGCTGGTGCTGGCGCTGGCCGCCTTCGTCGGGGTCTACGCCAGTTACGGCCGGGTGGACGGCCAGAATGCCGGCGTCGCGCTGCTGATGTTGATGCTGGCCCTGAAGCTCACCGAGACTCACCGCCACCGGGACATGATGATCCTGCTGGGGTTGTGCTACTTCGTGGTCATCAGCCATTTCCTGTTCTCCCAGGAAATCGTGATGGCGGTGTTCCTGGGGCTGGCCGGCTGGCTGATCACCGCCTGCTTCATCGACGCCAACCACCCCGGCCGCGCCCTGCCCATCCGCGACCTGCTGAGGCGCTCGGCCGGCCTGCTGGCCCAGGCCCTGCCGCTGGCCGCGCTGCTGTTCGTACTGTTCCCGCGCATTCCCGGGCCGCTGTGGGGCCTGCCGTCGGACAGCGGGGCCGGCAGCGCCCGCTCGGGGTTGTCGGACAGCATGGAACCGGGCAGTATCAGCCGGGTCGCCCTGTCCGATGCGGTGGCCTTCCGGGTGGAGTTCGAGGGCCCGGTGCCGGCAGCATCCCAGCGCTACTGGCGTGGGCCGGTGTTCTGGGCGTTCGACGGCCGGCGCTGGACCACCGGCTGGCCGGCCCGCTATTTCGACTCCGCACCCGATTACCAGCCACAAGCACCACCGATCAGCTACCGCCTGACCCTGGAACCCCACGACCAGGACTGGCTGCTGGCCCTGGATCTGCCGGCCCGCGCCCCGGCCGACGCCTACCGGGATGCCGCCGGCAGCCTGCGCACCCGCGAACCGATCGGCCAGCGCCGGGCATTCACGCTGACTTCGGTGCCCGGCTATACGCTGCAGCCGAGCCCGCCGCCCGCTCTGCTCGATTACGCCCGCCGTCTGCCGGATGACGGCAATCCACGCGCCCGGGCACTGGCACAGCAGTGGCGCGACCGGGAGCTGTCCCCCGCGGACATCGTGACCGCGGGGCTGACCCGCTTCCGCGAGCAGCCGTTCCGCTACACTCTCGAGCCCGGGGCGCTACGCGGCGACAACCGGCTCGACCAGTTCCTGTTCGACACCCGGGCCGGCTTCTGCGAGCACTACGCTGGCGCCTTCGTGTTTCTGATGCGGGCAGCCGGGGTGCCCGCCCGGGTGGTGACCGGCTATCAGGGCGGCAGCCCGGGTCTGGGCGATTACCTGATCGTGCGCGCCGCCGATGCCCACGCCTGGGCGGAGGTGTGGCTGGCAGGCCGGGGCTGGGTGCGTATCGACCCCACCGGGGCGGTGGCCCCCGAGCGGATCGAATCCGGCCTGGGCGGCTCGCTGGGGGCCGACGAACCGGTGCCGTTTCTGGCCCGTGGCGGGGGCGATCTTCTGCGCCGCGCCCAGCTCGCCTGGGACTGGGCCAACGCCGGCTGGAACCGCTGGTTCCTGGCCTATGGTCCGCAACGCCAGAGCGAATTCCTGGCCGGGCTGGGGTTGCCGGATATACGATCGATGATCCTGGCTCTGACCCTGTCGCTGACGGCTTGCCTGGCGCTGATCGGCGCCGTACTGGTCTGGCAGGCGCGGCCCCGGGGGACGGCCGATCCGGTGCAGGCGGCCTGGCTGCGCCTTTGCAATCGTCTGGCCACAGCCGGCCTTCCCCGTCGTGACGATGAGGGCCCACTGGACTACGCCCGCCGCGTGGCGGCGGCGCGGCCCGATTGCGCCGCGGCCGTCAACGCCTTGGCGCGCAAATACGTCGCCATCCGCTACCGCCACGGTGGCAGCCGACAGCAGCGACAGGCCTTCATCCGGGACGCGCGCGGCTTCCGGCCTCCGTCGACCCGGCGCCGACCCACCCGGATTTGATATAAACGGATCATGCAACGCATACGCACCATGCTGGTTTCCCTGCTGGCAGCGCCGGTCATTGCCGCCGCCCAGGGGGGCTCGAACGAGCTCCACAACGCGCTCGAGCGCGAGCTGTTCGCGGCCCAGAACGGCGAACAGACGGTGGATGATTTCCTCACCGGACTGGTCGACGCCGATGTCGTGCTGCTGTCGCGACACGAGATCACCCGGATCGAGGACCCGGCCGACATGCCGGCCCTGGTGCTGCCGGCTACCGAGGGCAACAGCCAGCACCTGGCCGTGTTCACCAGCCCGGAACGCGCCCACCGGGTGGCCAAAACCTATCCGGAGTACCGCTACGGCGTGAAGACCGACTTCATCTGGGTACTCGCCCATACCGCGCCCGGCATGGGTGTGGCAATCAACCCGGGCTGGACACTGGGGATGAAGATTCCCAGCTACGGCCTGCTGCGCCTGCGCGAACGCTACGAGGACCGGATCGAGGCACGCTTGAAATGAGCTTCCGCTACTGCCCCTGCTGCGCCCGGCCGCTGGCCCGCGCCGAACTCGGCGAACGCCCGCGGCTGTGCTGCCCGGACCCCGACTGCGGCCACGTATTCTGGAACAACCCCACCCCGGTGGTCGGTGCGGTGGTGGAACTAGACCGACGCATCGTGCTGGCCCGCAACGTGACCTGGCCGGACGGCATGTTCGGTCTGATCACGGGCTTCCTGGAAGCCGGTGAGTCGCCCGAGGAGGGCGTGGTGCGGGAGGTCAAGGAAGAACTGGATCTGGACGGCGCGGTGCGCGAACTGATCGGCATCTATCCGTTCTACACCAAGAACCAGATCCTAATCTGCTATCACGTTGAAGCGCAGGGGAGGATCCGCCTCAACGAGGAACTGGCCGAATACCAGCACCTGGAACCCGAGGCCGTCCGTTACTGGCCCTCTTCCACCGGCTGGGCTATGAAGGCCTGGCTCGAGGCTCGCGGCCATCATCCGGAACGCATCGAATTGCCGGCGGCCATCCGGACCGGACTCGATCCGCGCGACTGAATCCGGCTCAGCGGGCCTCCGGTGCCGGTACACGCGTCAGCACCCAGGCGCCGCTGGCGAACAGCACCAGTACCGCCAGGATGGACAACCGTGCGCTGCCGGTGGCGGCCGCGGTGACGCCTACCAGCAGCGGGCCCAGCACCGCGGCGAACTTGCCCAGCATGTTGTAGAAACCGAAGAACTCGCCGGCCTTGCCCTCGGGAATCAGGCGGGCGAAGTAGGAACGCGACAGCGACTGCACCCCGCCCTGCACCAGCCCGATCACCGCCGCCATGATGTAGAACTGGGCCACCGTCTGCATGAAGTAGCCCCAGGCGGTGACGCCGGCATACACCGCCAGCCCCAGGTAGATTGCCCGCCGGGTGCCCCAGCGCTCCCCCAGCCAGCCAAAGGCCACGGCGGCGGGAAATCCGATGAACTGCACCAGCAGCAGGGCCACGATCAGGCTGTTGGCGGCAAAGCCCAGGCTCAGCCCGAAGTCCACCGCCATGCGGATGATGGTGTGCACCCCGTCGATGTAAAGCCAGTAGGCCAGCAGAAACAGGGCCGCGCCGCGTACCGCCCGGATATGCGAAACAGTCTGCCGCAACTCCCGCAGCCCGGACCAGACGGCCGTCCCGAAGGCCTGGCGACGCGCCGGCTTCGGCTCGCCGACAAAGCGCAGAATGGGAATGCTGAACACGGCCCACCAGACTGCAACCGACAGAAACGACCACTGCACCGCAGCCGCCTTGTCGGCCAGCCCGAACCAGCCGGGTTTCAGGGTCATGGCGACATTCACCGCCAGCAGCAGCCCGCCGCCGAGGTAGCCCAGGGCGTAACCCAGCGCGGACACCCGGTCCATGCTGGCCGGCGTGGCCACGTTGACGATCAGGCCGTCGTAGAACACCAGGCTGGTGGAAAAGCCGATCGAAGCCAGCACGAACAGCGTCATCGCCAGCAGCCACTCGCCCTGGGCGACCCAGAACAGCGCACCGGTCGCCGCCGCGCCGACGGCCGCGAACGCGGCCAGCATGGTCTTCTTGCCGCCGTTGCGGTCGGCCACCGCCCCCAGTAGCGGCGCCAGCAGCATCACCACCATGCTGGCAACAGCACTGCCCACCCCCAGCTGCAGGGTGCTGGTGGTGGCATCGAACTGGCCGCTCCAGTACTGCTTGTAGAAGATGGGAAAGAAACCTGCCACCACGGTGGTGGCGAAGGCCGAATTGGCCCAGTCGTAGAGTGCCCAGGACCAGCGCGCCCGCGCGTCGTGTGTCATGGTTAACAGTTCCGGCGTGGTGTCACAGGGCCCGGGCCAGGATCAGGGCGTCCTCGCGTCCGTGCGAGGCCGGATAATAGCGCCTGCGCACGCCCACTTCGTTAAAACCGTTGGCGTGATACAGCGCCACTGCCCCCCGATTGGACGGACGTACCTCCAGCAGCAGGGTGTCGGCGGCCTGCCGGCGGGCCTGGCCGATCAGCTGTTCCAGCAGTTGCGTGGCCACCCCCTGACGACGGCACAGCGGACTCACGCACAGGTTCAGCAGATGCGCGTCGCCCACCGCCACCGACAGCATTGCATAGCCCTTGAGCGCGCCGTCGGGGCCCACCGCGGCGAACCCGCGGTAACCCACCCGCAGACAGTCCCGGAAGATGCCCTCGCTCCATGGGAAGTCGTAGGCGGCCCGTTCAATGGCCAGTACCGCCGGCAAGTCGGCGATCGCCAACGGCCGGATATCGCAGACGCTGCGCAGTTCCGCGCTCATGCTGCCGCGTCCAGCAGCCGCATGGCCTCGCGCAGATCCTCCCAGGCGCGGTTCTTGTGCTGCGGGGACCGCAGCAGATAGGCGGGGTGATAGGTCACCAGCAACGGCAACGAGCGGCCGGGATAGGTGTGTACCTGGCCCCGCAGCTTGCCCAGGGGTGCCTGGGTCTCGAGCAGTGTCTGCGCGGCAACCCGGCCCACCGCCACAATCAGTTTCGGGGACAGCAGCTCGATCTGGCGTTCCAGAATCGGGCGATCGGCGGCCACTTCCTCGGCCTTCGGATCGCGATTTTCCGGCGGCCGGAACTTGCAGATGTTGGCGATATAGGCATTGCGGGTGCGACCCCGGCCCATGGCGAACAGCATACGGTCCAGCAGTTTGCCGGCGCGCCCGACGAACGGCTCGCCACGGCGGTCCTCCTCGGCGCCGGGGGCTTCGCCGATGATCATCAGATCCGCGTCGCGGGCGCCAACCCCGAAAACGGGGCGGGTCGCCCCACGGTGGTCGCAACCAGCCAGGTGTGCTGCCAGTTCGTCCCAGTCCATGGCAGCCACGTCCGGGGACGGTGCCGGTGGGGGCGTCGAACCGGTCATCGGCGGCATTTCCACGGATTCGGGCGGCCCCGCCGCGGCGGGTTCCGATGGCGGCGGTTCCGCCGGTTCGGCTGCCGGCGCCGGCGGGCCGGATCGGACACGCTGTTGCCAGAGGGTCAGGCCCAGTTCCTCGAGGCGGGCTTGGCGGGAGTCGGCGACCATGGCGCAAGCTTAGCGCGCCGACCGTAAGTGGTGCGAGTGCGAGGCCGCAACACGGGCCTCGCACTCGCCTCTGCCCGCCGTCGTCAGGCGCTGCGGCGCTGACCCTCGACCTTCTGGTGATCGACCAGCGCGCGGTTGATGGCCGACACCGCCGCTTCCAGCGAGGCGGAGATGATGTCCGCATCGATGGCACAGCCGAAGGTGGACTTGCCGTCGCCGATACCGGCTTCGACGTAGGCTACCGCGTCCGCCTCGGCCCCGTGGCCCCGCGCATGCTCGGTGTAGTCGTGGATCACCACGTTCAGGCCCAGGCTCTGGTTCAGGCCGTCAATGAACGCCGCAATTGGACCATTGCCGGCGCCCTTGAGACGCTGCTCCACGCCCTCGTTGGTAATCACCGCCTCGACCGTGTGGCGATCTCCGGCATCGCCGCGCGAGGAGGCCCAGTAGTCGCGGAACGCCAGCGGTCGGCCGGTCTCGAAATAGGCCTGTTCGAACAGGCGCAGGATTTCCACCGCGGTCAGTTCGCGCCCGGTCTCGTCGGCCTCCTGCTGCACGATCTTGGCGAACTCGATCTGCATGCGACGGGGCAGGCTCAGGCCGTATTCGGTTTCCAGCAGGTAGGACACCCCGCCCTTGCCGGACTGGGAGTTGACCCGGATCACCGCCTCGTAGGTCCGCCCCAGATCCCGCGGATCAATGGGCAGGTAGGGCACTTCCCAGACGCCGTCGGGATGGCTCTTGCGGTCCTTCAGACCCTTGTTGATGGCATCCTGATGCGAGCCCGAGAACGCGGTGAACACCAGTTCACCACCATAGGGGTGACGCGGGTGCACGGGCAGCTGATTGCAGTACTCGGCCATGCGCACCACATCGTTGATGCGGGTGAAGTCCAGGCCCGGCGACACGCCCTGGGAATGCAGGTTCAGCGCCAGGGTGACCAGATCCACGTTGCCGGTGCGTTCGCCGTTGCCGAACAGCGTGCCCTCCACCCGATCGGCTCCGGCCATCTGGCCCAGTTCGGCCGCCGCCACCGCGCAGCCGCGGTCGTTGTGGGGATGCAGCGACAGGATCACCGAATCGCGCGGCGTCAGATGGCGATGCATCCACTCGATCTGGTCGGCATAGATGTTGGGCGAGGCCATCTCCACCGTGGCCGGCAGATTGATAATGGCCTTGTGCTCGGGCGTCGGCTGCCACACCGCCAGCACCTCATTGCTGATGCGGGCGGCAAAATCCAGCTCGGTGCCGGTAAAGCTCTCCGGCGAGTACTGGAAAACCCACTCGGTCTCCGGATAGGCCGCCGCCAGCGTCTTCACCCGCCGGGCCCCGCGCCGGGCGATATCGATGATGCCGTCCTGGTCCATGCCGAAGACGATGCGGCGCTGGGCCGAGGAAGTGGAATTGTAGATGTGCACGATCGCCCGTCGGGCGCCCACCAGCGCCTCGAAGGTGCGCTCGATCAACTCATCCCGGCACTGACACAGCACCTGGACGGAGACATCGTCCGGAATCAGGCCGTCCTCGATGATCTTGCGGCAGAAATCGTAGTCCGTCTGCGATGCGGCGGGGAAACCGATCTCGATTTCCTTGAACCCGATATCCACCAGCCCCTGGAACATGCGCAGCTTGCGCGCCATGCCCATGGGTTCGATCAGCGCCTGATTGCCGTCACGCAGGTCCACGCTGCACCAGACCGGGGGCTGATCAAGGGTGACGCCCGGCCAGGTACGGTCGGACAACCCCACCGTGGGAAAAGGTCGGTACTTGGTGGCCGGATGAACGGCCGGTTCGCTGGTCTGATTCTCGCTCATTGGAACGCTCCGATGTCGCTGCCCGCTGGTGCCGACAGCCAGTCTTCCCGGTATGCCTCGGTAGCGGTATCGGCCCCGCCATGGCCGTGCTGGAGTATCTGCCTTACGGCAGAAGTCGCCGGGTCAGGACAACGAGCGCGGAAAACACGCGCACACAGCCGCGGCCATGGCCGGCTGTATCGATCACGTTATGCGCGGGGTAATCCATGTTGCGGGATGCGAAGAAATTCGATTGCAGGATAACCGAAGCACCGGAGCGCTGCCAAGCCGGGGACCATCAGCCTTGCGGTATGTCAGAGAGTCCCTTGTTGGGTGCGACGACGGCGTCGCCACCGGATCACCGACAGCAGCGGTCCGGACCCGGCGTAGGCCAGGAACCCCAGGAACAGCACGCGGGGCGGGTCGAGGCTGATCAGCACGAAGCCGAGCACCACGGCCAGCACGTGGAAGAACGGCACCCGCTCGGAGAGCTTGACGTCCTTGAAGCTGTGGAACCGGATGTTGCTCACCATCAGCGCCCCGGCGACCACGGTCACCAGGAACACCGGCACCACCATGGTGGTGCCTGCCAGACCGAGATCGTGGCAGACCCAGACCGCTCCCACCAGCAACCCGGCGGCCGCCGGACTGGGCAGGCCGAGAAACACCTTGCGGTCGTTCGCGCCGCCCCGCTGGATGTTGAAGCGGGCCAGACGCAGGGCGGCCGCCGCGGTGTAGAAGAACGCCGCCAGCCAGCCCAGCTTGCCGCCGACGAAACTGACGTCGGCCAGACTGGCAAGGCTGTAGGAGTAGGCCACCAGTGCCGAGGCCAGCCCGAAGGCCACCAGGTCGGCAAGGCTGTCGTACTGCAGGCCGAAATCGCTTTCCGTGCGGGTCAGCCGGGCTACCCGGCCATCCAGCATATCGGTAACCATAGCCGCGAAGATGGCCATGGCTGCCACGCTGAAGCGGCCCTGCCCCGCCGCGATGATGGCGTAGAAGCCGGCGAACAGTGTCCCGGTGGTGAACAGATTGGGCAGCAGATAGATGCCCCGCCGCCGTCGCCGTTGTTGTGCGTCTTCGGATTCGTTCATGGCCGCCGCCCGTTGATCGGGCATGGTTCAAACCCCGTCATCATGACATCGATGGCAGGTCGACCGGGGCCTTGCGTACCAGCGTGGCCAGTTTGTCCGATCCCGCACGCACGCGATCGCCCACCGCCACCTCCACCCGGGAGTGGGCCGGCAGGAAGATATACACCCGCCGGGCCAGGCGCCGGGCCCCGCAGACCCGCCCCTGCCCGAGGCGATCGCCATAGCGGACCTGACACGGCCGGCCGCCGAACATCCAGCCGGAGGCGGCGAGCACGATGTCGTCGCCCTCATCGGTGCGTAGCCAGGACACGGTGCCGGCGAATTCCGACTCGCCGGCCGCCGGCAGCTCCAGCACCGTGCCCTCCACCGGCGAACGCAGCAGATACGCGCCCAGCAGCGAGGCATCCAGCGACACGCGGATGGCCTCGCGGTCCAGAAACGGGTCGTAGCATTCGCGCCGGTGCACTACCCGCCCGTCCACCGGTGCGATCACTGCCAGCGGCTCGGAGGGAATACGCCGGCGCGGATCGTGGAAGAACGCCAGCAGCAGCAGCACAACCACCACCAGCGGCAGGGCGGCCAGCCAGTGACCAAAGTGACCGACACCGAAGGTGACGATCGACGCCAGCACCAGAATGGGCCAGCCCTCGCGGGCAATCTGCATCAGGGTGCGCCGCATGGACTGCGCCGGGGCCAGGAACGGTGTGGAAGTTACGCCGCGCCGGGATAATCAGTTGCGCGACTTGTCCACGATCTTGCTCTTGCTGATCCACGGCATCATCGCGCGCAGCTTCTCGCCCACCTGCTCGATGGGATGCTCGCGCGACAGCCGGCGCCCGGCCTTGAGCGTGGGGAAACCGGCCTGGTTCTCGCCGATGAATTCGCGGGCGAACTTGCCGGTCTGCACCTCGGCGAGGATACGGCGCATCTCGGCCTTGGTTTCCTCGGTGACGATGCGCGGGCCGCGGGTGAAATCCCCGTACTCGGCGGTGTTGGAGATCGAGTAGCGCATGTTGGCGATACCGCCCTCGTAGATCAGGTCGACGATCAACTTGACCTCGTGCAGGCACTCGAAATAGGCCATCTCCGGCTCGTAGCCGGCTTCGGTCAGGGTTTCGAAACCGGCCTGGATCAGGGCGGTGATGCCGCCGCAGAGCACGGCCTGTTCACCGAAAAGGTCGGTTTCGGTCTCGTCGCGGAAGGTGGTCTCGATGATCCCGGCGCGGCCACCGCCGTTGGCCACGGCGTAGGACAGCGCGATGTTCTTGGCGTTGCCCGAGGCATCCTGGTGGATGGCAATCAGGCTGGGCACGCCGCCGCCGGCTTCATAGGTGGTGCGCACCAGATGGCCGGGGCCCTTGGGGGCAACCATGAACACGTCGGTATCGGCGCGCGGCTCGATCAGTTCGAAGTGCACGTTGAAGCCGTGGGCGAAGGCAATCGCCGCGCCTGCCTTCAGGTTCGGCTCGATCTGGTTCTGGTACAGCGACACCTGGTGTTCGTCCGGTGCCAGGATCATCACCACATCGGCCGCGGCCACTGCGCTTTCGATCTCGGCGACTTCCAGTCCGGCGTTCTCGGCCTTCTGCCAGGAGCCGGAGCCGGCCCTCAGGCCTACCACGACGCTTACGCCGGAATCCTTCAGATTGTTGGCGTGGGCATGGCCCTGCGAGCCATAGCCGATGATGGCCACTTTCTTGGACTGGATGAGCGCCAGATCGGCGTCCTTGTCGTAATAAACCTGCATGCTCACGATTACTGCTCCTGCTCGTAGCGAAGTCCCAGATCGCCGGGCGTGATGGCGACGGCGCCACTTCGCACCAGCTCGCGCAGCGTCCCGACGCCACTCATTGAATCAATCAGGTCCCGCACCGCGGATTCGCCGCCGACGAATCGCAGGGTGAACAGCCCATCGCGCGCATCCAGCACCTCGGCGCCTGCCGCGCGGGCCTGTTCGGCCAGGCGGTCGTCGCCGGCCACCTTCATCATCACCAGCTCGCTTTCCACATGCTCGCCGCCGGTCATGTCGAGAACATCGATCACGTCCACCAGCTTGAGCAGCTGGCGGTTGATCTGGTCGACCACGTCGTCCGACCCGGTAGTCACCAGCGTCAGACGTGACACGGTGTCGTCCTCGGTGGGGGCGACATTCAGGGATTCGATGTTGAAGCCACGCTGCGAAAACATGCCGGCCACGCGCACCAGCGCGCCCGCCTCGTTCTGCATCAGCATGGAGATGATGTGCCGCATTGGCCGCATGTCACGCCGCGCGACCGCGCGGGCCCCCGAAAATCGAGCGCGCACGGTAATCCCAGGTGCCGGGAAAATCAACTGCGGCCGTCGGCACCCCCCGATCCGGCCAGCGCCTCCAGCTCGACCAGCCCCTGCTCCAGATCGTCCAGCAGCCGCTGCATGCTGGGCAGCGTGCGGCTGCAGGCAATCAGCCCGAACTCCAGCTTATGGTCGTAACTGTTGAGGGTAATGTTGAGGGCCTGGCCATCCAGAACGATGGAGACCGGATACATGCCCTCCAGCCGGGCCCCGTTGAAATACAACGGCTGCTTGGGGCCGGGGACGTTGGAAATGACCACGTTGAAGGGCTGGCGGCCCGGCATCAGACCGGTGGCCAGATTGAGCCCGCCCACCGCCATCACCGTGGCCACATAGTTCATGATCTCGGTCTGGCTCATGGTGGCGTAGCGCGCCTTGCTGTGGCGCACCGACCGGGCGATGGTGTCGAAACGGGACCGCGGATCATCCAGGTGGGTGGCCAGGTTGGCCAGGAACAGCGCCACCTGATTGCCGCCCTCGGAATCGTCCTGACGCAGCGACATCGGCACCATGGCGATCAACGGCTTGTCCGGCAACGCGTCCAGCGACTGCAGATAGCGCCGCAGCGCGGCCGAGCACATGGCCAGCACCGCGTCGTTGAGGGTGCCGCCGAGCTGCCGGCCCGCCGCCCGGATGCGGTCCAGCGACCAGGACTGGGCCGCGAAACGCCGCGACGCCGAGACCCGCTGATTCAGAATGCAGCGCGGCGCCTGGAAGGCGGAGACGAAATCCGGGTCCCGCTGCCAGGCCGACTGCACCGTTCGCGACAGCTCCATCGACACCCGCGGCAGCGACGCGAGCTGGGCGCCCGCCACCTGCCCCAGCCGCAGGGCCGGGTTGCGCCCGCCCCGTTGCCGGCGGCGAGGCGGTATCGCCCACAGCGGTGTCAGCTCGGTATCGCCGGCTTCGGTGGTCATCGCCCGCTGCAGCAGCCGCATGGCAGCCACCCCATCCACCATGGCGTGGTGAATCTTGGCGTAGACGGCAATGCGGCCGTCCTCCACACCATCGATCAGGTACAGCTCCCACAGCGGCTTGGCCCGATCCAGAAGATTGGCGTGCAGCTGGGATACCAGCGTGAGCAGCTCGCGGATGCGCCCAGGGCGCGGCAGGGCCAGTGGCCGGAAATGGGCTTCCACGTCGAACGCCCGGTCCTCGGTCCAGAACCAGGCGCCAAGCCGCCGCACCAACCGCTGGTTGAACGGCGGATAGGCGCGGGTGGCCCGGCGGGTGCGCTCGATCAGCGCGGGGATATAGTCGTCGCCGGCATCGGCGGGCGGCCGCAGCAACAGCAGGCCACCCACGTGCATGGGCTGATTGCGGCGCTCCAGCCACAGGAACCCCTGGTCGATGGGGGTAACCGGTTTCAGAGCCGGCATGCTGCGGCCTGCATTGCAGGATCGTTGCTCATGGGCAGGAAGTTAGCACGCGGCCGGCTGCCGGGAATGTTGCTGCCGGCGTTTCCGGCATCTTCCTAACGCTGGCGCGTCGCAATCGGCTAAAATACGCGGTTTGGAAGCGCAGACAGGCGACACTATGGCCCAAGTTCGAGACAACCTGCCCGATCCCGCCAGCCACCCGCTGGCCGGCACCCGCATGACCGGCGCCGAGATGATGGTGCAGGTACTCGCAGACGAGGGGGTGGACACGGTATTCGGCTACTCGGGTGGCGCCATCCTGCCGACCTACGACGCCATCTTCCGCTTCAACGCCGAGCACCACGACCGCATGCCGCTGATCGTGCCCGCCAACGAGCAGGGCGCGGGCTTCATGGCGGCCGGTTACGCCCGGGCCTCCGGCAAGGTGGGCGTGGCGCTGGTCACCTCCGGCCCCGGCGCCACCAACACCGTGACGCCGGTGCGCGACTGCATGGCCGATTCCGTGCCCATCGTGGTCATCTGCGGACAGGTGGCCCGCGCGGCCGTGGGTACCGATGCCTTCCAGGAGGCCCCGGTGTCCAACATCATGAGCGCCGCGGCCAAGCATGTGTTCCTGGTCACCGAACCGGAACGCCTTGAAGCCACGGTGCGCACCGCCTTCGAGATCGCCCGTTCCGGCCGTCCCGGCCCGGTGGTCATCGACGTGCCCAAGGACGTGCAGAACTGGGAAGGCACGTTTGCCGGCGAAGGGGTGCTGCCCATTCCCGGCTATCGCCAGCGCATGAATGCCCTGGCGGCCAACCGCATCGACGACACCGAATGCGCCGACTTCTTCCGCCTGCTGGCCGAGAGCGAGCGCCCGCTGATCTATGCCGGGGGGGGCGTGATCAATGCCAACGCGTCCCAGGAGATGCGGGAACTGGCCCAGGCCTTCGGCATTCCGGTGGTCACCACCCTGATGGGCATCGGCGCGTTCGACACCACCGATCCCCTGGCCCTGCACATGCTGGGCATGCACGGCACCGCCTTCGCCAATTACGCGGTGGACGACTGCGATTTCCTGATCGCCATGGGCTCGCGTTTCGACGACCGGGTGGCCGGTGTGCCGCAGGCATTCGCGCCCAACGCACGGCACATCGCGCACTTCGACGTGGACGCGTCCGAGATCAACAAGGTCAAGAACGTGGACTGGCACCACGTCGGCGTGCTGGCCGAGAGCCTGCGGCGGCTGCTGGAATACGGCCGCGAGATCGGCTTTGCCGGCGAGTACGCGCCCTGGCACCGCCACATCGCGGACCTGAAGGCCCATTACGCGATGAACTACGACCGCGAGTCCGACGCCATCCAGCCGCATCAGGTGATCGAGGAGATCAACAAGCTCACCGGCGGCGAGGCGATCATCAGCACCGGCGTTGGCCAGCACCAGATGTGGGCAGCGCAGTACTTCGATTTCCGCCAGCCCCGGCTGTGGCTGACCTCCGGCTCGATGGGCACCATGGGCTTCGGCCTGCCCGCAGCGGTGGGCGCGCAGTTTGCCCAGCGCGACAAGCTGGTGATCGACATCGACGGCGATGCCTCGATCCGCATGAACCTGGGCGAGCTGGAGACAGTGACCACCTACGACCTGCCGGTGAAGATCGTGGTGCTCAACAACTTCGGCGACGGCATGGTCAAGCAGTGGCAGAAGCTGTTCTTCAAGGGTCGCCTGTCGGCGTCGGACAAGTCGCTGCACAAGAAGGATTTCGTCAAGGCAGCGGAAGCCGACGGCTTCGAGTTCGCACAACGGCTTGACGACAAGACCCGGTTGCCGGAGGTGATCAAGGCGTTCGTCGAGTACCAGGGCCCGGCGTTTCTCGAGGTGATCATCGATCCGGACGCCGGGGTCTACCCGATGGTGGGCCCGGGCATGAGCTACCGCGAGATGATCACCGGCGACCATATCCCGAACCGCTACGAGACCAGCGACACCGAGGTGAGCCCCTCCGAGGCGTTCTGACATCCGCACGCCGTACACCGCATGCTAGTCTCGGACCATGCTTCGACGCACCAAGATCGTCGCCACCCTCGGGCCCGCGACCGACAATGAAGCGGCCCTGTCACGGCTGCTCAGTGCCGGCGCGAACGTGGTCCGGCTGAACTTCTCCCACGGCAGTGGCGACGAGCACCGCGCCCGGGCCGAGCGGGTGCGGCGCGCGGCCGCCGATCTCGATGCCTCGGTGGGCATTCTCGGTGATCTGCAGGGCCCCAAGATCCGCATCGAATCCTTTGCCGGGGGCGCGGTGGATCTGGAAGCGGGTCAGGCGTTCGCGCTGGATTCGGACCTGGACCGGGACGCTGGCGATTCGACCGGCGTGGGGCTCGGCTATCGCCCGCTGGTGGACGATGTGTCGGTGGGCGATCTGCTTCTGCTGGACGATGGGGCGATCGCGCTCGAGGTCACCGGGGTATCCGGCGGCCGCATCGACACCCGGGTGGAGAACAGCGGCCGGCTGTCCTCGCGCAAGGGACTGAATCTGCGCGGCGGCGGTCTGTCGGCGGCCGGGCTGACGGAACAGGATTACCGCGACATCGAACTGGCCGCGGAGATGAAGGTGGACTTCCTGGCGGTGTCGTTCGTGCGCTCGGCCGCGGATATCGAAGAAGCCCGGGCCCGGCTGCGGGCGGCCGGCGGTCATGCCCGCATCGTGGCCAAGATCGAGCGTGCGGAAGCGGTGGCCGACCTCGAGTCGATCATCGAGGCCTCCGACGTGGTGATGGTGGCCCGCGGCGATCTGGCGGTGGAGATCGGTGATCCGGAACTGCCGGCGGTGCAGAAGCGCATCATCGCCCAGTCGCGAGAGATGAACCGCACCGTGATCACCGCCACCCAGATGATGGAATCCATGATCGAGCAACCCACGCCCACCCGGGCGGAAGTGCTGGACGTGGCCAACGCGGTGCTTGACGGCACTGATGCCGTGATGCTGTCCGCAGAGACCGCGGTGGGCGCCTACGCGGTCAACGCAGTGGCGGCGATGGGCCGGATCTGCATCGGTGCCGAGAACGGCCATTTCACCGCCCGCTCCCAGCGGCGGCTGGCGACCCATTTCCGGCGTACCGACGAGGCCATTGCCATGGCCACCACTTATACCGCCCGCCACATGCGCGCCGATGCCATCATCGCCCTCACCGATTCCGGCCACACCGCCATGCTGATGTCGCGCCAGGACGTGGGCATCCCCATCTACGCCCTGACCCGGTCGGCGGAAACCTGCGGGTACCTGTCGGTGTGCCGTGGCGTCTATCCGCTGGCCTTCGAACCGGCAGACCCGGCCGGCCCCGCCCTGATCCGCGAGGCGGTGGATTTCATGGTGGCACGCGGTGATGTGGCCCCGGGCGACCGCGTGCTGGTCACCAAGGGCGACATGCTCGGCCCCGGTGGCACCAACACCATGAAGATCGTCGAGATCTCCGCCCGCTGAACCACCTCGCCGGGCCAGCAACCCGGCCCGACTTCCGAATACCTGCGCCATCGACCCCTGCCATGTCCGACACTGCCCCCACCCGCGCCGATTTCCCCCATGTCTGCCCCCTCGACACCCGCTGGGCCGACAACGACCTCTACGGCCACGTCAACAACGTGACCTACTACGCCTACTTCGACTCCGCCGTGAACCGCTACCTGATCGAGGCCGGCGGACTGGACATCCACGACGGCCCGGTGATCGGGCTGGTGGTGGAATCCGGCTGCCGCTACCACGCACCGGTGGCCTTTCCCGACCGGCTGGAGGCGGGCCTGCGGGTGGCCCATCTGGGCAACCGGGCGGTGACCTACGAGCTGGGCATCTTCCGCGCCGGCGAAGCCGCTGCCTGCGCCGACGGCCGCTTCGTGCACGTGTTCGTCGACCGGCACAGCCGCCGCGCGGTGCCGATCCCCGAACCGGTGCGGGCGGCCCTCGCCCGGCTGACGACGCCGGCGCCGGACGCCGATGCATCCGAATCCGGTACCTAACGCGTTCTAACCCCCCCCGCTTTGACGACGACAATGACCCGCCACCCATGAGCGCCTCCTGCATTTACCTGATCGGTCTGGCCGTGTCGCTGAGTGTGCTCACCCTGGTCTGGCTGGTGCAGCTGAAGACCGAGGACGCCAGCCCGGTGGACGTGGCCTGGTCCTGGCTGATGGGCGGCCTGGGCGTACTGTTCGCCGCCGCCGGCGACGCGCCACTGGCAGTGCGCCTGCTGCTGGCGCTGATGGCCGGCCTGTGGGGGCTACGGCTGGGCGGGTACCTGGCCATGCGCATGCGGGGCCAGCCGGAGGATTCCCGCTACGCCGCCGCTCGGGCCTCCTGGGGGCGGCGCGCGCCGCTGTACATGCTGCTGTTCTTCTGGTTCCAGGCCGTGGCAGCCTGGATCCTGGCGCTGCCGTTCCTGGTGGTGGCCTTCCGCCTGGACATGCCGGGTGTCGGTTGGCTGCTGCTGGCCGGCGTGGTCTGGCTGGTATCGGTGGTCGGCGAGGGACTGGCCGACCATCAGCTGCATCGGTTCAAGCGTGACCCGGACAACCGGGGGCATGTCTGCCGTACCGGGCTCTGGCGTTATTCGCGTCATCCGAACTATTTCTTCGAGTCGCTGCACTGGGTCAGCTACGTGTTCCTGGCGATCGGCGCCCCCTATTGGTGGGCCACGCTGGCCAGTCCGGTGATCATGGCCTGGCTGCTACTCCGGGTTTCCGGCATTCCCACGGTGGAATCGCGCGAGGGCAAGGCCAAGCGCATCGGCTACGACGACTACGTGCGCACCACCAGCGCCTTCATTCCCTGGCCGCCGAAGGCCTGACCGCCCCGAGGATTGCATCGTTGGACAGCCTGCCGATTGAACTCTGCGAACGCGGCCTGGTGCCGGATGCCGTAGCCCGCGCGGGCATGCGGCGCCTGATCAACACCCGCCTGACCAGTCCCGAGGCGCGCGACGGCGAACGCCGCACCGAGGCATTCCGGGCCCTGCTGGAACGGGCGAGCAGCGGCCCCATCGCCGAACATACCGACGACGCCAATGCCCAGCACTATGAAGTTCCGGCGCCGTTCTTCCAGCATGCGCTGGGGCCGCGCCTGAAATACAGCGGCTGCCTGTTCGAATCATGCGATGCCGACCTGCCCGCCGCCGAGGAAGCCATGCTGCAGCGGACCGCCGAGCGAGCCGGCATCCGCGACGGCCATACCATTCTGGACCTGGGCTGTGGCTGGGGCTCGTTCTCGCTGTGGGCGGCCGAAAAGTTTCCGGACTGCCGCATTACCGCCGTATCCAACTCCGGCGGCCAGAAGACCCATATCGACGGTGTCGCCAGCGAGCGAGGGCTGAACAACCTCACCGTCCACACCTGCGACATCAACGAATTCGACCCCGGCGCCCGCTTCGACCGCATCGTGTCGGTGGAGATGTTCGAACACATGCGCAATCTGGGCGAACTGATGCGGCGCATTCGCGGCTGGCTGACCGACGACGGGCGGTTGTTCGTGCACATCTTCTGCCACAAGCTGCTGGCCTACCCATTCCTGGACGAAGGCCGCACCGACTGGATGGCCCGCCACTTCTTCACCGGCGGCATCATGCCCTCGGAGAACCTGCTGCTGAACCTGGCCGACGATCTGGTCATCCGCGACCACTGGTGGGTCTCGGGCCGACACTACGAGGCCACGTCCAATGCCTGGCTGGCCAACATGGACGCGCAGCGCCAGGCCGTTCGCGACATCTTCGTGCCCACCTACGGCGAGGCCGGGGCCGACCGCTGGATCCAGCGCTGGCGGATGTTCTTCATGGCCGTGGCCGAGCTGTTCGGCACCAACCGGGGCAACGAATGGGGCGTCGGTCACTACCTCTTCTCGCCGCGTTCCTGATCGCCGGCTGCGCGGCGGACCCGCGCTGGCAGGGCCCGCCCGGCAACCATTTCGACGGTACCCGGTTCTTCAACCCGGGGGTGGAAATGGACCGCGGCGTGGGCGATGTCCTGCGCTACCTGGTCACCCGCGATCCCGGCGCCTGGGGAAAACTACAGGCGCGTTCGTTTGCCGATCCGCCGATGCGGGTGGCCACCGGCGAATTGCGCATCACGGTGGTAGGCCACGCCACCGTGCTGATCCAGGCCGACGGGCTCAACATTCTCACCGACCCGGTGTGGTCGAATGCCATCGGCCCCTGGCCGGTATTCGGCGTCGAGCGGATGCGCCCACCATCCCTGACCTTCGAGCAGCTGCCGCCGATCGACGTCGTGCTGATCAGCCACAACCACTACGACCACCTCGACCTGCCCACCATCCGGCGACTGGCCGCCGATCACGCCCCGCTGTTCGTGATACCGCCGGGCGACCGACCGCTGCTGGCGGAAGCCGGGGCCACCCGCATTGCAGAACTGGACTGGCACCAGACACTGACCCTGTCCAACGGGCGAACCCTGCACGCCCTGCCCTGCGTCCACTGGTCCGGGCGGCTGCCGTCGCTGGACCGCAACCTGAGTCTGTGGTCCGCCTACGCGGTGGAAACCGCCGGCGGGCCGGTGTATTTCGGCGGGGATACCGCCTACGGCGATCATTTCCGGGACGCCGGGCATCGGCTCGGTCCATTCCGGCTGGCCCTGCTGCCCATCGGAGCCTACAAGCCCCGCTGGCTGGTGCGCCGGGTGCACATGAACCCGGACGAGGCGCTGACCGCCCATCGTGAACTGGGTGCCGCCCGCAGCATCGGCATGCACTTCGGCACGTTCGAACTTTCCGACGTGGGCCAGTTCCAACCCATTGATGACCTGGCCCGGGCCCGCCGCGACGCCGGCGTGCCCGCGATCGCCCTCACCGCAGCGAATTTCGGGGTCGGCGTCCCGATTCCACCACTGTCCGCAACCGAGGAGTAACCCCATGCGCACGGCCGTGCTGATCGCCACCTGCCTGCTTAGCGCCCCGGCCCTGGCCGCGGACGGCAACACGCATTGCTTTACCGGCTATGGCTATGAGCTGGAAAGCAACCGGTTCGCCTACACCGAACACCACGAGCAGATGCTCGACGATGCGGGCCGGCCGGTGGACTGGACCGTGACCTACCGTGATCCCGACGGCGAGGTGATCGCCCGCAAGACGCTGGACTTCAGCCACAACGAATTCGTGCCGGTGTACCGGATGCGCATGATCGACAGCGGCTATGTGGAGGGCATCGAGCGGGATGCCAGCGGCTGGCGCATGTTCCGCCGAGACGGCGAAAACGCCGAGCATGAAACCGAACCGTTCGAGCTGACCGACAACCTGGCTGCCGACAGCGGCTTCCACCCCTTCCTGCAGTCCCGTTTCGACACGCTGATGGATGGTGAGACCCGCCACTTCCGCTTTGCCGCGGCGGGACGCCAGTCGGCTTTCGATCTGCAAGTCGCACGCATCGAGGACACCAAGTTCGAGGGCGAGACGGCGGTCCGCTTCGAGGCGGAACTGGACATGTGGCTGGTCAGCTTCTTCGTGGATTCGCTGGTGCTCACCTACGACCCGCACACCCGCGAACTGCTGGAATACCGCGGCATCGGCAATCTGCATGACGCCGAGGGCGAGACCTACCCGGTGCGCGTGGCCTACTACAGCGAGCCGCCCGACGAGGCAGGTGATGTGGCCACGAGCTGTGGCGGCGATTAGCCGGAATAACTGTCGCGCATCTCCGGCTGGCGTTCCATCCAGGGCTGGATGCGGGCGAAGGCCTCCTCGATCTGCTCCATGGACGTGGAGTAGCTGATGCGCAGCAGATTGGTGGAGGATTCGCCGAAGGCATCCCCGGGAATCACGCACACGCCGGTCTCCTCGAGCATGCGCATGGCGATGTTGGAAGCATCAACCCCCGGCGGCAGCGACGGCGCGATGTAGAACGCCCCCTGCGGCCAGTAGCCGGTCAGGCCGGCGGTGTTGGACACGAGATCCACCACCCGGTCCCGCCGGCGGCGGTATTCTTCGACCATGACGTCGATGAAACTGCGGTCGTGTACCAGTGCGGCGACCCCCGCCCACTGCGCCGGTGTATTGGCCACCGTGGTGGTGAACATGTGATAGCGGCGCAGCATGCGGATGGTGTTCTGGTCGGCCACCACCCAGCCGATGCGCAGGCCGGGCATGGAAAAGGTCTTGGAGAAGCTCGACACCACCGCCACGTGGTCGAGGTCGGCCGAACAGGTGAGCACGCTCGGGTATTCCATGTCGTCGAGCACGAGGTGGTCGTAGACCTCGTCGGAAATCACCTGCACGCCGCGGTAGGCCGCTTCCTGGCAGATCCATTCCACGGTTTCGCGCGGGTACACGGTGCCGGTGGGATTGCTGGGTGAATTCAGGATGATGGCGTGGGTATTGGGGTTGATCAGCCGGATCACCCTCTCCGGGTCCAGCTGATGCCCGTGCTCGGCACGGGTGGGCACCGAGCGGATCTGCCCGCCCAGCATCCGGATCAGCGGGGCGTATAGCAGGAACGTGGGATCGGCCACGATGAATTCCCGCCCGGGAGCCGCCATTGCGGTGATCAGCAGGTAGATACCTTCGGTAGCCCCGGTGGTGATCAGGAAGTTCTCGCTGGTCAGCGTCGAGCGGTAGCGGTCGCTGTAGTAGCTCGCCAGCGTGTCCAGCAGCTCGGGTAGCCCGGCATCCATGGTGTAGCCGGTCTGGCCGGCCTCCAGCGCGTGGATATGCGCATCGATGATGTGTTTGGGCGTGGGGAAATCCGGCTGGCCGATGGACAGGTGGATGACGTCTTCCAGTTCGGCCGCCTTGTTGACCATGCGGCGAATGCCGGAAATCGGGATCGCCTGCATCGCCGGATTCCACGTCATCCGGCCGCGAACGTAGCGATCCTCCGGATCGCTGGCGAGTACCTGGTTGACGTTTTCCATCGGCGTCGCCATGAGCGCATCCCTGTTGCTTGACGAGTATCGGCGAACACTAGGCCGGCGCCAGGGTCCGGTCAAGCTGTCGGTTGACGTTTGTGTAGCGGGCTGGGTAACGTCCGCTCCATCCCTTTACGCTGGCCCACCGCCCATGTCGTCGGCTCGATTCGCCTGATGACCGATCGACTTCCCGTCGTCACCGTCCTGACCGCCCCGGATGAGGCACCGCCACCGGGCCTGGATCAGTTGAACGGCCGGGCCGAAGTCCGGATGAGTGCCGATACCGAGCAGCTGGCCAGCCAGCTGCCGGGCACCGACGTCCTGCTGGTCACGGATTTCCGTACCGACGCCGTGCTCGAGGCCTGGCCCGTGGCCGACCGCCTGGACTGGGTGCATGCCACCAGCGCCGGCGTGGACGCCTTGCTGTTCCCGGGCATGCGCGAATCGGACGTGGCGCTGACCAACGCCCGCGGCATCTTCGACCGGCCGATTGCGGAATATGTGCTCGGCCTGATCCTGGCCTTCGCCAAGGACACCCGCGGCAATATCGAACTGCAGCAGGCGGGTGAATGGCGCCACCGCGATACCGAGCGCATCGACCACAAGCAGGTGCTGGTAGTGGGCGCGGGTGCCATCGGCGGGGAGATCGCCCGCCTGTGCGGCGCCGCCGGCATGCAGGTCGAGGGCATTGCCCGGACCGCCCGCGAGGTGCCGGATTTCGCCGCCGTGCATGCGATCGAGAATCTGCACACCCGGCTGCCGCATGCCGACTACGTGGTGGTGGCGGCGCCCCTGAACCGGGCCACGGAGCACCTGTTCAACGCCGAAGCCTTCCAGGCGATGAAACCCACCGCCCGGTTCATCAACGTCGGCCGCGGCCCGATCGCGGATACCGACGCGCTGGTCCGGGCGCTCCGATCCGGCGAGATTGCCGGCGCGGGGCTGGACGTATTCGAGGAAGAACCTCTGCCGGCTGACCACCCGCTATGGGAGCTATCGAACGCCATCCTGTCGGCCCACATGGCCGGGGATTTCACGGGCTGGCGGGCCGCCCTGATCGACCAGTTCATGACCAACTTCGACCGGTGGCAGACCGGCCAGCCCCTGCACAACCTGGTGGACAAGAAGCGGGGCGCCGTGCCGCCACGCGGGACCGTCGCTGCTCCAACCTAGAACGAGGAACCGTTCGTGACCGACATCGCCGACCTCACCGCCATCGAGATGCTCGAGGCCTTCCGGGCAAAAACCCTGTCGCCGGTGGAAGCCGCCGATGCCTGTCTGGCCCGGATCCATGCATTGAACCCGGCGGTCCACGCCTATTGCCAGATCAACGAGGAGATCACCCGGGCCGAGGCCCGGGCGGCGGAAAAGCGCTATCAGGACGGCACCGCTCACGGGCTGGTCGACGGCGTGCCGGTGGCGGTCAAGGACATCTTCATGGCCGAGGGCTGGCCCAATCTCAAGGGCTCGAAGCTGATCGACCGGCACCGCCCGGCCGACCAGGACGCCCCCGCCGTAGCTGCCCTGCGCCGTCACGGCATGGTGACCAGCGGCCGGACCACCACGCCCGAATTCGGCTGGAAGGGGGTCACCGACTGCCCGATGGAGGGCCCCACCGGCAATCCCTGGGCACCGGATCAGACCGCGGGCGGCTCGTCCGGCGGCAGCGCGGCGGCGGCGGTGCTGGGCATGTCGCCGCTCACACTGGGCACCGATGCCGGCGGCTCCATCCGCATGCCGGCCGGCTTTTCCGGCTGTTTCGGCCACAAGCCCACCCACGGGCTGTGCCCGATGTGGCCGCCCAGCGCGTTCTATCCGCTGGCCCATGTCGGCCCCATGACCTGGACCGTGGACGACGCCGCCCTGCTGATGAATGTGCTGGCCGAGCCCGATCCGCGTGACCCCACGCTGCCGGCCAATCGCGTCGACTTCCGTGACGGCCTCGATAACGGGGTCAGGGGCCTGCGCATCGCGTTTTCAGCCGACTTCGGGTACGCGAACGTGGACCCGGAAATTGCCGAGGCGGTGGCCCGCACCGTCGCCCTGCTGGAGCGGGAGGGGGCGGCGGTGGAATCCGCCGATCCCGGCTTCGAGGATCCCATCGACGCGTTCAACCTGCTGTTCTACGGCGGCGCGGCCAACGCCATGCGCGATATCGACGCCGAGGCCCGCAAGCAGATGGACCCCGGGCTGGTGGAAGTGGCCGAATGGGCCGCGCAGTTCTCGCTGCTGGACTACATGGGTGCCGCCAACGTACGCGCCAATCTGGTGGAATCCACCAGTCTGTTCCATCAGCGTTTCGATCTGCTGGTATCGCCGGTGTTGCCGATTCCGGCCTTCCCCAAGGGCCAGGAAGTGCCCGACGGCTGGCATTCGCCGCGCTGGCCCTCCTGGACCCCGTTCACCTACCCCTTCAATCTGACCGGCCAGCCGGCGGCCTCCGTGCCCTGCGGCTTCAACCGCGACGGCCTGCCGATCGGCTTGCAGATCGTGGGTGCCCGGCATCAGGATGCGGTAGTGCTGCGCGCCGCGAAAACCCTGGAGAACGTTGCACCCTGGACCGGCCGCCGGCCGGACTGGCGACAGACCGAGACAACATCATGATCGACTCCCCCATGCTCAAGCACCTGTCCGGCTACATCGGCGGCCAGTGGTGCGACGCGGACAGCGGCGAGACCTTCGCCATACTCAATCCCGCCAACGGCAAGGAGCTGGCCCGCGTACCCGCCATGGGTGAGGCCGAAACCGAACGCGCCATCGCCGCTGCCCGCGGCGCGGTCTCGATGGACTATGACCTGGACCAGCGCCGAGAGTGGCTCACCGATATTCGCGATGCACTCAACGACGAAGCCGAGGAGATCGGCCGCATCCTGTGTCTGGAACACGGCAAGCCCTGGAAGGAGGCCCAGGGCGAGGTCGCCTACGCGGCGGGGTTCTTCGACTACTGCGCGCAGCATCTGGACGAGCTGGCGCCGCGCAAGCTCAGCCAACGGCCCAAGGACTGCGACTGGACGGTGCATTTCCGGCCGATCGGGGTGGCCGGACTGATCACCCCCTGGAACTTCCCCATCGGCATGATCGCCAAGAAGCTGTCCGCGGCCCTGGCCGCCGGCTGCCCCACGGTGATCAAGCCGGCCAGCGAAACCCCGTTGACCATGATCGCGCTGTTCACCCTGCTGCATAAGCGCCTGGACCTGCCCGACGGCATGGTCAATCTGGTGATGGGGTCGGCCCGGGCGATCGGCGATACCCTGTGCCGTCACCCGGACGTGCCCATGATCAGCTTCACCGGCTCCACCGGCGTGGGCCAGCATCTGATCAATGCCACCGCCGATCAGGTCAAGAAGCTGGCTCTGGAGCTGGGCGGCAACGCCCCCTTCATCGTGTTCGACGATGCGAATCTGGACGATGCGGTCACCCAGTTGATCGGCAACAAGTTCCGCGGCGGCGGCCAGACCTGCGTGTGCGCCAATCGGGTGCTGGTCCAGCGCGGCGTGGCCGACGCCTTCACCGAGAAGCTGGTGGACAAGGTGCGGGCCCTGCGGGTGGGCGACGGCATGGATGACGACATCGACATCGGCCCGCTGATCAACGCCGCCGGCTTCGACAAGGTGCGCCGTCACCTGGTCGACGCCATCGACAAGGGGGCGGAACAGGTGGCCGGCAAGGCGCCCGGCGAACTGGACAGCAGCAGGGGCCTGTTCTTCCCGCCGGCGGTGGTGCGCGGCGTGACCCGCGACATGGATTGCTGCCGGGAGGAGACCTTCGGACCGCTGGTGCCGCTGGTGGAGTTCGACGACGAGCCGGCTGCCGTGCGCATCGGCAACGACACCGAGTTCGGCCTGGCCGCCTACGTGTTCACCGCCGACGCCGACCGCGCCGCCCGCGTGATCGCGCAGCTACGCTTCGGCCACGTCGGCCACAACACCGGCACCGGCCCCACCCCGGAAGCGCCGTTCGGCGGCATGAAACTCTCCGGCTTCGGCCGCGAGGGCGGCGAGGAGGGTCTGTTCGAGTACGTCGAGCCGCAGACCGTCCCGCGGGGCGCATAGGCGCGCGCCTCAGGCAGCCCCGCGCAGGGCAGCGGCCGCCACGCCGGTTGCGGTGGCCAGAAAGACCAGCATGGCCACCGTAATTGCCTGCCAGGCAATGCCCTGGTCGAGAACGGCGCCGATCGCGGCCGGCGCCATGGCAGTGGCCAGCACCATGCTGGCCTGGGCCACGGCCCGGATCGCCCCGAGATGCCGCACCCCGTACAGGCGCGGCCAGATCGCCCCGAACAATGTGCCCGCCCCGCCCACGGTAAGCCCCGCCAGCGCCAGGTAGACCGGCGCCAGCCAGACCCCATCGAACGCGCACAATAGCGCCAGCGCCACCGCCATGGGCCCCAGCATTACCGGCAGCAGGGCCGCCGACCGGAAGCGATCCACCAGCGGGCCGGCGGTCAGCAGGGCCACCACGTGGCCGCCGGCATAGAACACGAAACTGCTCGCCAGCTGTGCCATGGTCCAGCCCTTGGCCTCCGCCAGCGACGCCTGGTGGATGAACAGACCGGTGACGATGAACGGCGGCGCCAGCAACGTCGCCAGCACGGCGTAGAAACGGGGGTCGCGCAGCACGTCGCCGCGGCGCCAGGCCGGTGTGGAAGAGGCCGTTCTGTCCGCCGACGTCGAGGCTGCCGCATTCGCGGCGGCTGGCGGCACCCGGATCAGTGTTAGCAGCAGCGGCAGGAAAGCCAGCAGCACCACGGCGATCGTCAGCCAGGTAAACCGCCAGCCCAGCATCGCATTGCCGGTCACCACCAGCAGGGGAAACACCGCCTCGCCCAGTGGTAGGCCCAACGCCGCCAGGCCCAGCGCCTTGCCTCGGCCGGCCTCGAAATAGCGGGCCATGCTGGTCTGGGCTAGATGTGTCATCAGCCCCTGGCCGCACAGCCGCAGCAGGAACAGCGCCAGTCCGGCCACCCACCAGGCGGGACTGGCTGCCAGCAGCAGCGCCCCGAGGCCGGCGCCGGCCATGACCAGCGTGGTGAACTGGGCCAGCGGCATGCGGTCGATGAGCGCCCCGGCCCACAGCAGCAGCAATCCGCTGGCCAGGGTGGCGGCCGAGTAGAGGCTGCCGAAGGCGGCATTGCCGAGATCGAATTCGCCCCGCAGCGCCGGCCCGAACAGTGCGATCAGAAAGGTCTGCCCGCTGCCCGACAGACCGCACAGCAACACGCCGAAGGCCAGCAGCCGCCGGTTGTCGCCGATGAAGCGGACGTAGGCCCTCATGCCCGGGCCGCCGGGGCGTGTAGAATGCCGCGACTGACTGTTGCCAACCATCCCGTCATGAATCGCAATACGCTCATCGCCGCCGTCGGCGTGCTTCTGGTGGTCATTCTGATGCAGGCCATCGCCCTGTGGATGACCCCGACCGGCCTGCCCGACACCGCCACCACCGCAGAACGGGCCGAGCCCGACGCGGTGCGCGAGAAGCTGACCGCGCTGGGCGAAGTGGGCGAACTGGCCTTCGAGGAGGATGCCGGGCTTTACCGCGCCCATATCGGCAGCCAGATTCTATACGTCACCCCGGACGGTCGCTTCGCCATCAACGGCGACCTCTACGATCTCGAATCGCGGACCAACGTCACCGAACAGGCCCGCAGCGAATCGCGGGCCAGTGCGCTGGCGCAGATCGATACCGACGACGCGATCGTGTTCAGCCCGGAGGGCGATACCGAGCACGTGGTGTGGGTGTTCACCGACCCCGAATGCCCCTACTGCCAGCGATTCCATAACCACATGGCGGATTTCAACGAGCGCGGCATCGAAGTGCGCTATCTGGCCTTCCCCCGCGCCGGCCCCGGTTCCGACAACTGGCGGCTGACCGAAGCACTCTGGTGCGCCGACGATCCGCGCGCGGCCATGACCGCCGTCAAGGGCGGTCAGTCGCTGGATACCGCAGGCATGCCCTGCGACGCCTCGCCGGTGGCCGATCAGTACCAGATTGGCCGGGATATCGGCCTGACCGGCACTCCCATGATTGTCGACGAGAACGGCAAGGTGCTGGGCGGCTATCTCAAGCCGGAAGCCCTGGCCACGCGGCTGGCCGGTAACAGCCGGGGCTGATCGGCAGGGGTGCGCCCGTCGGCCGGGAGAACCGGCGCGACGGGCTCAACCGCCTCAGGCGGTCTCGTCCAGGGCTTCCGTGAAGATGTCCACCGCCTGGTCGATCTGTTCACGGTTGACGATCAGCGGCGGCAGCCAGCGCACGATGTTCTTGTGCGCCCCGCAACGCAGCATCAGCAGACCGCGGGACTCGCAGGCGGTCAGCAGCCGGCGGGTCCGGTCCCCGTCCGGCTGGCACTTGTCGTTGAACATTTCCACACCCAGCATCAGGCCCTTGCCGCGTACGTCGGCCATCGCCGGGTAGCGGGCCTGCAGACCCTGGAGGCGTTCGCGCAGGTGATCGCCCATGACCTTGGCGTTGTCCACGAGGTTCTCCTGCTCGATCACGTCGAGGGTGGCCAGCGCTGCCGCGCAGGCCACCGCGTTGCCGCCGTAAGTGCCGCCCTGGGAGCCGGGCCAGCCCTTCTCCATCAGGTGATGCGGCGCAGCGAAGGCGGACAGCGGAAAGCCGCTGGCCAGGCCCTTGGCGGTCATGATGATGTCCGGCTGCACATCGTAATGGGCGTGCGACCAGAACTTGCCGGTGCGTCCGTAGCCGGCCTGAACCTCGTCCATGGCCAGAATCATGCCGTGATGATCGCAGCGCTCGCGCAATCCCTGCAGGAACCGCGCGTTGGCTGGCACGTAGCCGCCCTCTCCCTGGACCGGCTCGATCATCATCGCCGCGGTCTCGGCCGGGGCGCTGTAGGTGGCCAGGATGTAGTCGAGCTCGCGCAGGCAGAAATCGGTGGCCGTGTCCTCGTCCCAGCCGTAGCGGAAGGCGTGCGGAAACGGCGCCACCACCACGCCGCCCATCATCGGCTGCAGCCCGGCGCGCAGGCCGACGCTGGAGGTGGTCATGGACAGCGACCCCATGGTGCGGCCGTGAAAGCCGCCGTGGAAGACGATGACATTGGGCCGGCCGGTGGCCTGGCGCGCCAGCCGCAGGGCGCCTTCGGCCACCTCGGTGCCGGCGCTGGCGAAGAAGATCGCGTCGATGTCCCCCGGCATGCGCTCGCCCAGCCGCTCGGACAGCTTGAGCAGCGGCTCATGCATGATCGTGGTGTACTGGCCGTGGATCAGCTTGCCCACCTGTTCCTGGGCGGCCTGCACCACATGCGGATGACAGTGGCCGGTGCCGGTCACGCCGATGCCGGAGGTGAAATCCAGATAGCGCCGGTCGGCGTCGTCGATCAGATAGCAGCCTTTACCACGCACCGCGCGCACGTGCGTCGCCTGTTGCAGCAGCGGCGAGAGATGGCCGGGGCGGTTATGGGTCATCGTGGCGGACTCCTGTCTTGATGGGGGAGGCAGACCCGGCGAGGGTACTGCGCCGTCGCGGCGGGTTCAATCGACGCGGGGCCGACCCGCGAGCCGACAGGACGCCGGCCGTCAGACGCCGGATGCGCTGTCCTGCAGGTGCGCCAGCACTGCCGCACCCACCGCCGCGGTGCCGCGGCTTTCATCGCCATGGGCGGCAAGATCGGCGGCCACCGCCGAGCGCAGCCGTGCGCTGGCACGACGGGCTGCCGGGTCTTCCTCGCCCATCCAGTCGAGCATCATCGCGGCAGTCAGCAGCATGGCCGTGGGGCCGGCGATATCCTGACCGGCGATGTCCGGCGCACTGCCGTGGGTGGGCTCGAACATCGGCGGACAATGGCGGTCGGCGGGATTGAGGTTGCACGATGGCGCCACACCCATGCCACCATTCAGGACGGCGGCGAGGTCGGTGAGAATATCGCCGTGCAGATTGGAGGCCACCACCACGTCGAAATCCCACGGCCGGGTGACGAACTTCATGCAGGCGGCATCTACCAGTTCGTGGTGGGTGGCCACATCGGGGTAATCGGCACTGACCTCGGCGAACACCTCGGTGTACATCTCGCCCCAGAACTTCAGCGCATTGCGCTTGGTGACCAGGCACACCTGGGAGTCCCGCCCGCCGAAATCGCGTACTCGCGAGTCCTGCCGCCGCTGTTGGGCCCGCAGCCGGGCCTGTTCGAAGGCGTGCCGGATGATGCGGGTGGTGCCGCGGCGGGTGAACACAGCGGTCTGGGTGACGATCTCGCGCTCGGTACCCGGGGCCAGCCGCCCTCCCTGGCCGACATACTCGCCTTCGCTGTTCTCGCGAATGACCAGCATGTCGATCTCCGCGGCACGCGCGTCGGCCAGATAGCGCGGGGCACCCGGCAGCGGCCGGCAGGGCCGCTCGCAGGCCCACTGATCGAAATGCTTGCGGATGTCGAGCAGCGGCGCCAGGGAATCGGCGTCGGACAGCAGGTAGCGGTCCGGGTTGCTGGTGGGTCCCGGATCCCCCAGCGCACCCAGCAGGATAGCGTCGAAGCCGGCCAGCGTCTGCAGGTAATCCGGCGGCGCGATCTCGCCGTGCTGCTGATGCCAGGCGTGGGACGGCCAGCCGAAGCCCGTGGCGGTCAGATCCAGGCCGTCACGCTCGGCCAGCGCCGCCAGCACGCGTTCGGTCTGGGCCATCACCTCCGGGCCGATGCCGTCGCCCGGCAATACGGCCACCCGCCATTGCTGTCTAGTCTGCATGGACCTCTCCCGACCGGGCGGTGGCCGCAACCACCGCCCGACCCGATACTGCTAGAGGGCGTACCCGAAGGCGTCCTTGAACTTCGCCGCGAACTCGTCCGGGGTGAAATGGTGGTTCTGGGTGCCGCTCTGGGCGATCTTGATCGATCCCATCAGGGAGGCGATGCGCCCGCTGGTTTCCCAATCCATGTTGTTGGCCAGGCCATACAGCAGGCCCGCCCGGTAGGCATCGCCGCAGCCCGTGGGATCCTTGATCGCGGCCGGCTGCACCGAGGGGATATCGATCTTCTTGCCGTCGGTATAGACATGCGACCCCTCGCCGCCACGGGTGACGATCACCGCCCGCACCCGCTCGGCCATTTCTTCCATGCTCCAGCCGGTGCGGTCCATCATCAGCTGCGACTCGTAGTCGTTGACCGCCACGTAACCGGCCTGCTCGATGAAGCGCTTGAGATCGTCGCCGTCGAACATCGGCAACCCCTGGCCGGGGTCGAAGATGAACGGAATGCCGCGTTCGGCGAACTGTTCGGCATGCTGAATCATGCCGTCACGACCGTCCGGCGAGATCAGACCCACGCTGATGTCCAGATCGTCCGGAAGCGGCTGGGTATGGGCCTCGTTCATTGCGCCGGGATGGAAGGCGGTGATCTGGTTGTCATCCAGATCGGTGGTGATGTACGCCTGCGCGGTGAAGGCTTCCGGAATCGACTTGAGATACCGGCGCGAGATGCCCAGCCGGTCCATGCGCTCGGCGTAGGGATCGAAGTCCGCACCCACGGTCCCCATGGCATAGCCGTCACCGCCCAGCAGGTGCAGGTTGTAGACGATATTGCCGGCGGTGCCGCCGAATTCACGGCGCAGTTCCGGCACCAGAAAGGCCACGTTCAGCATGTGTACCTTGTCCGGCAGGATGTGATTCGAGAACCGATCCGGAAACACCATGATGTTGTCGTAGGCAAAGGATCCGCAGATGAGCGCAGACATTGGTCTCCCTTCTTAATTCAAACCGATCAGGCCCCATACGACGGGTACCTGGATAAGCGACAGGTGGACTGCAGCCGAGGCCACGTCCTTGGCAGCACCGGACAGATGGTGACGCTCCGTGCCGATGCGATCGATGGCCGCCTCAATGCCGGTGTTGAGCAGTTCGGTGATCATCACCAGGAACAGCGACATGACACAGACGGCCTGTTCGAGCCCGTTGTCACCCCACCAGAGGGCGGCCGGCAACAGCGCCACGAACAACACGGCCTCGATGCGAAACGCCTCTTCGTTGCGCCACGCCCAGCCGATGCCTCGATAGGATACGCATGTTGCGCGCCATAACCGAGGCCAACCGGACAGGCCGCGGGTCATGTCAGCCGGTCCTCAGCCTACCGCGGCTTGCGCGGGCGGCTGCCACTTGAGATCCAGTTCCTTGGCCGCCCGAACCTCATCCAGCCGGCGAACCGGGCAGCTATAGGGCGCCTGATGCAGGATGTCGGCGTCGGCCCTCGCCTCGTCGCGGATGGCAATCATGGCTTCCACGAACGCATCCAGGGTTTCCCTGGACTCGGTCTCGGTCGGCTCGATCAGCAGGCACTCGGGCACCAGCTGCGGGAAGTAGACCGTGGGCGCGTGGAAACCGTAGTCGAGCAAGCGCTTGGCGAAGTCGCCGGCGCCGACGCCGTATTCCTGCTTTTCGCGCTTGAGGGTGACGGTGAACTCGTGGCAGGCGCGCCGCGCCGGATAGCTGAGCTCGAAGCCTGCATCGGTCAGCCGCCGGGCCAGGTAGTTGGCGTTGAGCGTGGCGAACTCGGCTACCCGCGTCATCCCCTCACGCCCGAGCATGCGGGCATACACGTAGGCACGCAGGATCACGCCGGCATTGCCCTGGAATGCGGACAACCGGCCGATGCTGTGCGGCCGGTCGCTGTCCTCGACCCAACTGTACTGATCACCGTCGTGCATCACGTAGGGCACCGGGGCATAGCGGCGCAGCCGCTTGCTCACGCCGATGGCGCCCGACCCCGGACCACCACCGCCGTGCGGGGTGGAGAAGGTCTTGTGCAGGTTCATGTGGATGACGTCGAAGCCCATGTCGCCGGGCCGGATCTTGCCCAGGATGGCGTTCAGGTTGGCGCCGTCGTAATAGAGCAGACCACCGGCGTCGTGGACGGTTTCCGCCATCTCCAGGATGTCGCGTTCAAACACGCCCAGGGTGGAGGGGTTTGTGAGCATGATACCCACGGTCTTGGGCCCAACCGCTTCCTTGAGGGCTGCCAGATTGACGTCGCCATCCGCGTCGGTGGGAAGTTCACGCACGGTGCAGCCGCACATGGTGGCGGTGGCCGGGTTGGTGCCGTGGGCCGCATCCGGCACCAGCACTTCGGTGCGTTCGGTATCGCCATTGGCATCGTGGTAGGCCTTCATCATGGCCACGCCGGCGAACTCGCCCTGGGCCCCGGCCATCGGTGCCAGCGACACCACGTCCATGCCCGTGACCTCGCCCAGCATGACCTGCAGTTCGTAGGCGATGCTCATGAAACCCTGGCTGTACTCCATCGGCGCCAGCGGATGGCGGCCGGTGAAACCGGGCAGCATGGCCAGCGAGTTACAGGCCCGCGGGTTGTACTTCATGGTGCACGAACCCAGCGGATAGAAATGGGTGTCGATGGAGAAGTTCATCTGCGACAGCCGCGTGAAGTGGCGCACGGTGTCCAGCTCCGAGACCTCGGGCAGCCCGAGGGCGGATTCGCGCCGGTGGCCATCCGGAATAAGGTCCGGGTCCACCGGGGCACCCGGTGCCTGGCCCGGTGCGCGGCGTCCGGGACGGCTGTGCTCGAAAATCAGCTTTTCGGTCATGACTTCACCATTGGACGTGAACTTGGAGCCGCGAGCGCCTAGAGCGCGTTGATCGCAGCCTCGTAATCGGGTTCCTGGCCGATTTCGGGCACCAGTTCGCTGTGGATGACCTGGTCGTTTTCGTCGACCACCACCACCGCGCGAGCGGACAGACCGGCCAGCGGGCCCTCGGTGATCAGGGTGCCGTAGTGCTGGGCAAAGGACTTGTCCCGCAGCATCGACAATGACGTGACATTGTCCAGCCCCTGGCTGCTGCAGAAGCGGCCCTGGGCGAACGGCAGATCCGCCGAGATCTGCAGCATCGCCACGTCCGGATGCGCGCCGGCGCGCTCGTTGAACTCGCGTACGGACTTGGCGCAGACATCGGTATCCACGCTGGGGAAGATGTTGAGCACCTTCTTCTTGCCGGAGAAGTCGGCCAGCGACTTGTCGGACATGTCGCCCGCGGTCAGACGGAAGTCGGGGGCCCGGGCGCCGGCGGCCGGCAGGTCTCCGGCGATGTTGATCGGATTACCCTGGAACGTGACTTGTGCCATCGAAAAACTCCTTGGTACTAAACGACTGCGACCGCAGTCGGTGTGTCAACATGCTGCGCGAGCCACGACAGCGGCGCGCGGCATGCGCAGTGTACGTGAGCAACCCCTGCGCTCGACGCGCACCGGGCCGGGCGGGAGGCCGGGCGCCATGCATCGGTTCAGGCCACCGCCGATTTCTTGCCATAGCCCTGCAGGACATCGGCCAATGCGTCGGCATACGCGTCGAGGTCGGCCTCGGTCTTGGTCTCGGTGACGCAGACCAGCAGGCAGTCGGACAGCTCGGGATAATCCCGGCCCAGCGCATACCCGCCGAGAATACCGCGGGCAGTCAGCGCCTCCAGCACCTTGCCCACCGGCTGGTCGATGCGCAGCACCGCCTCGTGGAAACCGGGCGCATTGAAGGCCGCTTCCACGTCCGGCAGGCGGGTCAGCCGCTCGACCAGGCCGCGGGTATTGGCCACGCTGGCCGAGGCCGCCCGCCGCAAGCCCTCGGGGCCGAGCAGGCTCATGTGAATGGTGGCCGCGGTGACCAGCAGACCCTGATTGGTGCAGATGTTGGAGGTCGCCTTGGAGCGCCGGATATGCTGCTCCCGGGGCTGCAGGGTCAGGGTGTAGCCATCCCGGCCCTCCAGATCCTTCGTGCGGCCGACTATGCGGCCGGGCATCTGCCGGGCCAGCTTCTGGCGGCAGCACATCAGACCGAAATATGGCCCGCCGGATGACAGCGGCGCGCCCAGCGGCTGGCCTTCGCCGCAGACGATGTCGGCACCGTTTTCTCCCCACTCGCCCGGCGGCCGGATCAGGGCCAGGGCCAGCGGGTTGACCACCGCGATGACAAGCGCACCCTGTTCATGCGCCCAGTCGGTGATGGCATCCACGTCCTCGAGCTTGCCGAAGAAATTCGGCTGCGGAATCACCACCGCCGTGACGTCCGGCCCGTCGTACTGGCGCAGCGCGTTCATGCTCGTGGTACCGGTCTTGGGGTCGTAGGGGAGTTCCTCGAACCGCACGTCCTGGTTGCCGCAGATGGCCCGGGCGGTCTTGCGATAAGCCGGGTGCACGGTGGCCGGCACCAGAATCCGCGCCGACTTCGCCTTGCGCGTGGACCGTACCGCCATCAGGGCGGCTTCGGCCATGGCGGAGGCGCCGTCATAGAGCGAGGCATTCGCCACATCCATGCCGGTCAGGCCCGCCATCATGGTCTGGTATTCGTAGATCAGCTGGAGCGTGCCCTGGCTGGCCTCGGCCTGATACGGGGTGTAGGCGCTGTAGTACTCGCCGCGGGTGGTGATCTCCCACACCGCAGCCGGTACGTGATGCTCGTAGGCCCCGGCGCCGATGAAGCACAGCGCGCCGGCATCAAGAGCCGCGCGTTCAGTCATCAACCGGGAGATGGCCATCTCGGTCATGCCTTCCGGCACGCTGTCGATATGGTTGCCCCGCAGTTCGCGCGGGATCTCGTCGAACAGGTCCTCGATGCTGTCGGCACCGATGGTGTCGAGCATGGACCGGATGTCGTCGTCGGTATGCGGGATGAACGGCATGGGTCACGCCTCCGCAGTTGTTGTCACGGGAAACAGGTTCAACCTTCCTCGTCGGCCACGACCTGCTCGTAGGCATCGGGATCGAGTAGGTCGTCGAGCCCGGATTCGTCTGCAATGGACATCTTCAGCAGCCAGCCCTCGCCGTAGGGGTCGTCGTTGATCAGTTCCGGCGCATCCGCCAGCTGCGGATTCACCTCGATCACCTCGCCGGACAGCGGAGCGTAGACATCCGACGCGGCCTTCACCGATTCCACCACCGCCACGGTGTCGCCCGCGGTCAGGGTTTCGCCGGCTTCCGGCAGCTCCACGAACACCAGATCGCCCAGCGCCCCCTGGGCGTAGTCGCTGATGCCGACCGTGGCCCGGCCGTCCTCGTCAAGGCGTATCCATTCATGCGTCTTGGCGTACTTCAGGTCAGCGGGTATTTCACTCATCGCACGTCTCCCTTCCCTTTCAGATTTGAATGCGCGCCTTGCCGTTGCGCACGAACGGATGTTTCACGATGCGGGCGCCACACCAGCGTCCGCGCCGCTCGACTTCGATACTGTCGCCTTCGGCCCAGTCCTGCGGCACGCGAGCCAGGCCGATGGAACACTTCAGGGTGGGCGAGTAGGTGCCACTGGTGAGCAGGCCTTCGCCTCCGGCACCGGCATGGCGCACGGTCTGACCGTGGCGGAGCACGCCGCGGTCGGTCAGCAGCACGCCCGCCAGCTTGCGCTGCGGGTCGGAGACCGCGTCGGTCAGCGCGGCCCGGCCGACGAAATCGCGGTCGGCCGGCTCCCAGGCCACGGTCCAGCCCAGCCCCGACTCCAGCGGATGGGTGTCTTCGTCCATGTCCTGGCCGTAGAGATTCAGCCCCGCCTCCAGGCGCAGCGTGTCGCGCGCGCCCAGGCCGCAGGGTTCCACGCCGGCGGCGGCGAGCGCGTCCCAGAACGGCGGCAAATCGGCGGCCGGCAGAATGCATTCGAAGCCGTCCTCCCCGGTATACCCGGTGCGGCCCACCAGCCGGTCGTCGGCGAAGGCGGCAAAGAACGGTTTGAGTTGCGCGGCGGGCTCGTGCAGCTCCGCGGGCAGACAGCCCAGGGCCAGTTCGCGAGCCTGCGGCCCCTGCACGGCGACAATGCCCAGATCCGGCCGGCGTTCGACGGTGACATCGAAGCCTTCGGCGTGAGCCTGCATCCAGGCAAGGTCCTTGTCGGCGGTGCCGGCGTTGACCACGGTGCGGTAGTGGCCGTCGGCGACGTGATAGACGATCAGGTCGTCCACCACGCCGCCCTGCTCGTTGAGCATGCAGGTATAGAGGGCCTTGCCGGGCGTATCGGCCCGGGCGACATCATTGGCCCACAGATAGCGCAGATACGCGCGGGCGCCGGCGCCGCGGACCTCGACCGCGGCCATGTGGGAGACATCGAACATGCCGGCACGGGCGCGCACGGCCAGGTGCTCGTCGATCTGGGAGCCGTAGTTGACGGGCATGTCCCAGCCGGCGAAGTCGACCATCTTCGCGCCGGCGGCGGTATGCGCGTCAAACAGGGGCGTACGCTTTCCCATGGATATCCCTTTTTCGAGTGGCTCGACCGGGCCGCCACTTGCGACCCTGCCGCCCCTCTGTCCGGGAACCTGAGAGATTAGCCGTTGCCGGCCTCGCCCCGTCGGTGACCCGCCGTGGCGGGTACTCTCCAGAGTCGATCGGAAGCCGATCTGGCTTCGCGTCGCGTGGTCCATGGGCCTGAGCGTTTCCGGGCGGATTTGCGCCTTCGGCGTCCCCGAGCCGGATGGTACCGGCGAAAGGACTCTCCCACGCGTTTGTCGATCGAGTCATAGATTGTACCAATGCATCCGGCCCGATCCAAGCCGGGTGCGATAATCTCCGCCTCTGCCGACTATCCGGGACCACCGCTTGTACTCGCTACGACAACGCCTTGCCGACTGGGTTCTGCGCCACCGCCGGGCCGCATTCGCGGTGTTCGCGCTGATCACGCTGTTCTTCGCCGCCGGTCTGCCACGGGTGCAGATCGAGACGGTGTTCTCGGACCTGCTGCCCACCGACGATCCATTCGTCCAGGTGTTCAAGGACCATCCCAACTTCGGCAATCCGCTGACCATGGTGATCATGGTCCAGCGAAAGAACGGCACGCTCTATCACGCGGACACGCTGCAGAAGGTCTGGGATCTGACCCGCGACATCGACCTGGCGCCGGCGGTGGACCATGACCAGGTACTGTCGATCACCACCACCAAGGCACGCTACGCCGAAGCCACCCCCTACGGCATCGACATGCAGCCGCTGATGGGGGACGCGCCGCCGGTCAGCCCGAAGACCATCGCCGATTTTCGCAACCGGGTGGATCGCTCCCCCAACATCCGCAATTTCCTGGTCTCGGAGGATGATTCGGCCACCCTGATCATGGCCACCTTCATCGAGCACCGGATCGATTACGGCGAAACCTTCGAATATGTCCAGGGCTTGGTCGAGAATGCGCGCGACGCCAATCACGATATCTATCTGACCGGCCAGCCGGCGCTGATCGGCTGGGTCTATCGCTACGAATGGCAGATGGCCGGCATCTTCGCCCTGACGCTACTGGCGCTGTTCGGGGCCCTGGTGTTCTACATGCGCAACCTGGTGGGCGTAGTCACCCCGCTGATCACCAGCGCGACTGCCGCCATCTGGGCCTTCGGTTTCGTGGGCTGGCTGAACATCTCGGTGGAGCCGCTACTGATGGTGGTGCCGCTGCTGCTCACCGCCCGCTCATTCTCCCACAGCGTGCAGTTCACCGAGCGCTTCCATGAAATTCACGCCGAGGTGGGCGACCGGCTGGAAGCCGCCCGGCGCACCATGCGGGTGATGGCAGCCCCCTCGGTGCTGAGCATTCTCACCGACGTGCTGGGCATTGCGGTGGTGATTGCCGCCCCGATTCCCGCCATGGTCAGGCACGCCATCTTCTGCGGCATGTGGGCGGTGTGGCTGATTCCGACGGGCGTGGTACTGATTTCCCTGCTGCTGGCCACCCTGCCCGCTCCGCGCCGCCCGGTGAGGGCAACTGGCGGCCGGTCCGACGAGTACGCCCGGAGCGGCCTGGTACGCCTGCTGAATGGCATCGCGGGCCTGACCACTGGCCGGCGCGCGGCGGTTACCGCTGCCGTGGTGATTGCCGGTGGCGGCGCGGCGGTTTTCACCGCGCTGCAGATCCGCATCGGCAATCCGGTCGAGGGCAGCCACCTGTTCTGGCATGACTCCGAATTCAACACCGCGGTCCGCCAGATCAACGACCATTTTCCCGGTACCAACACGCTGGAGATCGTGCTCGAGGCCAAGAACGACAAGGATCCCAGCTGGACCGCCCAGCAACTGGACACCGTGCGCACCATGCTGCAGTTGCAGGACGATCTGGAGACCGGCGAGTTCCCGCCGGCCGCCACCCTTTCATTCGCCGATTACCTGCGCGAGGGCAACCGGCTCTACAACGGCGGCGATCCTCGCTGGATGCCGCTGGATGAACGCCAGCGGGCAATCAGCGCCGCGGCCACCGCCGCCATGCTCGGCTCCAGCGCCAAGGCCTTCAATCACGTGATTTCCTTCGATGCCCAGCACTCGACCGTGTCGCTGTGGTATCCAGACAACAAGCAGGAAACGGTGGACCAGGCGCTGGCGACAGCGCGTGCCGCGGTCGAAAAGGTGGGGGTCGACCACGAGGCTTTCACCGTGCGGCTCGGTACCGGGATCATCGCCCTGCAGGAGGCGATCAACCGGGTGGTGGAACGCTATCACCACCTCATCGTGCTACTGCTCAACCTGTTCATCTTCCTGATGTTCTCGCTGGCCTACCGCTCGGTAGTGGCCGGCATCCTGCTGCTGATTCCGGTCAACCTGTCCCACTTCACCATGGTGGCGGCCATGCACCTGCTGGGCGTGGGGCTGGACGTGAACTCCATGATCGTGGCGGCGATCGGTCTGGGGGTGGGTATCGACTACGGCATCTACCTGCTGTCGCGCATCTGCGAGGAGTTCCAGCGGCTGGACGGCGACTGGGAGGCGGCCATCCGCGCCGCACTGGTGACCACCGGCAAGGCCATTCTGTTTACCGCCACCATCATGGCGGTAGGAATCCTGCCGCTGTACCTGCTGTCCGGGCTCAAGTTCGTGGCCGACATGGGCCTGCTGATCATGGTGATCATGGGCATCAACATGGCCATGTCGCTGATCGTGCTGCCGCTGCTGGTGAACCTGCTGCGCCCGCGCTTCGTGCGCCGCCCGCAGCCGCTGCTGGGCGAGCGGATCGACTGGGATCAGGAGCAGCCGGCTCGGTAAACTGGGTTACTTCAGCAGTGGCGGCAGATCACCGCCCAGCCCCACTGCCTGGCGCATCATCAGCTGCTTGAGCGGCGCCAGGTCCTGCACCGCGGCAATGCCGCGGTCGCGCAAGCGGGACAGCGCCGGATCCTCGATGCCGAACACCCGCTTGATACCGTCGGTGACCGCCATCATCGCCAGATTGTCCACCTTGCGGCGCCGCTGGTAGCGGCGCAGGCGGCGTTCGTCGCCCGGGTCGCGGCCGGACTGACGGGACTGCTCGAGCACCTCGACCAGGGCGGCCACATCCATGAAGCCGAGATTGGCCCCCTGCCCCGCCATGGGATGCAGCACGTGGGCGGCATCGCCGGCCAGCACGATGCGCGGCCGGACATAGTCGGTGGCGTGCATCAGGCGCAGCGGGAAAGCCGCACGGCTGTCGACGCGGGTGACCCGGCCGAGAATGCCGCCGGAGGCCCGAGTCAGGCGCTCGGCAAACGCGGCATCGTCCAGATCGCGCAGCTCGTCGGCCAGCCGGTCGTCGGCATGCCAGGCCAGGGAACAGCGGCCATCCGCCATCGGCAGGAACGCCACCGGTCCGGTGGGGATATAGCGTTGCCAGGCAATCGACTGGTGCGGCCTTTCCGTGGCCACCGTGCCCACGGTGCAGCGTTGGCGGTAGGGCCAGCCCACGGTGTCGATGCCGGCGAACCGCCGCACCGGCGAACCCGCCCCTTCCGCGCCCACCACCAGCCGGGCCCGGAGTTCACGGCCATCGGCCAGGGTCAGATTGGCGGCGTTCGCCGTGACCGACAGATCGCCCAGTTCCGCCGGGCAGAAGCAGGTGACATTACGCAGCGCCCGCCATGCGGCATCGACAATCAGGCGGTTCTCGATGATGTGGCCCAGCTCCGGCAACCCCAGGGCGGTGTGCTCGAATTCCAGCTGCGCCCGGCCACCGCCTTCCCACACCCGCATGCCGCGATAGACGGCGACGCGGTGGTGATCGAGGTCCGCCCACAACTCCAGGTTTTCCAGCAGTCGGCGCGAGGCCGGGGATACGGCCGATACCCGCAGATCGTACTCGTCGTCGGAGGCCAGCGGCACCGGCTCCCGTGCCTCGATCAGGGCGACCCGGAAGCCGGCCCGGTCCAGTGCGACGGCCAGCACCGCCCCCACCATGCCACCGCCGACCACGGCGATATCGAACGAGTCAGGCATCGGTGGTCACGTCGCTGGCGAAGGCCAGACCCATGCTGCGGCGGGCCATGTCGTGCTTGATCCCGGGCAGCAGTTCCAGCCCGGTCAGCCCCAGCCCCCGGGCCAGTCCCAGGCCCGGCAGGCGATTGGAAAACAGACGGACAATGCCGTCGGTGAAATTGCTCACCCGGTGCTGGTCGGCGCGGCGCGCCTCGCGCCAGGTCTCCAGCAGGGCGGCATCGCCGGGGTCGGCGGCGGTCTGCAGCAACCCGGCGAGCACGGTGACGTCCCGCAGGGCCAGGTTGAAACCCTGCGCGGCGGCCGGATGCAGATGGTGACCAGCGCTGCCCACCAGTAGCGCCCGCTCGGCGATCGGCCGCGGGCAGATCACCCGTTTCAGCGGATAGGCACCACGCGGCCCAAGGCCATCGAAGCGCCCCAGACGCTGCCCGAACGCCGTCTGCAGGGCGGCCAGAAAGGCGCCGTCGTCCTCGCGGCAGCGCTGTTCGGCCTCATCCGTCGGCAGGGTCCAGACCAGCGCGACATCCGTTGCGGAGCGCGGCAGGATCGCGATCGGGCCGGCCGGCGTGAAACGCTCGTAGGCGGTATCGCCTGGCGGGCGGCCGGGGCAAACCGAGGTGACCACCGCCTGCTGGCCGTAATCACGGATTTCCGCGCCAATACCCAGGGCAGCGCGCACGGCCGAGCCGGCGCCATCGGCCCCTACCACCAGGCAAGTCGTTATCTGGCGCGACCGGTCGCCCTCGCTGAGGGTTACCGCGACTCTGTGCTCGCCGGTTTCCAGCTGCTGGAAGCGGGCCGGCGCAATCACCTCCACTCCGTCGACGTCCGCCAGGCGCTGATAAAGCGCACCGGCCAGTACGTGATTGGGCACCACATACCCGAGCGCATCGACCCCGTAGTCGGCATGATCAACCCGGGTAACGCCGAAGCGGCCGCGCTGGGACACATGCAGATGGCGGATCGGGGCGGCCGTCCCGGCGATGGCCGGCCACAGTCCCCAGCGTTCGAACAGGATCCGGCTGCCCCAGGCCAGCGCGGTGGTGCGCTCGACCTGGTCCGGCACCGGATCGGTGGCGGGCAGTGCCGCCTCCACCAGCCCGATGCGGCGACCCGAACCGGCCATGGCACAGGCGAAACTGGCCCCGACCAGTCCGCCGCCGATGACCAGGACGTCGAAGTCATCAGCCATCGGCCATCAGGGCCTCGATCTCATCGGCCCGTTTGGGCACGCCGGCGGTGAGCACTTCCGGCGCGCCGTCCGTCACCCGTACATCGTCCTCGATGCGGATGCCGGTGTTCCAGAAGCGCTCATCCACCCCTTCACTGCCGGCGGGCACGTACAGCCCCGGTTCCACCGTGACTACCATGTCCGGTTCCAGCGCCCGCCACTGGCCGTCGCGCTTGTAGTCGCCCACATCGTGCACGTCCATGCCCAGCCAGTGACCGGTGCCGTGCATGTAGAAGCGCTTGTAATCCTGCTGTTCGATCACCGCGCCCAGATCGCCGACAAGCAGGCCCAGGTCGAGCATTCCCCGGCACAGTTCGCGGACCGCGGCGCGGTTGAAGGCGTCGTAATCGTTGCCGGCGCGCACCGCGTCCACCGCCGCCTCCTGGGCGGCCAGTACCACGTCGTAGAGATCCCGCTGTGGGCCGGAGAAACGCCCGCTGACCGGGAAAGTGCGGGTAATGTCCGCGGCATAGCCCGCGTTCTCCGCCCCAGCGTCGATCAGGACCAGGTCGCCACCGGCCAGTGTCGCGGCATTCTCGATGTAGTGCAGGATGCAGGCGTTGGCGCCACCTCCGACGATGGAGGGATAGGCCCAGTGCATGCCTGAGGCCTCGAACTCGTGATGCAGCTCGGCGGCCAGGGCATATTCCGCCATGCCCGGCCGGCAGACCCGCATGGCCCGGCAATGGGCCGCGGCCGAAACCGCGGCGGCATGACGCATGCGGTCGAGTTCGGCCGGCTCCTTGCGCAGGCGCATCTCGTGCAGCACAGACTGCAACAGTCCTATCTGGGTGGGCGTCTGCCAGCCCCGGCGCCCCATCGCGCGGATGCGGTCAAGCGCGGCGGTCAACTGACGGTCGGCCCAGTCGTCGGCGCCCAGGCTGTGATAGACGGTGTCCCGGTCGGCGAGCAGTTCCGGCAGGCGCTGGCCCAGTTCCTGGACGGGAAAGGCCTGATCGGCGCCGAAATCACGGCAGGCTCCGTCCGGTCCGGCGCGCCGGCCGTCCCAGACTTCGCGCTCGGGATCCCGGTCGCGGCAGAACAGGATGAATTCACCATCGGCCCGGCCGGGCGCGAGCACCGCCACGGCTTCCGGTTCGGTGAACCCGGTGAGATAGCGCATGTCGCTGTCGGCGCGATAGGGATAGTGCACGTCGCGGTTGCGCACTCGCTCGGGGGTCGCGGCCAGCATCGCCACTGCCCGGTCGCCGATGCGCTCGGCCAGATGCGCCCGGCGTCGGGCGTAGTCAATGGGCTGGATCATATGTTGTTGCTGGTGGTCAGTGCAGACGCGCGTCGGGTTCGTCCTGCCGCTCGGCGGTACGCATTTCCAGGAAGATCAGCTGGACCCCGACGCGGACGTACTCCACCAGCTCGGCGTAGTCGGCCTCGCCCTGCTCGCCGCCGGCATCCTCGTCGGTGAGGCTGGCCCGGGACAGTTCGGTGAGATCGCGAACCACTTCCTGCACCTCGTCGGTGCAGTGGGTCAGATCGAACTCGCCATGGCTGGCAATACCGTAGACGAACCCGCTGCACCAGCTCGCCAGGGCCTTGACTCGACGCGGCAGCGGTGCCTGATCGTCGGGCAGCAGCGGCTGGAAGCCCGAATCCGAATCGTACAACCCTTCCAGGCTGAACTCCTGCAATGCCTGCAGCAGCGGCTGCAGCGCCTCGGCGTCGGCTCCCTCCACCAGATCCACCGTGGGCAGCTGATCGTGCAGGCACAGCGCACCACACAGCGAGCCGTGCACCTCCGCCGGATCCTGGGTGGCGCCGGCCTCGCTCAGGCGCCGGGCAAGCCCGTCGTAACGGCTTTCGGATGTCTCGTTCATGGCGCAAGGCTAACAAAACTGCGCGCCTGCCATTGGCTATGCCAGCAGCAGAAAGAAGCAGGCGTTGTAGCAGCCGTGCAGCAGCATCGGTGCGGCAAGCCCGCCAGTGGTCTCGCGGAAATGGCCGAACACCAGTGACGGCAGGAACACCGCCAGCGCCCAGCCGGGCGGTTGAAAAAGCAGATGCAGCGCGCTGAACAGCAGACTGGTGATCAGGTTGGCAATACTCACCGGCCCGAGCCCACCACCCAGTTTCCGGCCGATCCAGGGCTGCAGTTCGCCACGGAACAGCCATTCCTCCACCACCGGATACGCCACGATCACCATGACCAGCGACATCGGCGCCAGCGACCCGCCGATCGACCAGCGGGCAAAGCCCGTCAGCGCCAGCCCGCCACAGGCCAGCGGCCCCGCCGCCAGTGCCAGCCAGAGCCACGGGTCGCGAAGAATGTTCAGATGCTCTGCCGTCGCAATCGCCAGGCCGCGACCAGCAACAGTGCCAGCCAGATCGGATCGGGGGCACCGCGGCCCAGGGTGCAGCCGCCGCCTCCGCTGCCATCATCCCCGGCCATATCGCCGCTGCCGCCACCAGCATTCGCATTGCCGCTGCCATCGGCGGTCCCGTCGGGGGACGGGATTGCCGCGCCGTCATCGTCCGGACAACCAACCCTGTTGATCAGCCCCCAGCCGAGGTCAGAGAGCACGCAGGCCGCCAGGCCAATCCCGTTGCGGATATCGACATCGCCGCGGGCGTCGACGAACGGCTCCATCAGGGCATTGGGGGTCAGGTCGGCTTCCCAGTGGGAAATCGAGGAACCGGGTTCCACCGGGTTGGGGGCATACAATTGGAGATCACTGCCAACCGTGCCGTCGCTGTAACGGGCGCTGACCTGCGGGGTAATACTGGGACCGTCCCAGACCACATTCCCGTCGTTTGCCGCGGAGGCCATCCGTTCATTGTTGTTCAGACTGGGCCAGGTAGTGCTGAAGCCGAGGTCGCGGATGAAGGTCTCGTAGATACTGGGCAGCCCCATGAAGAATTCACCGGTCTGCAGGTTCACAAAGCTGGCAAAACCGAGGCCGTGGATCAGCTCATGGGTGGCGGTACTGACGAAGTTGAGATCGTCGCCGGGCGGATTGTTGTCCAGACCGTAATACCAGTCCGCCCCGCCCAGACAGTCATCCGGTGCGTCGAGATCTGCATTGAAATCCGCACTGATGTCGGGGCCGGATTCGATCCGCGCCCCGTTGATCGCGTTGGCCAGCGCCAGCGCATAGAACACCCCCGGCTGCGCCCCGGGAAAATCCGAAACCAAGCGCTCGGGCCCGGCCGCCGCGAGATCGGCATTGGTGCTCCGGCAACGCAGATTGCTGAACGTCACCTCGACCAGGATCGGCACATCGCTGCCGATCCGGCTACCCAGCAGATCGGCCACGTAGCCCAGCGCATTCAGCCGCTGCGCGCCGACCGTGGTTCCCGGATTGCCCGGCACCGGATCGCGCGGCGTCGTATCGTTCAAACCCTCGCCCGGAGTGTCGCCGTTGATGATGCGGATATCCGCCGCCTGCACCGCACCCGCAGTCAGTACGAGAAGCGCGGCCGCGCATCCCCGTCGCAGCGCGTCAGTGACCATGACCAACCCCATGGCCGATGCGGATCTCGCCATCGGCATTGCGCCTGGCCTGCAGCCAGGAATGGCGCGATTGCGGCACCGTGACGATGGTCATTCCGTCCCGCACGGTGACCTCTGCCGCTTCCGCGGCCGGGGCGGCAGCTTGCCGCGCGGCGAACACACGCGAATCGGCCGGACCGATGAAGACACGAGTGGCGGGTTGCGTGACGGCGTCGGGGCTGACCGACTGCCCCGGAAGAAAGGCCACCAGCGCCAGCAGCACCCAGACTAGAAATCGCGTCATTGCAGTCATGAAAAGGCGGACTCCCTGATTGTCGGGCAACGCTAGCGCGCCAACCGTTAAACTGTCCATCGTGCGGGCATTACCCGCCATCAACCGGCAACCGGAGTCGCCCCGACATGGCTGGACGCATCCCCGATTTTCCCGAGCTGTTGGCCGCGCTGGTTGGCACGCCCTCGATCAGTTGTGCCGACCCGGCCATCGACATGGGCAACCGGGCCGCGGCCGAGTGTCTGGGCGGCTGGCTCGAAGACCTCGGCTTCGATTGCCGCTGCCTGCCGGTCGGTCCTCGCGATGACAAGGTCAATCTGATTGCCACGCTGGGTGATGCCGAGGCCGGCGACGGGCTGGCCCTGGCCGGGCATCTGGATACCGTGCCCTACGACGATAACGGCTGGGACAGCGACCCCTTTACCCTGACCAGGCGGGACTCGCGCTACTACGGCCTGGGCACCACCGACATGAAGGGCTTCTTGGCCCTGGCCGCGGATGTGGCCCGCGATTACCGGGCCACGGATCTGACCCGGCCGCTGGTGATCCTGGCCAGTGCCGACGAGGAATGCGGCATGGACGGGGCCCGTGCCCTGCGCGATGCCGGACATCGGCCGGCCCGCCACGCGGTGATCGGCGAACCCACCGGGCTGGTGCCGATCCGCCGGCACAAGGGTATCCTGATGGAAGCCATCCGGGTGACCGGGCATGCCGGCCATTCCAGCAATCCGGCGTTCGGAGTCAACGCCATCGACGGCATGCGCCAAGTGCTGAATGCCGTATGCCGCTTCCGCGACGAGTTGGCCACCCGCGCCCCGGCGCCGGGCTTTCCGGTCGACCATGCCACGCTGAATACGGGGGTGATCCACGGCGGCGACAGCCCCAACCGCATTCCCGCTCGCTGTGAATTGCAGGTGGATCTGCGTTTTCCACCGGGTTTCGACATTGCCCCGCTGCGCGACGAGCTGCGGGCAGTGGCGCACGAGGCCCTGGCCGAAAGCGACTGCGGCATCGAGTTCGAGGAACTGTTTACCGGCACCCCGGCGATGGAAACCGCAGCCGACGCGGAAATCGTGCGCGCGGCGGAACAGCTCACCGGCCGGACGGCCGCGGCGGTGGACTTCGGCACCGAAGGCTCGTTCTACAATGCGCTGGGCATGGACACGGTGATTCTGGGCCCCGGCGACATCGACCAGGCCCATCAGCCCAACGAGTTTCTGGGCATGGACCGCATCGATCCGATGCGCGACATCCTGCACGGACTGATCGGCCGATTCTGCCTAAGGCCGTGAACATGCTTTAATACGCGGTTTCGCGGCGGGCAGCGGCATGCATCCGGACAACGGCACAACCCAAACAGGCCAGGACATGGTGACGGCACTGCGCGCCAGTGCCCCGTACATCCATGCTCATCACGGCCGCACCTTCGTGATCATGTTCGGCGGCGAGGCAGCCGCGGATCCCGGTTTCGCGGACCTGATCTACGACATTGCCCTGCTCAAGAGCCTGGGCGTGCGGGTGGTGCTGGTGCACGGCGCCCGGCCGCAGATCGACGCGGCCCTGGCCACAGCCGGGGTGGAAAGCGTGTTGTCCGGTGGCGTGCGGGTGACCGATTCGCCGGCTCTCACCTGCGTCAAGCAGGCGGTGGGCACCCTCCGCATGGACATCGAGGCCCTGCTGTCCACCGGGCTGGCCAGCACCCCGATGGGCGGCGCGCGGCTACGAGTGGCGGGCGGCAATCTGGTGACCGCCAAGCCACTGGGCGTGGTCAACGGGGTCGATCACCGCCACACCGGCGAGGTGCGGCGGGTGGATGTCGACGCCATCCGGGCCCATCTCGATCGCGATCACATCGTGCTGCTCTCGCCCGTCGGCTATTCCCCCACCGGCGAGACCTTCAACCTGTGGGCGGAGGAAGTGGCCACCGCCACCGCCGCGGCGTTACAGGCCGACAAACTGATCATGCTGCACGCGGGCCCGGAAATGCACGAGCATGCGGCGCACCCGCCGGCCCAGCTGTCACCCACCGAAGCCCAGGCATTACTGGAATCCGGTGACGGGCTGAACGACGAGGAGCGGGCCCGCCTGCAGTGCGCGGTACAGGCCTGCCGCCAGGGCGTGACGCGGGCCCATCTGGTGCGTTTCGAGGCCGATGGTGCGCTGCTACGCGAACTCTACAGCCGCGACGGCGCCGGTACGCTGGTCGCCGCCGACACCTACGACATCATCCGTCAGGCCACGGTGGAGGATGCGGGCGGCCTGCTGAATCTGATCGCGCCGCTGGAGGCTGCGGGCATTCTGGTGCCCCGGTCCCGCGAACAGCTTGAGCTGGAAATCGACAACTACAGCGTGATGGTACGCGACGGGCTGATCACGGCCTGCTGCGCGCTGATTCCCTACCCCGATGAACAGGTCGGCGAACTGGCCTCGGTGGCGGTCCATGCCGACTACCGCAAGCAGGGCCGCGCCGAGCGCCTGATGCAGGCGGTGGAGCGGCGTGCCCGCGCCATGGGTCTGGCGCGGCTTTTCGTGCTGACCACCCGCACGCCGCACTGGTTCGTGGAGCGCGGTTTCAGCACCGCCGACATTGCGGATCTGCCGCTGACGCGTCAGCAGATGTACAACTACCAGCGTAACTCCACCGTGCTGATCAAGACACTGTGACCCGCTCCCGACGGTGACCGACACCCGCCGCAAGCATGTGCCCCGGCTCCATGTGGACCGGGCGCTGGCCATTGGTGACACGGTGGCCCTGGGTGCCCAGCAGGTCCATCATCTGGGTGCGGTGCTGCGCCTGCGTACCGGGGCCGATCTGGTGCTGTTCGACGGCCGCGGCGGGGAATATCCGGCCCGGCTGGCGGCGCTGGATCGCAAATCCGCGCAGGCATTGGTGCTGGAACATCGCCAGCCGCGGCGCGAATCACCGCTGGCCGTCACGCTGGCGCAAGCCGTGGCCCGGGGCGACCGCATGGATTTTGCCGTGGCCAAGGCGGTGGAGCTGGGCGTGGCCGCCATCCAGCCGCTGTTCACCGAGCGCGGCCAGGTGAAGTTGGCCGGCGACCGCCTCGACCGCAAGCACCGCCACTGGCAGGCCGTGGTCCGCTCGGCCGCGGAACAGGCCGGCCGGGAGGTGCTGCCGACGGTGCATGTTCCCTGCCGGCTGGATGGCTGGCTGACCGACGCCGGCGGTGAACGGCGCCTGATGCTCGATCCCCGCGCCACGGGCGGTCCCGCCGACGGCACCACCACGCCGACCTCGGTCACTCTCCTGATCGGTCCGGAATCCGGGTTTTCCGACCAGGAACTGGACGCGGCCCGGGCCAGCGGCTTCGAAGGCGTGCGTCTGGGGCCACGCATCCTGCGCACGGAAACCGCCGGCCCGGCGGCGCTGGCGGCGTTGCAGACCCGCTGGGGAGACTTCCGTTAGACGTGCCTAGGAGACGCCGCCCGGCTCCCAGTCGGTGGCCGCAAGATGCTGATCCTCGACATCCCCCACCGCTTCGGCCAGACGCCGTTCGATCGCCTCCAGATCGGGGATCAGCGCTTCGGTGTTCGCCAGCCGCGTGCGCGCGAGAATCACCTCGTCATCATCCTCGCGCATCGGGGCCGGCCGCAGCGCAGCGGGATTGAGCAGCGTCAGCTGCGGCTTGCCCTGCAGCACAATCATGAACAGCCCGGCGTCCAGATGCGTCCCCAGGCTGTTGATCACCGCCACCCGCGTCCGCCGGGTACGGGCGGGCATCGGCTCGCCCAGAAGCGCCTCCAGGGACAGGACCGGCAGACGCTGCTCGCGCCAGTCGGCGAAGCCGAGCAGCCAGGCCGGCCCCTCGGTTTCCAGCGCCACGGCTTCCATGCCCAGCACCTCGGCCAGACCGGCCTTGGGCAGCAGCAGCCACGTGGAGGCCAGCGGCATCAGTTGGCCGTAGAGCGCGCGATCGGACTCAGCCATGGTCGTCCGCCTCCTCCTGTCGGCCCAGCACCGAGCGAATCTCGGCCAGCAGCTGTTCCTCCTGATAGGGCTTGGTGAGGAAGCGGTCCACGCCGATCTGTTCGGCCCGGCGCCGGTGCTTGTCGCCGCTGCGGGAGGTGATCATGACAATCGGCGTATGCCGGAGCGTCTGACTATTGCGCATGTAGGTCGCCAGTTCGAAGCCGTCGATCCTGGGCATCTCGATATCCAGCAGCACGGCATCGGGCGGATTCGCCTGCAACTGCGCCAGCGCGTCCATGCCGTCCTTGGCCAGCCCCACGCGGAAGCCCTGGCGGGTGAGGAACCGCTCGGATACCCGGCGGATGGTGATGGAGTCGTCCACCACCAGCACCAGCGGCCGGGCATCGGCGGCGGCCGTTGCCGACGCGGGCGGCCGGGGAACGGCTCGCGTCTGCGTCTGAACCAGGGCGGCCAGGTCCAGGATCACCATCACGGCACCATCGGCAAGTACCGTGGCACCGGCGATGCCCGGCACCGTAGCCACCTGCGGCCCTACCGGCTTGACCACGATCTCACGGCTGCCAATCATGCTGTGCGCCACGAATGCCGCCCGCCGTTCACCCGCCCGGGCCAGTATCACCGGCAGATTGACGGGCGCGTCTTCGCCCGGCGCCGCATCGGGCACGCCCAGCACCTCGGCCAGTTCCACCAGTCGATAGCGCTGTCCTGCGTACTCGAGGGTGGGCTCGCCCTCGGCCTTGGCAGCCCCCTTCAGTTCATCGCGGGACAGGCGGGTCACGCCCTCGATGCTGCCCATCGGCACCGCATAACGCTCCTCGCCGACACCCACGAACAGGGCCTGGCTGATGGCCAGACTCAACGGCAGGCGAATCGCGAACCGGGTGCCTCCCGATGCCCCCGCCGCCACCGTCAGACCGCCGCCGAGTTCGCGGATTTCGGCCGCCACCACGTCCAGGCCCACCCCGCGGCCGGCGGACTGAGTGAGCGTATCGGCCGTGGACACACCCGGCTGGAAGATCAGGCGGGCCGCCGCCTCGTCGGAGACTTCGTCACCCTCGGCCAGCAGGCCAAGCGTGCGGGCCCGGGCAACGATGGTGTCCAGATCCAGGCCACGACCGTCGTCACCGACCTCGATCACCAGCTGAGTGCCCTCGCGGAACAGAGTGATCTCGATGCGCCCGGCCGCCGGTTTGCCCGCCGCCTGTCGTGTCTCCGCGGGCTCGATGCCATGCACCACGGCATTGCGCAGCAGATGTTCGATGGGGGCGGTCATGCGCTCGAGCACGCTGCGGTCGAGTTCCTCGTCGCCGCCCCTGATGAACAGCTCCGCCGGCCTCTGGGTCTCATCGGCCACCTGGCGTACCAGCCGCTGCAGACGCTGTTCCTGCCGCGCGAACGGCACCATCAATGTACGCATCAGGCCCTGCTGCAAGCTGGTGTTCACCCGTGACTGCTGTACCAGCAGGACCTCGTCCTGCTCGACCAGGTCGGTGAGCGAGCCGTGCAGGCTCATCAGGTCCGCCGCGCTCTCGGAAAGGCTCCGGGAGTATTCGTGCAGGGCCGAGTAGCGATCCATTTCCAGCGGATCGAACTCGGTATCGTAGCGGTCACCGTCCTCGGCGTGGCGGGCCACGATCTGTGATTCGGTTTCCAGATCGAGCTTGCGTAGCTGATCCCGCAACCGGCGAGTGGTCTGGGCCATTTCCCGCAACTGGGCCTGGAGTTCGGTATTGCGCTGCTCCAGACGGGCCCGGTAGATGCTGATCTCGCCCGCCTGATTGAGCATGCCATCGAGATCGACCACCGGAATGCGGGCGGTGTCCGGCAGGCTGCTGTCCTCGGCCGGGGCCGTTTCGGGCGCCCAGAACAACCGTTCATCGAAGGCCGCGGCCGGTACTGGCGACGCCGGTTCGGTCGGCTCGATCGGCGCCGGCTCGGGCGCGATATCCGATTCGCCGGCGGCACGCAGCCTTGCCAGCACGGGCTCGGCCGACGGCGTCGGCTCGCCGCGCCGGATGCTGTCGAGCATCTGCCGCAGTGATTCCAGCGCAGTCTGCAGCGGCGGGATGGCCGACGGCGCCTGGCGGGTACGGCCGAGGCGATCCTCCAGCTCGTGGCTGATGTCGCCCACCGCCGTGATATGCGCCATGCGGGCGCTGCCCTTGAGCGTGTGCAGCAGGCGCATGATCTCGGCCGGCGCGCGGTGGCTGTCCGGCTGCACCTGCCAGCGGTCAATCTGGTAGGCCAGCCCCTCCAGCAGTTCGTCGGCCTCGCCCAGGAAAATGCCGGTCAGTTCCGATTCGGACAACTGATCCAGCGGCGCCTCCTCAAGCGGTTCGTCCGCCGGGGTCTGATCGAGCACCTCGGGTTCTTCCTGCGCCGGACCGGTGTCGGCCAGGGCCGCCAGGACCCGCTCGGGCGCCTCGGTCGTCTGATCGTGTGGGTCGGCGGCCTCGGCTTCGCCCGTATCCAGGAACGGCGTGTCGGTATCAAGCCCGGCCGGGGTCATCGCCCCGGCATCATCGGTGCTGGCGGCGTCCTCCGGCGTGCCCGGTTCCGGCACCAGCGACGCCAGGGCGTCCAGCAGCGGTTGCGGATCGGCGGAACGGTCACCGTGGCGGAAGCGATCGAGCATCGCGTAGAGCCCGTCGGCCACGCTGTCGAGCACATCCAGCGCCGGGGCGTCCGGCGCCGGCAGCTCGCCGCGCGCATAACGCTGCATGAGCTGCTCGAATTCCTGGGCCACCTGCCCCATGGTCCCGGCATCGGCGGTTCGCGCGCTGCCCTTGAGGGTATGGCAGCGCCCACGCAGACTTCTGGAGTAATGGCGATCGCCGGGGGACTCGCGCCAGTCCCGGAGGTCGGCCTCGATGGCGTCCACCAGATCGCAGGCCTCGTCGGTAAACACGATCATCAGCTCACGCGAATCCGAGGCATCCACGGCATCGGCGGGCAGGGCCCGGCGCGCCTGGTCGAGCCGGGCCAGCCAGCCGTCAATGTCGGTGTCGGCGATTTCGTCCCGATCGCCGACCAACAGGGATTCGATCAGCGTGACCGCGTCACCCAGCAGGGCCAGTGCCGGGGCCTCCAGCGGTGACTCGGCGGCACGGGCCGCATCCGCGAACTGTTCCAGCGGCGCCGCGATGCGCACGATCGCGTCTTCACGAACGGCCTCGGCGCTGCCCTTGAGGGTATGCAGGGCGCGAACCAGGTCATCGGGCACTCGCACCGGCGGCGTGGTGGCAGCGACCCCACGCAGAGCCTGCAGATGGCGTTTCGCATCCGCCCGGAAGATGCGCAGCAGCTCGGAGTCGCCGTCGGCCTCGCCATCCGTTGCGTCGCCGTCGCCGGTGATCGCCTGCGCCGCGCCAATCACCGGCGCCGCGGCCGTTGGCGGCTGGCCGGCCTTGAAATCCTCGATCAGGGTCGGCAACGCGGCCACCGCATCGTCCACCACCCGGCGGACCCGGGCGTCGATCCGGACCGCGCCCTCCAGGCAGCGGTTCAGCAGATGCTCGACCGCCCAGCCGAACTCGCCGATCTCCTCGGCCTGCACCATGCGGCCGCTGCCCTTGAGGGTATGAAACGCCCGGCGGATTTCCGCCAGCCGTTCGCTGTCGTCGAGATTGCCCGCCCACACCGGGACATCCCGCTGCAGGTTGACCAGCACCTCGCCAGCCTCTTCCAGGAAGATGTCGCGGATTTCGGGGTCCACGGCATCGGGGGTCGCGGGTTCCGCATCCTCGGCCGGGGGCGTTTCGCTGACCAGGGCCTCGGCCTGGTCAGGTGGCACCGCAAGTTGCGCCAGGTAACCGCGTGCCTGTTCGTAGAGCTGTGGCAGACGCTCGGGCTGCCCGGCAAGACCCTCCAGATAGTATTCGAGAGCCACGATGGCATCGGCCAGCGCGCGCACCCGGCTCGGATCGTCGCGCACGCCCAGCATGGCCCGGCTGCCCATGAACGCATTCAGACGGGCGGCCAAGTCGACGCCATCTTCCTCGGACAGGATGTGCAGACCGGCCTCGATCTCGCGCAGCAACCGCGCCGCCTCGGCGGCCAGTTCGACATCCCCGCTTTCCACGAACACCGGGACCAGGTCGCGGATGCGGACGATGTTGACCCGCGCTTCCCGGTAAATGGCGGACATGCCGTGGCTGACATCCTGCTGCGGTGCCGGCTGGGCGGCCGGAGCCGGTTCCTGACCGCGGTAAAGGTGCTGGAACAACGCGCTGTCGAGGCTCTGCTCGACATTGAGCAGCGCCAGGGCCACATCCATCCACGCAGCGTGCTCGCGCTCGCCCCGCTCGTGCAGGCCGGTGACCGCATCCGCCTGGTTACGGACCACCCGCATGAGCATGTCCAGACCCAGCATGGCCAGGGTGTCGGCCACCCGCCGGATGGTGGCGACGGTGTCCTGCATGTCCACACTGGCCCGGTCGCCGGCGCGCAGCACCAGGTCAATGGCATTCTTGACGCTGTCGATATCCTCGCGGATTTCCGCCGCCAGCTTGTTGACCAGCCCGGTATTCGGGCCGCGCAGACGGGCCCGCATGCGCGAGAGTTGTTCGGGATCAGGCAGCAGCGTCGCCAAGCCATAAGCCTCGCGCAGGGCCGCCACCCGCGGGCCCTCGGTGCGGGCACGACCGGCGAAATAGACCAGGCCGTAGACCAGTGCGTCCGGGACTTCGCCCAGCGCGCGGTCGCCATTCACCGCGGCCGCCTTGAGCTGCTGGCCAACCCGCCCGAGCAACCGCTTGATTTCCAGTTCGCACTCCAGCCCGTCGGCCGCAATGGCTTCGATTACCGCTGTGGCGGCCTCGAACAGCCGCTGGCCACGCTGGTCGGCCACGGTATCGGCCATGTCGGCCGCGATCTGTTCCAGACGCCCCAGCGTCTCCGCGGTGGCGTCGTCGCGCAGCAGCCCCAGCAACGCCGCCTGAAACGGCCCCAGATGCTGCCGGGCGCGGGCCTGACCGGCATTATCGGCACGCCCTTCGATCAGGCCCGGCCGGCTGTCGACCGGCTCGCAGAGCTGAGCGTAATGGGCGAACAGCGCGCTTTCGGCAATCACCCCGGCACCGCGGGCGACCCGCAGTTCGTTGATCAGCGGCAGAAAGACCAGCGCGTTGTCGGTTTCACCATTATGCAGAGCATCCAGGTAGTCGGTGAGCTGGACCGTGGCGCCCAGCAGCGCCTCGAAGGCCCGTTCCGGCGCCGCTTCCAGATCGCCGAGCAGATCGTGAACGGCGGCGCGCATTTCCTCGGCAAACACCGCGCCGCCCTCGCAAAGAACCATGCGCAGGGTGCCGCGGATCTGATGCAGTTCGACCAGCGCCCGCTGCAGCGGGAGCGGATTGTCCGGAGCGTCGAGGAAGGTTTCGACGAACGAGCGCACGCGTTCGAGGCTGTGCTCCAGCTCGGCGTGGACCCAGTGGAGCCCCCCGGAAGTGATTTGTTTGACCTGCGCCAACTGTGACGCTCGCTATTCCGCCCGTTCGGGAAGCGTAAAGCCGCTTACCGACGCCCGCAACTTGGCCCCGAGTTCGGCGAGCCGGGCGATGGCGCGCCCAGTGGCCTGGGTCCCGGAGGCAGTCTGTTCCGTGATCTCGCGTATCGAGGTCATCGTTTCGGACACCTCGGCGGCCTCCCGGGTCTGCCGTTCGGTCTGGCTGGTGATACCACGCACCAGTTCGTTGGTCTGGCGCGACACGCGTTCGATCTCCTCCAGCGCTCCACCGGCGTTTTCGGCCAGCTGGGCCCCGCTGACCACGCCGGAGGTGGATTTCTCCATCGAGATCACGGCCTCGTTGGTATCCGCCTGAATGGTGCGCACCAGCGCCTCGATCTGGCGGGTGGCGCCGGCGGAGCGTTCGGCCAGCCGCTGGACCTCGTCGGCCACCACCGCGAAACCACGCCCGGCCTCGCCGGCCATCGCCGCCTGGATCGAGGCGTTGAGGGCCAGGGTGTTGGTCTGCTCCGCGATGTCGTTGATCAGTTCGACGATGTCACCGATCTCCTGGGACGACTCGCCCAGCCGCTTGATCCGCTTGGCGGTTTCCTGGATCTGATCACGAATGCTGCCCATGCCGTCGATGGTGCGGCGCACCGCCTCGCCGCCATTGTGGGCCACCGTGACAGACCGCTCGGTCACGTCGGCAGCGCTGCGGGCGTCGCGCGATACCGTCTGGATCGAGGTCACCATCTTCTGGATGGTTTCGGTGGCGGACAGGATCTGGCGGGTCTGGGTCTGACTGGCACTGGTCAGATGCTTGGCCGTGGCCAGCGAGTCCTCGGAAGCGTCGGCCATCTGCTCGGCAGTATCGTTGATGGTGCTGACCAGTTCGCGCAGCGCCTCGATGGTGTAGTTGACCGAGTCGGCAATGGCCCCGGTAACGTCCTCGGTGACGGTGGCTTCCAGAGTGAGGTCACCTTCGGCCAGGGCACTCATTTCATCCAACAGGCGGAGAATGGCTTCCTGGTCGCGCTTGTAGCGCTGCTCACGCTGAGCGTTGTCCTCGGCATCGTGGGTCTCCCCGGCCGACAGACCCAGGCCCACACCGATCAGGGCCAGCAGGGCCAAGCCCCCGATCAGCCACACTAGCCCGGTGGACAGAATCAGTCCTGGCAGCGGTTCGGGCCGCCCAGCGGCTGCCGCCTGCTGGTTGAGCAGCGCCAGCGTCAGCCCTGCCACGCAGAAGGCCGCAATCCCCACACATATCCACAGCAGGGTGCGACCCTGGCGGCTGGCGAACAATGCATTCAGATTCGGCACCCGTATTCCCCCAAGTTGTTTGTTGATGCGGCCACCGGTTCATTCACATGCCCGCGTCGCGGAACGACGGGTCGGCGGCCACGGCCCGCAGCGACAGCACCAGCCAGGCCATGCCCTCGCGCACAAAGGCGCCGAGCAGGAACGGCCGGGCATCCTGATCACGGGCATGGTCGGCCAGCTCATGACGCTGATCGGCGGGCGCAAAGCGGCGAAAGCCCGCCACCGACTCCACCAGAAAACCGGCAGTCAGTTTTTCGTCGTTGAGCAGTATCATGCGATTCGTCGGTTGACGCGGGGTCTGGCCACGGCCCAGCAACGCCCCCAGATCGACTACCGGCACCAGATCACCCCGCACGTTGGCCAACCCCAGCAGCCAGGTCCGGGCGCCGGGCACCCGCGCCAGCAGCGGCACCTCCAGCACTTCGCGGACATCACCCTGCGGTGCCAGGAACCGGTCGCCGTCCAGCGTGAAACCGAGTCCGGTCCATTCAGCCTGGACCGCGGTCAACCCGTGACGCTCCCCGCTGGCCTCGATACGGTCTTCCAGCGCCGCCAGCAGTTCGAAGGGTTGATCCCGCAGGTGGGCCAGCGATGCGATCATGGCATTCAGGCGCCGGAAGCAGGGGTGCCCAGCAGGCCGGCCACCACGCGGTTGAGCTGCGCGGCGTGCACCGGCTTGACCAGATACTCGGATGCCCCCTGACGCAGCCCCCAGATGCGGTCGGTTTCCTGGTCCTTGCCGCTGATGATGACGATGGGAATATGCGCGGTGGCGGGATCGCGGGCCAGCTTGCGCGTTCCCTGGAACCCGCTCATGCCCTGGAACACCACATCCATGAGTATCACGTCGGGCTGCGTCTCGCGGGCCACATCGAGGCTGTCGCTGGCGGAATCGGACACCGACACCTGGTGGCCTTCCTCCTCCAGCGCCGACCGCATCGCGTGGATGTCGGTGGGCGAGTCGTCAACAATCAGTACATGCGCCATACGGCGGGCTCCCTCGGTGCCATGGGATTCAGATCAGGGCCTCGATGGCCTCGAAGAGTTCGTCGCGGGTAAAGGGCTTGGTCAGGTAGCGATCGGAGCCAACGATACGGCCCCTTGCCCGATCGAACAGACCATCCTTGCTGGTCAGCATCACCACGGGCGTGTCGCGGAAGCGCGGGTTGTTCTTGATCAGGGCACAGGCCTGATACCCGTCCAGCCGCGGCATCATCACGTCGACGAAGATCACCTGCGGGTGATGGTCGGCGATCTTGGCCAGCGCCTCGAACCCGTCCACCGCGGTGATCACCTCGCACCCGCGCCGGGACAGCAGGGTCTCGGCGGTCCGGCGGATGGTCTTGCTGTCGTCGATGACCATGACCTTGATACCGGCCATGTCCCTGGTTGCCCCCTGCACTGCTACCACCAGTCACTACCTCGTATGGACACCGGACCCCAGGCACCGTTGAACGACACCCAAACTTGCGGGAATTAGTAGCACATTCGCGAACCGGGAGCCTAGCGGCGGCACCGAACCGCTGGCCGACGCGGTGGTTGCGCTACCATGGCGGCCGATAACCGGAACAGCCGTGATCGATGGCGATGATGGCCGGCGCGAGGGACAGGACCAATGGCGTTGCGACTGGGCGTAGTGATGGATCCAATCGACTCGATCACTCCCTACAAGGACACCACGCTGGCACTGCTGCTGGAGGCGCAGTCACGCGGCTGGCCGATCCACTACATGACGCTGGCGGATGTATTCATCCAGGATGGAGTGGCCTACGGCCACGGGCATGCGCTGACCGTGCGTGACGACAATCACGACTGGCATGACCTCGGCGAGGCAACCACCCTGCCGCTGGCCGATCTCGACGCCATCCTGATGCGCAAGGATCCGCCCTTCGACACCGAATACATCTACACCACCTACATTCTCGAACGGGCCCAGGCCGCCGGCTGCCTGATCGTAAACCGGCCCTCAGCGCTGCGCGACGTCAACGAGAAAATGGCGATCACCGCTTTTCCCGACCTGTGCGCCCCGACGATGGTCACGCGATCGGCCGCCGCCGTGCGCCAGTTTCTGGATGAACAAGGCGAGATCGTGCTCAAGCCGCTGGACGGCATGGGCGGCTCACGCATCTTCCGGGTCGGGCGCGGCGACCCCAATCTGAGCGTCATTCTCGAGGTGCTCACTGAACACGGCACCCGCTTCGCCATGGCCCAGGCCTATCTGCCGGCGATCAGTGCCGGCGACAAACGCATCCTCATGATCGATGGCCAGCCCGTGCCCTACAGCCTGGCCCGCATTCCCGCCGCCGGGGAATCACGCGGCAATCTCGCCGCCGGCGGGCGCGGTGAAGGCATGCCGCTGACCGACGGGGAACGGCGGATCTGTGACGCGGTGGCACCGATGCTACGTGAACGGGGCCTGCTGTTCGTCGGTCTCGACGTGATCGGCGACCGGCTCACCGAGATCAACGTCACCAGCCCCACCTGCATGCGCGAGCTACAGGCCCTGTATCCCATCAACATCGCCGGGCAACTGCTGGATGCGGTGGCCGACCGCATCGGTTGACGCCCCGCCCGGCCCGCGTCCAGGCCTGCTGCCCGCGCTGGGCCTGGCCGCGGTCGTGCACGGGCTGCTGCTGTTCGCGTTCGGCCTGCCGGAACCGGATCGGCGCACCCGGACACTGACGGTGACGCTGAGCGTTGCGCCCACCACCGCGGCGTCTCCGGCCGAAACCCGCGCCGAAAACGACCAGAGCGGGCGCGACCGGCAATCCCGCCGGCCCGCGGCACAGTCGGCCGGCCACGACCAGGCCGACAGCGAGGGACCGGATCGCACGGCCGGGCGCGGGCAGGAACGCGCCACACCGGTGCTCACGCGATCCGCACCCGGCGCCGGCACCGCGGCGGCCACCGGCCGGATTCAGCAGGGCGGCGCCGCCCTCGCCGGCCAGAACGAGCCCGGCGAGACGTCGGATCCGAAGGTGCGGACCGCCCGGGCCGATGCCCGCGCCTCCTACCTGGCCACCTGGAAACAGCGCATCGAAGCCCGCGGCAGCGCGCGATTCCCGCCGGAGGCACGCCACCGCCGGGACGCCGCGCTCACCATGGAGGTCTGGCTTGCGCCGGACGGCCGGCTGCGCGACGCGCGCATCCGGCACAGCTCCGATGATCCGGCCCTGGACGCCGCGGCACTTGAGATCCTGGAGGCCGCCGGCCCCTTCGAACCGCCCCCGGCCGCCACCGCCGGCCAGCAACAAGAGGGCCTTCGCTTCGCCTACGTCTGGCGGTTTCTGGCACCGGCGGACGCCGAATGATCGCCGCCGCTGTTGCGGTGGGACTCGCCGGTTACCGATAATGCCGGCATGAGCAGCAGCTACCTCAACAGTCAGTTCCTGGTGGCCATGCCCAACGTGGTCGCCGGCGACTTCGATCACACCGTGACCTTCCTGTGCGAACACAATGACGACGGTGCCATGGGTCTGGTCATCAACCGGCCCACCGATCTGGATCTGGGCGACATGCTCGGCCACATGGGCATCGACCACGATGGCCTTTCCGAACCCGGCCCGGTGTTCTGGGGCGGCCCGGTCCAGCCCGAACGGGGCTTCGTACTGCACCGCCCGAGCGGCGACTGGGAAGCCACGCTCACCATCGACAACGTGATTTCCGTGACTACCTCCAAGGATATCCTGGAGGCCATCGGCCAGGGCCGGGGCCCGGAGGAGTATCTGGTAACGCTGGGCTACGCCGGCTGGGGCGGTGGCCAGCTGGAACAGGAAATCCTGCACAACAGCTGGCTGAACACGCCCGCCGACACCGCCATCATCTTCGGTACCCCGGCCACCGATCGCTGGTCGGCCGCCGCGCGCCTGCTCGGGGTGGACCCGGCCCTGCTGTCGGGCCATGCCGGGCATGCCTGAGGGCAGCGGCGATGTGGTGCTCGGCTTCGATTTCGGCACCCGTCGCATCGGCGTGGCGGTCGGCAGTTCGCTGTCGGGCCGGGCCCAGGCGCTGACCACCCTGCACCACCAGGATGGCCCGGACTGGCAGGCGATCACGCGGCTGGTGGCCGAATGGCGGCCGAACGCGCTGGTGGTGGGCCTGCCGCTGATGGAGGACGGCCGCGAACAGCCGATCACCGGCCACGCCCGCGATTTCATGGCCTCGCTGGGCAAGCATTTCGATCTGCCGGTTCACGCCACCGACGAACGCTTTTCCTCGACCGAGGCCGAAGCCCGGCTGCGCACCGCCCGATCCACCGGCGCCCGCCGGCGGCGGCTGCGCAAGGGGGATTCGGACGCCATGGCGGCCCAGGTGATCCTGGAAACCTGGCTGGCCGAGCACGCCCTGTGAGCGCCGCCGACCGCCAGGTCACCGAAGGCATCGACCGGCTCTGCCAGGCGATCTCTGGCGACCTGTCCGGGCCGCCGGTGGTGGTAGGCATTCACACCGGCGGCGTCTGGCTGGCGCAGGCCCTGCGCGACCGACTGTGGCCACAGGCCCCGCTGTCGCGGCTCAACATCAGCTTTCACCGCGACGATTTCGCGCGCATCGGCCTGCACCCGCAGGTCGGCGCCTCGGACATGCAAGAGGATGTCGAGGGGCGCACGCTACTGCTGGTGGACGACGTGCTGCACACCGGCCGCACCGTGCGCGCGGCGATGAACGAGCTGTTCGACTTCGGCCGGCCGGCCGCCATCCGGCTGGCAGTGCTGGTGGACCGGGGCGGGCGCGAACTGCCCATCGCCGCCGATTACACCGGCCTGCAGCGTGATGTGGCGCCGGATCAGCAGATCAAGCTGGAAGGGCCGGAACCGCTGACCCTGGTTTTGCGATGAACACAACGACGGTACCCCAGGTGGATACGCAGGGCCGTTTGCGGCACCTGCTGACCGTGGATGGTCTGCCAGCGGACCTGATACGGGAGATTCTCGACCGCACCGCCACGTTCCTGCCCGACCCCGGCGCGCCGCCCCGCAAGGTACCGCTACTGCGTGGTTCCACCGTGGTCAACCTGTTCTTCGAACCCTCGACCCGCACCCGCACCACCTTCGAACTGGCGGCCAAGCGACTGTCCGCGGATGTACTCACCCTGCAGATGGAACACTCATCGAAGACCAAGGGCGAGCACGATCTGGACACCCTGTTCACGATGCAGGCCATGGGTGCCAACATCTTCGTGATACGCCATCCGAACAACGGCGCGGCTGCCTATTTCGCCGAACACGCGGCGCCGGATGTGGCCATTCTCAACGCCGGGGACGGCAGCCACGCCCATCCCACCCAGGCGCTGCTGGACATGTTCACCATCCGCCGCCACAAGCCCGAATTCGCGGGACTACGGGTGGCCATCGTCGGCGACATCCGCCACTCGCGCGTGGCCCATTCCGACATCGCCGCTCTCCGTGCCCTGGGCGTGACCGACATTCGCGTGGTGGCCCCGCCGCCGCTGCTGCCCGAAGACCCGGCGGCATTGCAGATTCGCGCCTGCTCGAACCTCGCAGAGGGCGTGGACGACGCGGATGTGGTCATCGCCCTGCGCATCCAGCACGAGCGCATGCAGCAGGCACTGGACATGTCACCGGCCGAATACCGGCGCGACTTCGGCCTGATCGCCGACAACCTGACCGGGTTGAAGCCGGACGCGCTGATCCTGCACCCGGGCCCGATCAACCGCGGCGTGGAGATCGATCCGGACATCGCCTACGGCCCACAGTCCGTGGTGCTGGAACAGGTCCGCAACGGCATCGCCGTGCGCATGGCGGTGATGGCGATGATTGCGGGGGCCCGATCCGGCGCCTGATCGGCTTGCAACAGCCGCCAATGCAACCCATCGGCGTCACTGCCGCTGGATTTCGTTTGCTAGCGAAATCAAAACGATAGGTCTGGCCTCCTCGAAGATCACGGTCGCCCCCTTTCGGCGCACGCTGCCATCAGGGCAATATGGAACGGGACCCGAGACGGAGGACGCCATGAAACCGCTTCTCGCTTTTCTGGCCGGCGCAGCCATTGCCGGCACCACCACGCTTGCAACAGCGAAGGATCCGATCTTCCAGGAGGCCGACGACCGACCGCGATCCGGCTCGGAAAGCGCCGAACGTGACCGTCGCCCCGACGGCGTCGTCGGCGAGCAAACGCAGCGCCAGGAACGACGCGTCAACGATCGATTGAACCGCGAAACCGATAAGGCCGTGGACGGCCTTCTGGACGGTCTGTTCGACTAGTCACCAACCCCGGGCCGCGGCCCACCCATCTACGGGAGGCACCATGCCCCGATTCTCAGCCATTGTTCTTCTGTCCCTGTCCACAGCGGCCAGCGCCGGCGGCACGGCCAAGGTCGAAGTCACCGGCGACAACGCCGCCGGTGGCACCATGACGATGCGCTGGCAGGACGCCGACAATGTTCGCATCGACCCCCCTAACCAGCCGGCCTATATGCTGCTGCGTGACGGCAAGGCCTACACCGTGATGTCCAGCGGCGGTCGGACCATGGTGATGGACCTGGCATCCATATCGAACATGCCGGGCGGCGGCCCCGGCGGTATGGGCAATCCCGGCATGAGCGGATCATCAGCCATCAGCCATGCGACTGCGGTCACCGAACTCGACGCAACTGGCCGGTCGGAGACCATCGCCGGTATTGAAGGGCAGATCTATACCGTTGCCTGGACCGACGCGAACGGCGAAAGCCACAGCGGCGAGGCAGTACTCAGCGACCATCCGGCGGTGGTGGAAATGAGTCAGGCCTTCGGTGGTTTCATCGAAGCCATGGCGACGGTCAACAGCAACAAGTCGCCGGGAGATGCCATCAGCGAAAAGCTCGCCGCCGAGGGCCTGGGCGTCCTGCGTTTCGAAAACCAGTTCCGGCTGGCCGAGATTTCCGACGAAACACCGTCCGCCGGCACGTTCGAGTTGCCCGCCAAACCCATGAATCTGCAGGACATGATGAAAGGCATGCAGCCCTCGCAGTGATCGCGCGCGGTGGCCCGGACCGCCGTCAACGCGGGCTTACCCCGGCGCTGTTGCTGACCCCGCTGTTGCTCACTAGCTGGGCTACATCGTCACCGGCGGACCGCCTCGAGACACAGCGAGCGGAACCCGTCGCCGCAGCGGTCCAGCCGTCCTGGTGGCAGGTACCGGACTGGTCGGCAGAACTCGGCCTCGAGGCCCGCCATTTCCCGGACGAGCCGGCCGACGACCGGCAGTTCGACGGTGTCAACCTTTCGGCCTCGATGGCCCCGTCGATGGTGCTCGACTGGGACAACCGCGATCAGCGCATCAGCGTGGAGCTGTTCGGCCGGGTGGACCAGCATGACTCGGCCCGCACGCATGCCGATGTCCGCGAAGCCCTGTACCGCTATACCGCACGCAGCCACGAATGGCGGATCGGCTGGGGTCGGGTTTTCTGGGGCGCGACGGAATGGGCCAACATCGTCGATATCGTCAATCAGCGGGATTTCGTGGAGGATCCGGGCGGGGCCGCCCGGCTGGGCCAGCCCATGGTTAACCTGAGTCTGTTTCTCGGGGCCGGCACGCTCGATATCTACCTGTTACCGGGATTCCGTGAACGCACGTTTCCGGACACCGACGGCCGCCCGCGGCCGCTGTTGCCGGTCGATGACGACGCTTCGCGCTTCGAAAGCCACGCCGGTGATAATCACGTGGATCTGGCGCTGCGCTACCGGCACAATCTCCGCGGCTGGGATGTGGGCGTCTCCTATTTCCGCGGCACCGCGCGCGATCCGCGCTTCGACATCGGTTTCGACGCCTGCACCGCCGAGGTCGAGTTGCTGCCGGTCACCGGCGGCCTACTCCCGCCGGTCGCGGTGGATTGTGCCCAGGACGACATCCCCACCCCGCCGGCTGACGAACTGCTGTTCGGCGAGGTGGCGATCACCGTCGACAACCCCGTGTTCGTGCCGGTCTACGATCAGATCGATCGCATCGGGCTGGATGTCCAGGGCCAGCGCGGCCGAACGTTGTGGAAACTCGAGGCCATCCACGAGTGGTCGCGCGCCGGCGACTTCCACGCACTGGTCGGGGGACTGGAGTACAGCTTCTACGACCTTGGCGGATCGGGCATGGACCTCGGCGTGATCGCGGAATACCTGTACGACAGCCGCGGCCGGATCGATCCGGCCCTGGCCCGGGCAGCCGCGGCACTGGGCCGGCGCGATCGTCTGACGTTCGCGAATATCGACCGGGCCCAGGCGTTTCGCGATTCCCTCGGTACGCAGCGGGCCGCCCCCTTCAACAACGATGTCTTCGTCGGGACCAGGCTGTCGGTGAACGACCTGCCGTCGACCACCTTCCTGGCCGGGGCGATCGTGGACACGGAAACCGGCGCCGTGCTGGGCAGCCTGGAGGCCAGCCGGCGCCTGGGCAGCCGGATGCGGTTGTCGGCCATCGCACGGGTATTCGCCAATCTCCCGGTGACCGACCCGGCCTTCGGATTCCGGCGGGATGACTATCTGCAGGTGCGGTTGACGCGGTTCTTTTAGGGACCCTACGGTCGATCAAGCCTAGGCAATTGGCTAGACGATGGGTGGCTCGTCCGTATCGCCGGCGGTCTCGGCGTCCGGGTCATGGGCGCTCTGGAAGGCCTCCACGCGATCCGCCACGGCCCGGGCCCCCTGCACCCGGGCCACGTGGTAGAGGGCGTCGCCGGCATGGGCCAGCGGCAGGTTGGAGCGGCCGATGACAATGCCGGCATGGTCGGCCTGGACCTCAACCTCCTGTTCGCCGAACGGGTCGGCAACCAGCGCCAGCGGCTGGCCCTTGGTGACCCGGGCGCCCAGATCCACCAGCGAACGCAGGATACCGGACTCCGGCGCCCGGACCCAGTTGGAGTCCAGGGCAATCACCGGCGTGGCCGGCGCCTTGCGGCGCCCGCGCCGGGCCAGCATGCCCAGCTGCCGGAGCACGCCGGTGATGCCGCGCACCCCCGCGCGGATGCAGAACTCGTCGAAACGCAGGGCTTCGCCGGCTTCGTAGAGCAGCATCGGCACCCCCTGGCTGGCGGCGTACTCGCGCAGCGAGCCCTCGCGCAAACCGGCATTGACCATCAACGGGCAGCCGAAAGCCTCCGACAGCAGCCGGGTCTGCTCATCGTCCAGGTTGGCGCGGATCTGCGGCAGATTGGGTCGATGCACCGCACCGGTGTGCAGGTCGATGGCGTAATCGGCCTGGGCCAGGATCTCGGTGACGAAGACATGCGCCAGCCGGGCGGCCACCGAGCCGTGTTCGGAACCGGGAAAGCAGCGGTTGAGATCGCGCCGATCCGGCAGGTAGCGGGAGTGCCGCAGGAAGCCGTGGACGTTGACGATGGGCACGGCAATCAGCGTGCCGGCCAGATTGCGCATGGCCGGCAGCCGCAGCAGCCGGCGGATGATTTCCACCCCGTTGAGTTCGTCGCCGTGGATCGCTGCCGACACGCATACCGTGGGCCCGGGCCGGCGCCCGCGGATCACGTGCACCGGCATGGTCAGGGTGGCGTGGGTGTAGAGATCGGCCACCGGCAGGTCAATGGTGGTGCGGGTGGCGGGGGGCACGGACGTACCACCGATGACGATCTCGGGTGTGCCGTTCGACATCCGTTTCCTGTTTTCTGTTTCGTGTTTCATGCCTTTCCGTCCATCAGGCCCGGACCTGGCTTCCCCACGAAACCTGAAACCCGAAACATGAAACGGCGCCGCAAAGCGGTGCTATCCCCCACCCCGCGTGCGTGTTTTCCCGAGACGCGCATTCTTTTCGATGAAGCTGATGATCTGTCCGGCCACGTCCTTGCCGGTAGCGGCCTCGATGCCTTCCAGTCCCGGCGAGGAGTTCACTTCCATCACCACCGGCCCGTGGTTGGAACGCAGCAGATCGACGCCCGACACGTTCAGGCCCATGATGCGGGCCGCCCGCACCGCGGTGGAGCGCTCTTCCGGGGTGATGCGGATGGGCGTGGCCACGCCGCCGCGGTGGATGTTGGAGCGGAACTCCCCATCCTTGGCCTGGCGCTTCATCGCCGCCACCACCTTGTCGCCGATCACGAAACAGCGGATGTCGGCGCCCTTGGCCTCCTTGATGAATTCCTGCAGAAGAAAGTGGGCGTCCAGGCCGCGAAAGGCATCAATCACCGATTCCGCCGCCTTGCGGGTCTCGGCCAGCACCACGCCCTTGCCCTGCGTACCCTCGGTGAGCTTGATCACGAACGGCGGCCGGCCGACCAGATCCAGCAGATCATCGGTATCATCGGGAGAGTGGGCGAAACCGGTCACCGGCACGCCAATGCCCTTGCGGGACAGCAACTGCATCGAACGCAGCTTGTCCCGGGACCGGGAGATGGCCACCGATTCATTGAGCGGATAGACGCCGATCATCTCGAACTGGCGCAGCACCGCGGTCCCGTAGAAGGTCACCGAGGCGCCGATGCGCGGAATGATGGCGTCGCCGCCCTCCAGCTTGCGTCCCTTGTAGTGGATTTCCGGGGCATGCGGCACGATATTCATGTAGCAGCGCAGCGGATCGATCACGAACACCTCGTGATCGCGCGCCTCACAGGCCTCCACCAGTCGTCGGGTGGAATAAAGCCGACGATTTCGCGACAGAATCGTGATTTGCATGCCGATTACCGGTTACCAGTCAGAAACGAGGCGTTGGGATCGACGGCGAGGTGCCGCATCGCGGTGCGCCCCAACAGCATACGAAAAAGCATCGTGTCACGCGCGGTGAGCGTCAGTTCGATGGGCCAGGTCCGTTCCGCGACGGTGATCGGCGTGACAATGACCAGCCGCCATTCGCGATGCCCGCCGGAGTCGGCCACCCGCCGTTCGTCGACCACCTCGGCGTCGCACCAGGCTTCCGTGCGGTTGTCGCGCTGCAGCGGGTGAACGCCGAAACGGACCCGCCGGGTCCCCCGGTCAGCATACGGTTCGACCGAAAACGCGTGCAGCGCGGACGTGCGCGCCCCCGTATCCACCTTCGCCTTGATCCGGTCGATGCTCAACGCCGGCAACGCGACCCACTCGCGCCAGCCGACGACACAGCGCTCGGGCGCGGCGCGAATGCGTGACTCCGTCATGATCCAGAAGCGCGAGAGGCTAACACAGGCAGGCAACCCACCAGTTCAACCGGCATCGAAGGCAATCCGGTTTTCCAGGTTGTCACGGGAATCGGCGTGGTCCAGCGCCACTTCCCGGTCGATGCGGCCGCTCTGGTACAACTCGAACAGAGAATCGTCGAAAGTCCGCATACCCTTGCCCTGGGCGGTGTCGGTCATGGCCTCGCGCACCGCGTCGATCCGGCCCTTCAGGATCAGATCGGCCACGTAGGGGGTGTTGACCAGAATTTCCATCGCCGCGATCCGCTTGCCATCCCGCCCGCGTACCAGACGCTGGGACACGATCGCACGCAGGTTCAAAGACAGATCCATGAACAACTGTTCGCGCTGTTCCTCGGCAAACAGGCTGATGATGCGCTGCAGAGTCTGATAGGCATTGTTGGCATGCAGCGTGGACAGTGCCAGGTGTCCAGTGCCGGCCAGCTGGATGCAGGCCTCCACCGTATCTCGGTCGCGCACCTCGCCGATCAGCACCACGTCCGGCGCCTCGCGCATGGCCGAGCGCAGGGCGTTGGCGTAGGAGCGGGTATCCGGCCCGATCTCACGCTGGTTGACGATGGCCCGGCGATGCGGGTGATGAAATTCCACCGGATCCTCGATGGTGAGGATATGCCCCGACTGGTTGGCGTTGCGATGGTTGATCATGGCCGCCAGGGTGGTGGACTTGCCCGAGCCCGTTGCCCCCACGCACAGAACCAGACCGCGGCGCGTCATCGCCAGGTCGGTCAGGATGGGCGGCATGTCGAGATCGGCCAGTTCCGGCACCTTGCCCACGTTTCGCAGCACCATTGCGACCGAACCGCGCTGACGGAACACGTTGACCCGGAAGCGCCCGACGTTGCGATAGCGGATGGCGAAATCCACCTCCCGCAGCGACCGGAACAGCGCCTGCTGCTCGGGCGTCATGATGGCGTTGGCGAAGGCCTCGATGCGCTCCGGGGCGAGTGCCTGCCCGGCACCGCCGGTGACCGGATGCGTCTGCCCCTCGATGCGCAGCATGATCGGCGCATTGCTGGTGAAGTAGATATCCGAAGCCCCGCGATCAATGGCCAGGGCCAGATACGGGGCGATATCGTCGGTCGGACGACCGGCGGCCTGCTGCGATTCCGAAGTCATGTCTGCCTCTAGCGCCGGAACAGCCCCGTCTGCTCGGGTTGGTCCTCGGCCACGCTCATCTTGTTGACGGTTTCATCCGCGGACAGATCCTCGCGCCCGCGGGTGCTGTTGAGCTTGATGTTCAGGCGCAGTTCGTTCTGCGAATCGGCATTGCGCAGCGCCTCGGCATAACTGATCACGCCGCTTTCGAACAGGTCGAACAGGAACTGATCGAACGTGATCATGCCCTGCTCGATGGAGCGGTGCATGATCTCCTTGATGCCGTTGACCTCGCCCTTGAAGATCAGATCCGCGATCAACGGCGTATTGAGCATGATCTCCATGGCGGCCACCCGGCCGCCGCTCTCGCGCCGGACCAGTCGCTGCGACACGATGGCACGCAGGTTCAGCGACAGGTCCATGAGTACCTGCTCGCGCTTCTCCTCGGGGAAGAAATTGATGATGCGGTCGAGCGCCTGGTTGGCACTGTTGGCATGTAGCGTCGACAGCACCAGATGTCCGGTCTCGGCGAACTGGATGGCATATTCCATGGTTTCGCGGGTGCGGATCTCGCCGATCAGGATCACATCCGGCGCCTGGCGCAGGGTGTTCTTGAGGGCATTGTCCCAGTTATCGGTATCCACCCCGACCTCGCGCTGGGTGACCAGGCAGCGCCCGTGCGGATGCACGTACTCGATCGGGTCCTCGATGCTGATGATGTGGCCGGCGGTATTCGCGTTGCGGTGGCCGATCATCGCTGCCAGCGAGGTGGACTTGCCCGAGCCGGTGGCGCCCACGAACAGGGCCAGACCGCGCTTTGACATCACCACGTCCTTGAGGGTCGCCGGCAGATCAAGGTCCTCGAAGGTGGGAATCTCGGTATTGATGGTGCGCAGTACCGCTCCCACCCGACCCTGCTGCACGAAGGCCGAGACCCGGAAACGCCCCACCTTGGGGCTGATGGCGAACTGGCATTCCTTGGTGGCGTCGAATTCCTTGGCTTGGCGATCATTCATGACCGCCCGCACCACTAGTGCCGCGTTCTCGTGCGACAGCGGCTTGTCCGTCACCGGCGTGAGTTCGCCATCCACCTTGATTGCCGGCGGAAACCCCGCGGTGAGAAACAGGTCGGAGCCGCCGCGGCTGGTCAACAGTCGCAGCAGTTCCATGACCATCTTGAGTGCCTGTTCGCGATCCATCTCGAGGCCTCCCGCCTAAAACTGGTCCTTATTCTGGGCCCGCCGACGCGCCTCCTCGCGCGTCACCTCGCCCTTGCGCACCAGATCCAGCAGGCACTGATCCAGCGTCTGCATGCCCTGCCCCTGCCCGGTCTGGATGGACGAATACATCTGCGCCACCTTGTTCTCCCGGATCAGGTTCCGGATGGCCGGTGTACCGAGCATGATCTCGTGGGCGGCCACCCGTCCACCGCCGCGCTTCTTGAGCAGGCTCTGGGAGATCACCGCCCGCAGGGATTCGGACAGCATGGCCCGGATCATATCCTTCTCTGCGGCGGGAAACACATCGATGATGCGGTCCACGGTCTTGGCCGCCGAGCTGGTGTGCAGGGTGCCGAGCACCAGATGACCGGTCTCCGCGGCGGTCAGGGCCAGGCGGATGGTCTCGAGATCCCGCAGCTCGCCCACCAGGATGCAGTCCGGGTCCTCGCGCAGGGCGGATCGCAGCGCCTCGTTGAACCCCAGGGTATCGCGGTGCACCTCGCGCTGGTTGACCAGGCACTTCTTGGACTCGTGCACGAACTCGATCGGGTCTTCGACGGTGAGGATATGCGCCAGCTCATTCTCGTTCTTGTGATTGACCATCGCGGCCAGGGTGGTTGACTTGCCCGAGCCGGTCGGCCCGGTCACCAGAACAATGCCGCGGGGATAGTCGGCGATGTCCTCGAAGATTTTCGGCGCCCGTAGATCCTCGAGTGTGAGCACCTCCGAGGGGATGGTCCGGAACACCGCGCCGGCGCCACGATTCTGGTTGAACGCATTGACGCGGAAGCGCGCCAGGCCCGGAATCTCGAACGAGAAATCGGTTTCCAGAAATTCCTCGAACGCCTTGCGCTGCTTGTCGTTCATGATGTCGTAGACGAGATCGAACACCTCCTTGTGTTCCATCGCCGGCAGATTGATCCGGCGCATGTCGCCGTCGACACGAATCATCGGCGGCAGACCCGCCGACAGGTGCAGGTCCGACGCGTTCTGCTTGACCGAAAACGCCAGTAGCTGGGAAATATCCATGCGGTTTGTCGCTAAACCCTTATAATTCCGTGGCTTTTGATGGCTAACCTAGCGGGTAAACTCCGACGCGGCAATATGCAGGAACTGATACAACGTCTCGGCGCCGTCCGGGCCTCCATCGATGACGCCGCCCGGCGGGCGCAGCGCGACCCAGCGGCCATTCGTCTGGTGGCAGTCAGCAAGACCCGCACCGAGGGCGAGATTGCCGCCGCGGCCCAGGCCGGCCAGCGGGACTTCGGCGAAAACTACCTGCAGGAAGCCCTGCCCAAGATCGAGGCACTGCTCGAACACAACCTCGTCTGGCACTTTATCGGCCCGATCCAGTCGAACAAGACCCGCGACATTGCCACCCATTTCGACTGGGTGCACTCGGTGTCGCGGCTCAAGATCGCGCGGCGACTGTCCGACCAGCGGCCCGATGGCGCCCCGCCGCTCAACATCTGCCTGCAGGTGAACATCGACGGTGAGGACAGCAAAGCGGGCGTTGCACCGGCGGAAACCCTCGAGCTGGCTCGCGAGATCGCCAGCCTGCCCCGCCTGACCCTGCGCGGCCTGATGGCGATTCCGGCCCCAGCCGACAATGCCGCCCGACAGGCGGCCCCGTTCGCCGCCCTGCGCCGGCTGACAGAGGATTGCCGCCATCACGGTCTCACCATGGATACCCTGTCGATGGGGATGTCCGGCGATCTGGACGCGGCGGTGGCCGAAGGCAGTACCATGGTGCGTGTAGGCACCGCGATCTTCGGACCGCGACCGGTCAAGACAGGGGAAACGCACTGATGGATCAGGACGCACTCAAACGACAGGCGGCGGAAACCGCTTACCAGCATGTTCGCGAGGGCGAATGGCTGGGCGTGGGCACCGGTTCCACCGTCAACCACTTCATCGATGTACTGGCCGAACGCCAGCCGTCGCTACAGGGTTGCGTATCCAGTTCGGAGGCCACCACCGAGCGGCTGAAGGCCGCCGGTTTCGAGGTGGTTGAACTCAATACCGCGGGTGATCTGCCCCTGTATGTCGACGGCGCCGACGAGGTTAATGCGCATCTAGAACTGATCAAGGGCGGCGGCGGCGCCCTGACGCGGGAAAAGATCATTGCCGGCGCCAGCCGCCACTTCATCTGCATGGTGGACGAGTCCAAGCAGGTGGAACTGCTCGGGCGCTTCCCGCTGCCGGTGGAGGTCATCCCGATGGCCCGCAGCTTCGTGGCGCGCCAGCTGGTGAAGATGGGCGGCAAACCCGAGCTGCGCGAGAATTTCACAACCGACAACGGCAATCCGGTTCTGGACGTTCACAACCTCGAGATTCTCAATCCGATCGAGATGGAGGACCGCATCAATGCGATTCCCGGGGTCGTGACCGTGGGATTGTTCGCGCGCCGTCCTGCCGATACCCTGATCGTGGCCGCCGCCGGCGGCGTGGAGACGCGAACCCGATGAGCAGCATCCCCGATCCGGAAACCGACCTGCCGGCCGAACAGGACCGGGGCGACGTGGTGCTGGCCGCTGGCTGTTTCTGGTGTGTCGAAGCGGTATTCCAGGCCCTGGCCGGGGTCACGGACGTCACTTCCGGCTACGCCGGGGGCGACGCCGAGACCGCCAATTATCAGGCCGTGTGTACCGGCCGCACCGGCCATGCCGAAGTCATCCGCGTACGCTACGACCCGGCAGTGGTCAGCTTCGGCACCCTGCTGAAGGTGTTCTTCGGCGTCGCCCACGACCCCACCCAGCTGAACCGCCAGGGTAACGACCTCGGTCCCCAGTACCGTTCGGCCGTGTTCGTCGCCGATGATCAGCAGCGTCAGGTGGCCGAGGCCTACATCGCGCAGCTGGATCGAAGCGGAGTGTTCGGCGCCCCAATCGCCACCAGGATCGAGTCGCTGACAGCCTTCCACGAGGCCGAGGCATACCACCAGGATTTCGCGATCAACAACCCGAGCCAGCCCTATGTCTGCATGGTGGCCCAGCCCAAGCTGGACAAGCTGGCACGGCAGTTTCCGGATCAGCTAGCCGGGGATTGATCAGCTCGCGGCGGGCAGCCGCAGCCGGGCCGACAAACCGCCCGACGACGAGGGCCCGAGCGCCAACGATCCGCCGTACAGGTCGGCCAGGTCCAGCACGATGGATAATCCCAGACCCGATCCCGGCACCGACTCGTCCAGGCGCCGGCCGCGGTGCAGGACGTTGTCCCGCGCCTCGGGCGCCAACCCGGGCCCGTCATCCTCGATCCGGATTTCCAGTTGCCCGTCCTGGCTGACGGCCGTCACGGTCACTTGCTGCGACGCCCATTTGCAGGCGTTTTCCATCAGATTGCCCAGCATCTGCTCCAGATCCTGTGACTCGCCCCGGAACGCCAGTTCCGGCATGGACGACACGTCGATCCGTTGCTCGCGAAACAGCCGGGACAGAGTTCGTTGCAGACGCGTGAGCACCGGCGACAGCGAGGTCCGGGCGTCGGGACGGTTAATGGCGGCAATGCGGGCATGGGCCAGGTGCCAGTCGATATCGCGCTGCATCTCGTCGGTGACCTGCTGCAGGCGGCCGGCCAGCGCCGTCTGGCCATGACGGCGCTGCTGATGAGCCTCGTTGCTCAGCACCGACAACGGTGTCTTAAGCGCATGCGCCAGATTGCCGGCACGACTGCGGGCCCGCTCGATCAGGGTCTGGTTGTCGCGCAGCACCGCGTTCATGTCGGTCACGAGTGGCGCAACCTCGCTGGGATACTCGCCGGCCAGGGTACTGGCGCTACCCCGCCGTATGGCGATCAGTTCATCGCGCAGCCGGCGCAACGGCCTAAGCCCCAGACGAACCTGCAGCACGGCCGCCAGCACCAGGCCGAGCGCCAGCGCCCCGAACCCCGCGGTCAGGACCAGACCGAAACGATGCATGACGGCCTCGACATCATCCAGATCGCTGGCGACGGTCAACCGCACCGTTCCCTCGAGCCGCGGCAGGGTCACCTGTCGCGTGAGAGCCAGTAACGACTGGCCGCGCGGACCCGAAAGATAGACCGATCCGGCATCGCCACCCACCGGCGCGCCTGGCGGCAGCGCCTGATCCCACAATGACCGGGACCGGGCGACCACCCCGTCATCGCGCGCCACCTGCCAGTAGTGGCCGGAAAACACCCGCTGGTAAAGCGGGTCACTGAGCTCCCGCTCGATCGCGAGACGCCCGCCGGGCTGCGCCGCCGACGCCGCAAGCAGCTGATCGAGATCGGCACTCAGACGCTGACGTAGCTGCGCTTCCATCTGATCACGAGCGGTGTAGAGCAACAGCAGTTCGGTCAGCACCAGCGCCAGCAGACCCCAGATGGCGGCCCCGAGCAGAAGCCTTCCCTGGAGCGATCGGGGGGTCAGGCGCACGGCTCGCCGACGCGGTATCCGAGGCCCCGCTCGGTGACAATGAATGCGTCACCGAGCTTGGTGCGGAGCCGGCGGATGAACACTTCCACCGTATTGGAGTCGCGATCGTAATCCTGCGCGTAGATATGCTCGATCAGCTCGGTGCGCGAAACCACTGCGCCCGCGTGATGCATCAAATAGGACAGCACGCGGTATTCATGACCGGTCAGTTTGACCGGGGCGCCGTCAAGGCTGACCCGCGCGGTTCGTGTATCCAGACTCACACCGCTAATCTCGAGCACGGCGCTGGCCGCGCCGCTGGCGCGGCGAAGAAGCGCCCGCAGCCGCGCCAGCAGTTCCTCCATCCGGAACGGCTTGGCCAGATAATCGTCGGCGCCGGCGTCCATCCCCGCCACCTTTTCATGCCAGGCATCGCGGGCGGTGAGAATCAGCACCGGCATGGCGACCTCCTCGGCCCGCCAGCGGCGCAACACGCTCAAGCCATCCAGCTGCGGCAAACCAAGGTCGAGCACCACCGCATCGCAGGCCTCGGTACTGCCAACGAAATGCGCCAGTTCGCCGTCAGCCACCGTATCCACGGCGTAACCCGCCTCCTCCAGCGCGGCCTGCAACTGGTCACGCAGGCGCGCCTCGTCCTCGACCACCAGAATCCGCATAGAACCTAGTCGGGCGTGCCGGGCGGGACGCATTTCAGCGCTGCCAGGTCCCGTCCCTCGGCTTCGAGCAAGGCCAGGCTGCTGGCGTCGTATTCCAGCTCGGCGACGTCACCATGCGGCCCCACCAACGTGATCTCGTAGGACCAGCGGTTGTCATCTTCGTCCAGTTCCACCTCCACCATGTCGCCGCGACAATCCGTCTCCACGCGTACCAGTAGCTCGGTGAGGGGACGAATTTTGCCCGCTTCGAGCGCCGCACGGGCTTCGCGCTGGTCGTCGGCAACCGCCGGCATGCCGGCAAGCAACACGCACATCAATGAAAGAATCAATCGCGTCATGGGCGCTTTATAGCACCTGCGGCGATTAACAGCGGATTAACAGCCGGTTCATCATTGGTTCAATCGCACCGCGTCAGGATAGCTGCTCTTCACCCAGATAGAGGTAATGACGATGCGATTAATCGATGCTCTCTCCGCCGCCAGCCTGTTCGCCATCGCCGGGATGGCCATGGCGCAGAACACGGCTCCCAGCAACGACATGAGCATGATCGAAGTGCTCCAGAGTCTGGAAGCCGAGGGTTACAGCGCGTTCGAGGATATCGACCGCGAGCACAACCATTACGACGTGACCGCAACGGATGCCAATGGCGTCCGGGTCGAGCTGGAAGTCGACCTGCAGAACGCCGAGGTGTTGCGCAGCGAACGCGAGGATTGATCGCTTAAGGCGACGCTGAGGCGAGACACGAAGGCCGGGACAGCCCGATCGGGTTGTCACGGCTTTTTTGTGACCGGCCTGCCGGGAGACGTCGAGTCCTTTCTCCGTTTCTGGGGCTTCGAATTACCCTCCTGATCAAACAGAAAACCCGCCTTGCGGGCGGGTCTTTTGTTTGGCTGGAGGAGAGGGATTGCAGTGCACTGGCGTGCACTGCCCTTCGGGCTCGCTTCGCTCGCGTCCCGATCGCCTGCGGCGATCGTGATCGAACTCCTTGTTTGTTGGTGGGGGTTCGAATGACTCCATCAATCCAAACAAAAA
>NZ_JAVRIB010000030.1:0-12069 GCF_031846275.1 Spectribacter hydrogenoxidans
AGGGAACCTCCTCGGGTCAGATTACGAGAAAATTCCACTTCTAAACAGCGCTGATTTTCGGGGGGATTACCCTTCCAGCCCAACTTGCCATCCGGCACCCGATACAGTTCCCCAAGCACCTGGGCCGCCAGGATGACCTCGCGCCCGTCGATCGCAGGAAGCAGCTGATGCGCGGCCTCGCAATGCTGAGCATCGCCTGCGCCTTCCGACTGAACACCGGCAACTACCGTTCCATCACCCGCGCGGGGTTCCCAACAACCGTTGCCCCAGGCGGCACGGACTTCGTCACTACCGCCCCCATCCCAACCACCGCACCGCGGCCGATGACCAACGGCGCGCCGGGCTTGCCCTGGCGCAGGATAGCCCCGGTACCGATGTAGGCGTGATCCTCTACCACGACGTTGCCGTTGCAGCGCACCGCCGGGGCGAAGGTGACGAAGTCGCCAATCACGCAGTCGTGCTCCATATAGCTGTACAGGTTCGCGTGGAAATGGCGGCCGATGCGGATATTCGATGTGAGTGTCACGAAGGGCGACAGAATCGCGCCGTCGCCTATCGCAACATCATCCATCACCATGCACTGCGCGGCCCGCACCGTCCAGGCCCCCACGCCCGCCTGCGCAAGCCGCGCCGCCAAACGCTCCCGCACGGCTCCATCGGCAATCGCCAGCACAGCAAAGCGTTCACCCGCCGGCTCGGAGAGAAATGCGTCGAAATCCAGCACTCGGTGCCCATTGGCAGTCGATTGGGTAAAACCGTCGTCCACAAACACCAACCGCTCAGCCGAAAGACCGGCCTCCTCAAGCATCGCCCTCGCTAGAGGCATGACGCCCCGACCGCATCCCGCGGCCCCATAAACCGCGTAAAGCGGCTTGTCCATCAGAGGGAACCCCCTGAATCGCTGCCGGTGAAGCGCGGCATCGTCGCTTCTCCCTCCGCACTGATCCCGTCGCGCTTGAGCACGCGCCACAGCGTCAGCCACAGAATCTTAAGGTCCAGCCAGAAGCTCTGGTTGTCCACGTACCAAACATCCAGCGCGAACTTCTCTTCCCAGCTCAACGCATTGCGCCCGTTAACCTGCGCCCAGCCGGTGATGCCCGGTCGGACTTCGTGCCGGCGCGCCTGCTCGGGCGTGTACAGCGGCAGGTACTCCATCAGCAACGGCCGGGGCCCCACCAGGCTCATGTCGCCCCGCAGCACATTCCACAGCTCCGGCAGTTCGTCGAGACTCGTGGATCGCAGAAAGGCCCCGAATCGCGTCAACCGATCGGCGTCTGGAAGCAACTCGCCGTCCGCGCCACGCTCATCGTTCATGGTGCGAAATTTAAGCATCCGGAACGGCTGTCCGTGGAGCCCGGGACGGATCTGCGCGAAAAGCATTGGCCGGCCATGCCGAGCAAGCAGGCCAATCGCGATCATCAAAATGACCGGCGATAGCAAAATCAATGCGATGAACGCACCCAGAACATCCATTGCGCGTTTGGCTAGTCGCGAACCGCTGCTGAGACAAGTCCCAACATTGCCCGGCCTAACCATGGTCGATTCCTGGTCGCGGCAGCATCAGAGGATTGGCAGCTCGTTGCGTTTCCCGGACGCCGCCGCACTCGAAGCTCTGCGCGACGCAGCAGATGAATCCGGTGAAGCAACAACCTCATCCAGGATTCTCGCCAGCTTCTCGGCAAGCGACTTGAACGCGTGATTCTTGGTGACGTACGCCCGCCCCGCAGCGCCCATAGGCTTTCTTTCTTCAGCCCCCATATTCACAATTTTCACGATCGCGTTAGCCAAGGCGCGAGGGTCCGCAGGAGGGACGCTGATGCCTGCACCGCTATCTTCAATAGGATTATTAGATGACGTGCCTCCAAAAATGATAGGCCGGCTCGCCGCCATATAATCAAAAATCTTATTCAGGCTTATACCGTAACAATAGAGGGTTGGAACACTAATAAGATTAACGATAAATGCGTCAGCTTCACTCGCCAAGCGAGGTATTTCGGCCTTTGGAACCGCCTCTTCAAAGTGCACTCTCCGCAACCCGAGTTCATGCGCAAGCTCGTGCAACGCCAACTTCAGGGGCCCATCACCAATCATACGCAGGCGAACATGCTGCATATCCGCTCGCTGCTCCACCAAGGCCATGGCCCGCAGGATATTATCCAGACCATTAGCCTGCCCGTGCGCACCGAAATACATCAGGGTGAACCTGCCATCTTCGGATGGTGGCTGCGGTTTCGGATAGCCTTCAAGCTCAACGCCATTGGGAAGCCACTCAATCTTTTTCTCCGGAATGCCCAACGGTGCGATGTAGCGATCCGCATGCGGAAGAAGCACCAGAATACGGTCAGCTTTCTCGTATAGGGATAGCTCCAACTTTCCAAGGGCGCGCGCAACGACTCCATTGGCGGAGATCCTACCCATGTCAATGAGCGTTTGCGGCCACAAATCACGGACTTCAAACAGGAAAGGAACACCATGGCGTTCAGCAAGGCGAGCACCCGCCCACGCCGCCAGCGGATGCACGCTGGAGCCGATTACCGCATCGGGCTTCGGGAGATCACGCGTTGTGCCCGGGGCTAATGCACGCCATGTATAGGACAGCATGTTGCGTATGCGACCAAGGCCGTTTCCTCTGTAATCGGGCGTCCGCACCCAAACGAAGCGAAAGCCGTCGTACTCTTCTATTGCACGCTTGCCGGTCTCCTGATTGCGTTGGCGCCCACTCTTATGGTCCGTGCTTGCTGCTATGACGGTTGTTTCCCAACCGTGGCGAACCAAATGCTTCGCAAGGCTATAGTGTCGGCTTCCGCCTGCACTGCCGGGAATCTGCCCGTAGTGGTTGAGTACCCAAAGATGCCTCACTGGATTGCCCCCTGAACGAGCCTATCCCTTAAGCGCGACGCAGATTTACCGTCGCCATACGGCGCAACCGGCCACCCCCAGACACCACGCGCCGATGCGATCGCATCCGCAACCGACTGAGCATCGTGCGGCGGAGCCAACCGATTCCAGCCTGCGTCCACCAACTCCACCCACTCGGTCTCGTCGCGCACCGTCACGCACGGCACGCCGTGGAAGTAGGCCTCCTTCTGCACGCCGCCGGAGTCGGTCACGATAACCGCCGCGTCCTGTTCCAGCGCGACCATGTCGAGGTACCCAACCGGGTCGATTAGCGTCAGCCGCTCTTGCAACGTCTTCAGCGGCCCCGCCTTTTCCAGGGCGAGCAAGGTACGCTGATGTACGGGCCAGACGAAATCTAGCCCCTCGGCCACCATGCACAGCCCGTCGACGATGTTGGCCAGGCGCTCGGGCGCATCGGCGTTTTCGGCACGGTGGATAGTGACTAGCCCATACGCGCCACGTCCCAGCCCCACCGTCTCCAACACATGGCTGCGCTGCTTGGCGTGAGCGCCATGGTGCAGGGCAACGTCATACATCACGTCTCTCACCTGATGGATTTGCTCCGCCGACGCGTCCTCTGCCAGCAGGTTATCCGTGGCCAACTGCGTGGGCGTGAACAGCCAGTGCGAAATGCGGTCGGCGAGGATGCGATTGACTTCCTCCGGCGTGCGCCGGTTATGGCTGCGAAGCCCAGCTTCCACGTGCGCAACGGGAATGTGCAACTTGGCCGCCGCCAGCGCACCAGCGAGCGTGGAGTTTGTGTCGCCGTAGATGAGCACGGCGTCTAGTCGCTCATCCAGCATGACCTGCTCCACCGCCCCCAGCATCCGGCCGGTCATCGCGCCGTGCGTGCCGCTGTGAATGTTAAGCGACACTGCCGGCGGCGCCATGCCCAGCTCAGCAAAGAATCACGTCCGATATGTTGGCGTCGAAGTGCTGACCGGTGTGAATCACGGATTCGCACAGACCCTCGGTGTGCGTGATGGCGTGGGAGACGACGCTGGCTTTGACGAACTGCGGACGAGCGCCAATGACCGTGGAAATCTTCATGGCGGTTGATCGTCTCAGGCCGAAACGGTAGTGCTGGGAAGTAGGCGTTCATACAGCGCGATGAGCTTCTTCGCTTCCGTCTCCCAATTGTATTTCTCGACCACCGCCATGCGGCCGCGCTGACCCATCTTCTCGGCTTCCTCAGGGTGCTCCAAAATCCACTGCATGGCATCGGCAACAGCCTTCGGATCCAGCGGATCTACAAGCAACCCGCAACGCGAGTCCTCGATGATCTGCCGCCAAAGCGGAAAATCCGACGCAATTACCGGCAACCCGGCCGCCATGTACTCGAACATTTTGACTGGATAAGCGTCTTCATATCGACCATTGGGGTGCAGAACTACCAAGCCCGCCCGAACATTCGCCAGAATACCTGACAGCTCTTTCCGAGATGTCCAACCATGGAAATGCGTTGCACTCCACCCATCCGATGCTGCCGCGCGCGTCTTTAAGGAGTCAGGAATGAACGCCCCTGCCAACTCCAACCTTGCACCGCCCCGTCCGTTAACCAACGCTACTGCTTCCAAAATCTGAAAGATTCCCCGCTCTTCTGAGATACCCCCTACGTACGCAAAGGCCTTCGGACGCTGGGCATAAGCCATGGCTTCCGGCACTACCAACTCGTCCAGCAGCGGGAAGTTCTGAACCACTATCGTTTTCGCTGCCGGAAAATGGCCCGCAATCTTCGGCGTTGCGGGCACGATGGCATCGAAAGCTCTGCCTGCAACCCACTCTATGCATGCCGCACCCCGCGCAACAATCGGGCGCACCCACTTGGGGATCCAGTGTTTGGTGCGGATTTGGCGCCGCAGGTCTTCATGCACGTCGTAGATCACTTTGATGCGGGAAAGCTTCAATGCCACGCCCACTGGTATCAATTCGGGATCGTGAAAATGGGCCAAGGTTGGCTTCGCTTTCCGTACGGCGCGATACATGCGCCATGCGCCCTGCGTAGCGCGACGCAGACGTCCGCCCGAGACTTTTCCGACACCCACAGTCCGCACGTGATGAGTAACGCAATCCTCCCGTCCATCCTGTACGAACAGTGAAATGCTCATGTCACTGGCTTTCGCAAGTGTCTTGCACTGTTTGATCAAAATGCGCGTGTCGGTCCGTTGATGAACCGTCGTCATATGAACAACTTTCATTACATCGACTCACTGCCTAGCGCATATCGCTTACGACGCGATGTCGGTTCCTGCTTCTCGACGCGCATGGCAACAAGCAAAAGCATGCAAAAGAAAAAGAATAAGCGGTTGGTGCCCAAGTCGCCGGAGAACTGCATCATTGTGAGTTGGGCCAACACCAGCGCGGCACAGGTCGTGGCCAGCGGGCCCGCGGAGCGAATGCGGGTCCGGCTTGCGACGATACGTACAACTGGGACGAGCATAGCAAGAAATGCGACCAACCCGACTAGTCCGAGCTCGCTGAGTAGTTCCAAGAACACGTTGTGAGCATGCCGATACTGCGTGGTCTCAGCATGAAACTGAAATGCCCCCCAGCCCGAACCAATAACTGGATGTTCTGCGAAAATGCGTGCTGCGTCTGCGTAAATCTCGGGGCGGTCGCTCAATTCCGCTAGCTGTCCGATATTGAAAGTTGCGACCTGCGTTGAGAAATCGACAAATCGGTTGACGCCACTCGATTCCAACAGATCAAAACGCCCTAAGAGGAAAGCCACGGCTACTGCCACGAACCCTATCAACAGGAATACGCGCCAACGTTGACCAGAGCGCTTACTCCGGACCGTAGCCGGTGACATAAAGCCAAGATAAGCAATAACAACCGTGATTGCGACGAGTGCCTGCCGAGCGCCACCGGTGAACAGGGATACGCCGGACACTGCGGCGCACGTAAGCAGCACTAATCGACCCATCTTGGAACCGGACGCAAAAGCTAATCCGAGCGCGGTGGTCGCCGCGTAACATGACATCCGTGACAACCATTGGTAGCTTCCCTCGCCACCGCCGAGGACGTCGCGTTTCACGTCCGGGTCATTTCCTAGCAGGACCACCGCGCCGCACAATACCCCTAGCGAGATTGTAAGAAGGAAGAAGCCGCGCAGGCGCGAAGTGCTGGTGATTAGCACTGGTGCGGCGAACACGCCGAGACCGCCGACAAAGACTAACTGCAGGAACTTCTTCCGCGCATCATCGCCGCCTTCGCCAACCAGATAGCCCAACAGAGCGACGATTGAAAAAACGGCGAATCCGGTGATGAAATGTCGGCTAGACCGACTCAGATAGATCGGTCGAACGACAAGCCCGAACGCGACAAGCGCCGCGACTATTACGAAACCGACGACAGTGAGGTCGCCGGGTCCCGACAACAACTGAGCGGCCTTCAGGAACCCCGAAAAGAGAAAGAACGCAAGCAAAACATCGCGCGGCAGGAGGCCGAAATCTCGGGCGGTCATCATGAATCCTCAGGGCCGAGAATAGTCCGCCAACTCCAGAAGGAGCCGGCGTTTTGTGCCGCTGTCCAGTTCGGAGTTGTGCCACAAGAATGAGAAGCAGCCGTTGACACGTCGGCACGCATCCACTAGCTGGCGGAGCATTTGAATGCGCCTCTCTGCGGCACCTTCGTAGTATTGGTCGGATAGAAGCGATACGTCCATGGCGACGAGCGGTGTCAGTTGGATCGGCACCGACGTATCGTCAACCGGATCGTAAGCCTCGTACTCGAAACACGTACCACACCTGAACCCTGGCGCTTCCGCGTAGCCGAGCGTGTAATCGTGCGTCACTCCAGCCGCAGAGAGATTTCGAAGCGTGTCCGGATGTCGCCAACGCAAGTAATGCATGCGAGAGTGAATCTCGTCGACATCAAAGGTGTGCCGAAACCGATCAACTTCGGCAGCCAACTTCTCGACACTGTCGAAGGTACCGTAGCTTGGATGGATACCTACGTCGTGCCCACGCTCGCGGATTGACGAAACGAGTGCGACGATAGCTGAGTCCTCAAGCGAGTAGTCACCGTCAAACTGAGGACTAGTTACTCCCGCCAGGAAGAAGAACCTAGCCTTCCAGCCACCCGCATCTGCCCGATCCATCAGCAGGTCGAATGTGTTGTAGGGATCGCAGGAATGCAGATGCGCACGCGAGGCCCAGGAAAGCGGCGCAGCGAGCGCACTCTCCCAGCGACGATGAATGAGATCACCGGCGACACGTCGGCATGCAGCCCCCAGACCGACGAACGCATAGCGACTCGGACGATCGACATCATGGCCCTGCGCCACTCGATAGGGGTGAGAGCAGAGTGCGAGGTCCGGCCAAACGCGTTGCGCCGCAGCACGGAACACCTGTAGCCATTCGTCAACAATCGGCCGGTCTAGATATCCGTGCTGCCAAGCATGGGACGCTTTCGCTGGGAAACGGCCGTGCTTATCGACCTCGTCCCTCGAGACTTCTTCGGCTCGAGAGAGGATCCACCACGTCATTGTCAGCAGATCAAAGTGGAGAACCGCGCCGTCGCGATCGACAGAAACAAGCTCACCTGAGACTGCCGGTGCACCGGGGGCCGGGATTGGTGTGTCGAACGGGAAATCGACACCGATTTGGTTCACGTCAAACCATTGGCATCTCACATTAGACGATCCGATTGGGTACGCAGAACTCAGGACCGGCATTCTTATCGCGCTAGGTCTGTCCTCGACGCGAATCTCCCAAGTGTTCGCCGTACGCTCTACAGCAAAGTCCGCAGCGAAACGGTGCGTAAGTAAACGTCTAAACCATTCGATGCGCGGCAACGTACTCACGTCGCCCACTTCATGACGGAATACTTCGAGAGCGTGTCTGCCATAGCAGCTGCCGAACCAGAAAACTCAGCGCTGGCTATGGCGTCGACGTCAGAGGCGCGCGACTGGGCAGGCGGTGCCGATCTTTTCGAGATCATAGCTCGGCCAATTCGATTGATCGGCAACCCCGCTGCAGCCAGTGCGTGGCGAAGCGGCGCCGAGCGACGAACGAACCGTTCACTTAACTTCGACAAGAAATTCGGCTCTACGACGTAAGAGTTATTTTCGCGGGACATCGAAATCGGATGCCGCTCGACCCCAAGGAACCGCCAGAGCGCCTCTAGTGTCTCTCCGGGTCGACGAACGAGGTCTGCGTAATCGATCAGGGCGAGATTGCGAGCGGGGACAAGCTGTTCGATATGCGGAAGATACAGACCATAGTCATACAGAAGGTCGTAACGGAAAAGGAATCGATTTCGGCATCCCGGTGGAAATCCGCGACCGACACGCCGTTCATCCAGAAGCTTCCAGCAGTCCGCAAAGGACTCGGAAACCTCACGCATACGTAGATCGTGATACTTTAGACGTTGCATATGCATCGACTTCGCCGCGTCCAGAGGATCTCTGAGCGTTAAGACGAATTTCGCATTCGCATTTAAGGCGAGAATATCTTGCAGCGAACTCGCCGCATACATATTAAAGACGCTGCCATCAACGCGGTATCTGGATCTCGCTGCTGAGTTCGAATCGAAGTAACGGAGATACTGGTCGAGCGTGCGGACTTGTGCGTCTTCCGGAAAGTCGTAGAACGTGCGCGCATCGAAGTAGCGAATCTCTTTCTTCGGGACATAGATCTCCGGGTGCCGAGACAGCGCCTCGACTAGCGCAGTGGTCCCACACTTCGGTGCGCCGATGACAAAAAGGTTCGGGATGCAACTCACGCCAGCCTTCCTTAACGCACAAAGACTTTTCTTGCGAAGGTTTTAATGTAGCTGCCCAGCCTGCGAGGTCGAACATACAAGAGCGAGCGAGCGATCCAACCCATTTGTGCGGGATAGGTAGGCGCCAGATCCGCCTCTTTCAGACAGAGCACGAAAGTTCGCCACGCTCGCAAAGATGGCGACATCAAGTGCCAATGCTTATCCAGTTCGGCCCAGCCACCTACGAGATTCTTACGTGTCGTAGTTATTCTCACCAGTCCGTGCCGCTGGTGGTGTGCTGCAAGGTAACTATCCAGTAGAACGGCCGGTCCGAAAGCCTCGACCAGCCGCACGAACAAGTCTCGGCCCTGTGACGAAACGAGATTTTCATCAAAACCGCCGACCTGCCTTAGTCGTTCGGTGGTGACCATGATGCATGAAGGGCTGAGTCTCCCATTATTGAAAAAAATGTCGTCCAGCCCAACTTCGATCAATCGCCCCGACCCTTGCCGCTCCCGGCGTCGCGCTGTCGCGACTCCGAGCACCTCAAATCCATCGACGCGACGAGAGCGGCATCCGACGATTGAGTATCGATCTGCGAGTGGAATCTGCGTAGCCACCTTTTCAGGCAGCCACTCGTCGTCATCGTCGAGGAAACAGACGTAGCGGCCAGTCGCGACGGCCAGCGCGACGTTGCGGATCGTAGCGGCGCCGATGTTCTCTTCGCGACGCACGTACCGGATTCTCGTGTCCTCTGCGATCCATTCTCGAACCGCATCGGCGGTCCCGTCGCTCGAAGCATCGTCGGCAACGATAATTTCCATTGCCCGGTGTGTCTGCCTCCTCACTGACCCTACTGCGCGTTCAAGAAGCTCGCGTCGATTGTGTGTTGGAATGATGACCGTTACCAGAGGTTCGGTGGCACCCTCTGCTCTCCCCGTCATGCACTTACCTGCTTTGTGGCGCGATATCGGACATGCAGCTGGGTGTGCGTTCCCCGTTGCCCAGAGGGATTGCGAAGTATCTCGGCCACGTAACCAAATTGATTGAGGAACTCATCTAATTGTTCGTGGGACTCGCCACGCTCTTGTAACTGCCTGCGATGTACTTCGATGTACAGGGAGGGCTGATGTTCGCGTAGAGTACGCTCCATTCCTCGCAATGCAGCCAATTCATGGCCTTCTATGTCGATCAAGACCATTGACGGGGACGGCAAATTCCACTCGCGAACAAATTCGTCAAGCACAACGGTGCGAATTTGTTCGCCGGATCCACTAGCGGAAACATGATGCGTACCCCCACCGGCACAGTTGCCCGACACGGCAACTGCTAGCTGCGCTGTACGTGCTTTGTCACTAACGCCGTATGGAAATCCGATTACGCCCTTGACATCGTTGCGTTCGATATTTTTCTCGAGTTCCAGAAAGTTAGCGTGTTGCGGTTCAAACGCGATGACGCTGGCGTCTGAGTTCGCCTTGGCCGCAAGTAACGCGTAGAAGCCAACGTGCGCCCCAACATCATAGACAACGCGCGCCGTGCGCGCTTCCTTAAGAAACTCGGTCGTAAACCGCCCTTCGCGATACTTGAACTCAATCGCCCTGCGATAGGCTCCCAGAGTAGCGACCCCAACACGGAAATTTACATCCTCAAGCCCAACAAGCTTCCCACTCGGATTCAGCATCGGGGCTAATCCGCGATACAGGAGCCCCACAATGGATCTTACTAGACCGGGTGTTCGACTCCACAGCTCAACCAGCTTCCGCATATATATCTCTCCTGTAATCTAGGGCGCTCCCGGATGCAATTTTCTGCGCCAGCAGTACTGTTGCCAAATAAATAAGAGAGGAACTGCCTGAGTAGAGCCAGAAAGCCACCCACACGTTGCCCGCCAGATGACCAACCCAGAACGACGCCATGACAAGTGCCATGTGGGAAAGTTGGAGAATCAGCATCTTCCACTGCTCCCCAAAGACCATGAATACATAGGCCACGGGCGCTGCCATCATCCGGAAGATCAGTGCCGGTAGCAGGATCTGCGCGATGACACCGGACGTACCGAAGTCTGAACCAAATATCCAGGCGAAAAGCTGCGGCCCCCAGACCAGTACTACGCCCGAAACCGGGACCATTATCACAGCCATCATCGCGAAGATGACGTACATCTCGCGCGACAACGAACCGCCGCCAGTTCTTCCTACGAGCCGGCGATGGAAAACGTGCCCGACATTAGTAGCGAGTAGATGCATAGGCTGGTTCATTGCCCGCCGAGCAACCGAAAAGAAGCCGGCCAACGCCGGTCCGGAGAAGGCTGCCAAGAAAAATATCGGGATCTCGGGCGATAGCTTGCTCGTCAAGCCGTGCGGAAGTGTAAACGCGGGAAATTTCCAATGGCGCCGCAGCGCACCGAAGAATTCCACAACAGAGGCGGTCCTCAGCGCGTCCGAGAGCGCGCGCCCGGTAAAAGATAGAATCAGTAGGACACCGGCAATTTTCGCCGCACCAAAGAAAAAGATCAGATGATGCTCCGACGGTTCGATAGACATCGCTGGAATTAATAGGGGCCCACCGTTTGCCACTAGCGAAATCGCGACCAATGAACCCGTGATCGCCCCGTAAGCACTGCTGCGATTGGCCCACTTCGTAGCGACGCTAAACATCGACTGCACTACCGTGAGAGCAGCGATGCCCAAAGCCAGTGCGGGTGCCCTTGGGTCGAGCATGCGCAGTATGTCACTACCAACGAGCGCAACCATGGCAGTAATCGCCCCGAATCCAAGCCCGAGCCCAGCGGCCGCTCCGATGACAATCGCGGCTTCGCGTTCGTCCTTCGGGTTCATGACGGCAAACTCGTACCTGCCAGTTGCGAGTACCGAGAGGACAGTTGAAGCCGATACCGAAACCGCGAACAGGCCAAGTTCGACGGCTGAATAGTACCGGGTGATCACGACCATTGCCGCCAACGCAATGCCCTGACTAATCACGCTCCCCGACAACAGTTTTGCAAGTGACTGCGTATAGCCGCTACTGACGACGCGTCTAGCCTTCATTAGGTGGTAAATCAGTTGCAAGTGCGCGCGATACGTGCTCCGCCACGGGAGGTTGCACGTCTTTATGGAGATACAGGTGCATTAGTAGGCTTATGTTCAGGGTCGTAGATTTGGCCGCCTCCAGCATTCACTCCGCGCAGCACAGGTGGTGATTGGCGGACTGCTCGTTCGGCGGCATGGGAATGCACTGCATTGGGGATACCTGCTTCCTTCAAGCTAACCTGGATGCCTTCGCGGGCTGTCCGGGTGACTATTTACCGCGCGAAGACGCTGGGGCGACATCCTCGTTGCTCGTAGCGCTGGATGCCACACTCATGCATTAGATAGCTATAACGTCGATCGACAGTTCTTCCAAATCAAAGTGGCAACCCTTGGTCAGCACGGAAACGCTGCAATCATAGCAATTGCCGGGCGGCGA
>NZ_JAVRIB010000031.1:0-11362 GCF_031846275.1 Spectribacter hydrogenoxidans
GGGATCCGAACTCAAGCCGATCTTATCGATGCCTATGCGGATGAGCGGCTGATTTCAACGCAGTTGCAACAGGCTGCAGGTTCCGTCGTGGCAGAGATGGCGAGCCGCCGCCGTCTATCTATCCGCAAAGTCGATATCCAAAACCCTACACTAGACGAGCTTATTAAGACTGGGATACTGGTCGAATCTGGCCATTCACGCGATCTGGTGAGCTTCCCTCATCACTTGCTGTTTGACTACATAGCTGGCCGTTACCACCTCGCGTGGCACGATCCGGATACCCTGCTGGAACAGCTCGACGGCGACACTTCGATGGCGCTCCTCCTCGCGCCAGCGCTGCGTTTCACGATTGAACGCATGTGGCGCAACGACAATGTGGAACGGCCGACTACATGGAAGCTTGTCACCGGCATCTACTCTGCAAATCGCGTCGAACCAGTATTGAGCAATGTCGCCATGAGGGTAGTTGTCGAGTATATCGACAATGAGCGCGACGTTGCCGCTCTGATGGAGCGGGTCGCCACATCGCCGACCGATTTCGCGCTCACGCAGTTGCTGGGTCGCTTCGCGATGTTTGCATCGATGGATATGGATTCGAAAGATCCGATCACCCTCGGGCGCGCTATCGCCTCAGCTCGGCTAGCGGAAACGCTCGCCCACTCCGGCGAACGGCTATTGCTCGAGCCAGCGCGCGTTTTGCTTCGCCCCCTGTTCGACCACGGTGACCTTGAGGAGTCCGCCCTGCTTGAAGTCTTCGGAAAAGCGTCACGCGCCATGCTAGAGCAAGCGTGGGCGGCCTCACCGCGACCACCTGCGACCATCCCAAATGCGATCCGATTTGTCGGAAGGAGCTTCGCCTCGGACCCGCCAGCCTCGCGCACTCTGCTGCAGCGGATTCTGCGTGATCCTCACTTCTCGCAATACGCTGATCGTGAGGCGGCGTGGCTTGCAGAGCAAATCGTGCCGATTACTCGGGCCGACCCCGAGTTCGCCGTCGAAATCTATGCAGCCCTATTCGGACAAACCATAACCGACGACGCCTCTTCTTGGCTCGGGGCACAACCCAGTCGCATCCTGCCGCTATCCTCGAATCGGAGACAAGACTATGAGCATTGCCGATGGCAGCTCGGTAGAGCTATGCGGAATGTTCTTGAGATCGCCCCAGGCCATGGCACTCGGGCCCTGATCGATGCGCTCATCGGTAAAGTCGCAACCCAAGGCTACGGTGGCGGTTTAGAACCGGAGCGCATCGATCTCGGGTCTACGAAGCTTGAACTACGGGGCTACGAAATCGAGCTCAATGCTTGGGATGACGCTGAAGAAGATGGGCGCCCCCGCGATGACGACCTGCTGCAGCAATACGTCCTCTTCCTTCGTAACTGCGATTCCGAAACCTTTTTGGAAAGCGTAGCGGAGGCTTCTCGCGACTACGCCACTGCCTCAGTCTGGGCACGAATTCTTGGCGTGGGTACTGAGCGCATAGCCGAAGTGGAGGATCTTCTCTGGCCGTTGCTCGAACACCCGGGTCTTCTCGAGAACCCCGGTACTTTGCGCGATGCGGTCCGCTTTGTGAGAGCTGCTTGGCCTTCAAGGTCAAAAGAGGCTCGGAAGCGTTTTGAGACTATGGCGTTGGACGAGACGAGCTACAGGGACCAATACGGCTTGCGCCGATGGAAGCACGTTCTCGGTCGCATTCTCTCGGAGGTGCGCGAAGAGACGCTCGAGCTTGAAGAAACGCGGGCGCTACGCCGCCAGCTCGACGCCGAGGGCCTCTTAATCGAGAACGACCCGATACACAACTTCACTACGAGAGAAATCGCTCATGATGATTTTCTACGCGACGAACTACGGCGCGCCGGCGTCAACTTGGAAACCGGCGCCCTACGCGGTCTTGTAGACGCGTCAGAATCGCTTGGCGCCCTCATCGAGCGCACCCCCTCAGATAGCCCGGCACCCGATCTCGCAGCGCTATGGAATCGAGCTGCCGAATTGATCGTGCAAATCGATGAGATTCAGGACATACCTAAAGAGCTTGCTCGCCTAGCCTGGGGACACATCGCCACTGGAATTGAGCGCCTTGTATCGAGTCCAAATTACACGCCCGGTTCGCACGGAATGCCGGATCTCCATGAGATGCTCGCGCTCTTGGAGCGGCTCTCGTCGAGCCAGTTCCCGGAGCCAAGGACCTCCCCCAACAAACACGTCGCCTGGACCAACTGTGCTGTACGTGTACATGCTGCCGAGGCTTGGGTGTCTCTCGCACAACATTTCGCGGCCGTGCATCCGGCGATCGTTGATCAGATAGAGCAAATCCTGGCTGATCCAGACCCGGCAGTCCGGTTCCAAGCGAGCCGTAACCTTCACGTCATCTGCATGGCCGCGCCTGACCGGATGTGGGAGATGGCTGAAAGTATCGCAAGCCACGAGCCTGCGTCAGAGGTAGTCGCGTCATACCTCAGTGACTCTCTGAGACGCTTTAGCCACTCGGCTCCAGATCGTTGTGAAACGATACTCAGCCTCGTTAAGGGGCGCCTTGATGGCGACTTCGCTAGCGGCATTGAAGGTTCCACCTTAGTCCAAGAAGCTCTCGCTGGCTGGGCGGCGCACCTTTTTGTCGGGCAAGGCAGAAAGCTTGCTTCTTTCTGGCTAAGGGAATGGGCAGTCGACCCTGAGCGCTATCACGACCTGCTAAGCCCATTTATCTCATCACTGCGCAACCGCCTTTTCGACCGCTACGCGATACAAGCATCTGCGAAAGCGCTCTCAGTATGCGAGCGAGCTCAAGATGGCCTGAAAATCATTCTCTCGGAAGCAGTTGGGGTTTCGAGCGAGACCTACAGCGTTATCACATCGGATGCTCCGCAGCGAGATAGAGAACTTGCATGGGAGCGCTACGGCTCAGCAGAGCGGGTCATCAACCATGCCATAACCCAGCTATATTTCGGGTCCGGTGCTCATGCGGAAGATAGAGAAGGCAATATAGGCCTTCCAGATTCTGGTGCAAAGGGGCGTTTCTTAACGGATTACTCCGAAATACTATCGCTTATCGCCAATTCGCATGAACCCGCGACCTTCCACCGCCTTGTCGAGCTATACGAATTTTTAATTCCAGGCAATCCAATGCAAGTCTTTGATGCAATTCACACCATATTGACCGGACCTGGAAAGGAAGAAGGCTATCAGTACGAGTCTCTCGGAAACAATGCGATCATACGCATCATTCAACGCTACATGGCCGATTATAAGTCAATATTTGAGAACCCTGACCGACGCAGTAGGCTCGTCTCAATCTTACAGTTATTCTCTGACGTTGGGTGGCCCAGCGCGCTTGAGCTCCTTTACGAGCTCCCAGATCACATGCGGTAAACGCCCTAACTTCACAGATTCTGCCCGAAGGTAGCTGCCGAAGTGAGGTGGAATACTTCCATTGAAGAAATGACTCTTAACAATGTGCCGTTCGCGAACGATGTCTTGACGCATGTACAAGTTGAGTAATTACCCGACACACGGGGTCACTGTTGGAGTTCCCAAGATTTCTTGGACACTGTCGCACGACTTCAAGGATGCCCTGCTCACTTGATTGTTGCAGCCGGGCAGGCTGAGTTTTTCGGCCAGAATGATCGTGCAGCTCGCCGTAACTCACTCATCATAGCCGCGCATCGCGTGACAAAATATTGATTATCGTTTACCGTAAAGGTAAACTGTTTTAAGAGATAAGCGCCGCTTGAATATCAGCTATGCTGACAAAGACCTTAAGGTGTGCTGCGACTCGCACCGCCAAGCCAAGAGGCGGATCGGGGAAGCAGGCGCGAAACTCTTGAAGCGGCGCCTGGCCCAGATCGACGCTGCGCCTACTGTTCGAGATTTGCCTGTTGGCAACCCACATCCCTTAAAAGGTGATCGCAACGGCCAGTTCTCAGTGAATTTGGATGGCGGTCGGCGCCTAGTGTTTGAGCCTGACCACGAGGACGTCCCGACTGGCGCCGACGGAACTGTCGATTGGCAACGTATAACGGATGTGCGCATCACATTCATAGGTGATTACCATGACTAATGTAAGTGCTCCTCGTCTGGCTGGTTTCGAACCAGACTGGTTGTCGCCACCGGGCGATACAATCGCGGAAGTGCTTGATGAGCGTGGTTTGTCTCAGCGGGCACTCGCTCGCCGTACGGGGTTTTCGGCCAAGTTCATTAATCAACTCATTGCGGGTAAGGCGGCGCTCACTGAGGAAACGGCGCTCAAGCTGGAGCGAGTTCTAGGTAGTAGTGCGCGATTTTGGCTTAATTTGGAGTCTCGCTACCGAGAGACTTTGGCGCGCCAGCAGGAACGTGAAAAGGCGAAGTGCTGGGTGGGTTGGCTGAATGAGCTGCCCGTAAAAGAGCTTATGAAGGCCGGCGCCATTCCTCATGTGCGCTTGTCAAATAATCGTAAGCCGGACGTCGTTCTGGATCTTCTGCGGTTTTTTGGCGTTGCAAGTCCTCAGGAGTGGGTTGATCAATACGATGCCTTGGAGGGCCAGTATCGGCGCACACGGAAGGAGCAGTGCGACGAGGCGGCTATCGCGGGCTGGTTGCGCATGGGCGAACGCGCAGCTGCGCAGCAGGCGACGGCGTTCTACAGCAGGTCCGCGTTCATGGAGGCTTTGAGAACAATACGTGGACTTACTGTCGAGCCGCCGAGCGCTTGGCAGCCGAAGTTGATAGAGCTATGTGCCCAAGCAGGCGTTGCGTTGGTGTTTGTGCCGGCAATTCGCAGAGCGCATGTCAGCGGCGTAGCCCGCTGGCTTTCCTCCGATAAAGCGCTAATTCAGCTCTCGGTCTATGGCAAGTGGAACGACCGTATGTGGTTTACCTTTTTTCATGAGGCCGGACATATTTTAATGCATGCAAAAAAAGCCATCTTTCTCGACGACCCACACCGAGAGTCTGAGGTAAATCAGCAGGAAGAAGAGGCTAATCGTTTTGCTAGTGAATTTTTGATTCCGCGGAAGGCCGAGGGAGAGTTTAGTCGTCTGTCTGGCGCACCGGAGATAATAGACTTCGCTCAGAGTCTCGGCATTCATCCCGGTATCGTCGTTGGGCGTCTTCAGCACGAAGGTTTGCTGGAATTTAACCAACTCAACTATCTCAAAGATCGTTTTGAGTTTGTCCCCAAAGCGGGATCAGTATGACCGAATTAAACCGCCCCGAGAATCCTGGATATCCCCGTTATTGAGAGTATCGAGCTATGAGTAGCACAAGTGCTATTTGTGGGGCTTGCAGCAGCGGGTGACCCGGATGTTAAGGAGCGTCAGGATGCAAGTGGCCTGACTCAAACCGACGAGCCTCCGGGATAGTAGTTTCGATTCAATTGAAATGCGATGGCGCGGTCGACCATGAGAGACACTAAACAAGTGCCCGTAAATCGGTCCTCTATTTTGATTTCAAAAAGCGGACCAAGAATAATCCACGCATGAATATTCTGTCTTACAATCCCGGGCACGATGGCGCCGTCGCGCATCTTCGTGATGGACGCCTCATGTATTCGCTCGAGGCGGAGAAAGACTCCAACTATCGCTACTCACCGGTCTCCAGCCCCGACATGCTGAGGGCGATAGGCGAGATGGGCCAGGCACCCGATGTGATTTGCATGGGCGGATGGTGGCCATTGGATCGCCACGAGTATCTGCATGGGTCCAAAGGCACCGCCGGTTATCGCGGCATATCGCCTGACGATATCGCCGTCGACCGATGCGGCTTCCTGAAGAAGCAAGTAGATTTCTTTTCGTCTTCACATGAGCGATCGCACATTCTCTGCGCTTTCGGTATGTCTGGGCTGCCGAAGGGCACGCCCTTCTATGCTTTGGTTTGGGAAGGTGCGATCGGCGCTTTCTATGAAATCGATTCCGCGTTAAATATTACGCTAATCGCCGATGTCCTGAACCAGCCCGGTAACCGATATGGCCTGCTTTACGGCCTAGCAGACCCTACATTCCCGAAGACCAGTCTATACCCGCGGTTCTCCGATGCGGGCAAGTTGATGGCTCTGGTGTCTTTCTCGACTCGAAGCACCCCAACTCAGGCTGAGAAAGCACTGATCGACTTCATGCTGAGCGGTACTTTCCAAAAGATCAGCGACTACCCGGATCTGGAAACCGCGCCCCACGTGGATGTGGGCCTAGGCGACCCTGAGTTTCGCAACTTTGCCGGCATATTCAGCGATGCCTTATTCGAGATTTTCCACGAGTTCGCACAAGACAACCTGCAAAGTGGTCGTCCGTTAGTAATCGCCGGCGGTTGCGGTTTGAATTGCGATTGGAATAGCAAATGGAAGGAAACAGGTTTTTTTTCCGAAGTTTTTGTCCCGCCGGTTGCGAATGATTCAGGCTCTGCGATCGGCACGGCTATCGATGCCCAATTTTACTTCACTGGTAATCCAAAGATTGAATGGGACGTCTACTCAGGACTAGCATTCCGAATGGACGGCGAAGCCGACGCGACACGCTACGACGTTTATGATCTTGCGCCTGAAGCCATCGCCGATCTCCTCGCACATGATCTGATATTGGGTTGGGTCAGCGGTCGATACGAGATCGGTCCTCGCGCGTTGGGCAATAGGTCTATCCTCGCTGCGCCATTCCATGAAAGTACTCGAATGCGGCTGAACGAGATCAAGCAACGCGAACAGTTCCGACCAATCGCGCCGGTCTGCCTGCTCGATGATGCTGCAAAATGGTTCGGCTGCGAACATGCGAGTCCCCACATGCTCTTCACGTACCGGGCTAAGACAGATGCGCTGGCGGCTGTCACGCACGTGAACGGTACTGCTCGCATACAAACGGTTACGGCAGAAACCAATTTACCGCTCAATAACCTGCTGCGGGCATTCAAGGCGCGAACGGGGTACGGCGTGCTGTGCAACACCTCACTCAATTTCAACGGGCGAGGCTTTATCAACAACATTAGGGACCTAGACGCCTATACCCACGAGCATGGCCTAGACGGCTTTGTGGTTGACGGCCGCGTCTACGTGAGAAAGGGGTCCAAAAACTACCAAGCATTCCGTCAACGATCAGGCAAGCCCGCCAGCCCGGTGAGTTCGTCCTAATCCTACAAGGTCGTACTAGAAGCGTGGTGGCGAGTTGTACGAACCAATCCGCCCAGGAGTGACTCCCCGATATGCTGCCTCTGTCTGCGTACCCTGTCGGCTTTGAGGAGAACGAGCCAAGTCGTTCCGATTTCATTCGCGCGCTGACGTTACACCAATTGGATCACGTCTCAACTGCAAACAGGGAGGAGCACTTCCGAACCGGCGCCGCGCCTCCTAGAACCCTTGTACAGTTCTGGCACGATCCATCGGACCTCCCCGCGGACGTCAAGGCATGCCTTGCCAGCTGGGAGCGCCTTCGTAATCACGGGTTCGGGTTTCGCATGTTCGATGACGTGTCCGCCGTCGCCTACATCAGGGACACATTCGGCCCGCGAGAACTCAAGGCTTTCTCGCGGTGTCGCCACCCCGCAATGCGTAGCGATTATCTCAGGTTGTGCTTTCTAGTCGCTGAAGGCGGTATTTACGTCGATGCGGATGACGTCTTATTAGGGGATGACTGCCTGCCCCTATTTCAGAGCAACGGTCTGAAGGTGCAGCCGCTCTGCTACGACATCCCTTCCCGCAGTATGCTGCCAGCGTCAGAGATTTGGCGGCCGGATTTGCCGACGGCCGATCGGATCTTCTACGTCAACAACGACCCCATCGCGGCGCCCGCTCATCATCCCGTCCTGATGTGTGCTCTCAGCCGCGCGACGGAGCGTCTGCTCAGCGACAATCCTCGGCCGGAAATTCAGTCAACCACGGGTCCGGGAAATCTGACAGCTGCACTAGCCGCGCATGCACGTAACCTCCTAGTGGCCGACGAACCGCTGGACTTCACGCTTCTCAAAGACTGGGAAGCCATCGCGGAAACACGTTGGGAACTCTCCTACCGAAATGATGACCGCAACTGGCGGAACATGGACGCCTGAACAGTGGTGGCTGCCGCCGGGTTTGCGCAATGAACATTCAGGATGCATCGAATGTAATTCGCAAATTGTCATTTTATTTCAGGCACGTGGTAACTGCTCTTTCTCCGAGGAGGCAGATATCCTCATTAGGCGTCGGAGGCGAACGGATCGGCGCCATTATTGTGATTAATCTTGATCGGCAGCCGGGACGATGGCGACAGATGCGTCGCGAACTCAGCCGGTTCAGAACCGCCAATGGGACGCCGCTGACGTCGATCGCCCACCGATTGACAGCCATCGACGCACGCGACGGCTGTGCCGTGGCGGCGACGAGTGACGTCGATCCTTGCTATCGAGTTGGCGACCAACTGTACGTACAACCCGACGGCAAGCTGGCCGCCTGCTTCGACGCCGATGAACCAGTCAGAATGACCCGCCAGGAAGTGGCAGTCGCGCGATCGCATATCGAAGTATGGAAGGCGATCGCCAACGGGTCGTACAAATATGTTCTTGTGCTTGAGGATGATGTCTGGTTCAAAGGTGGAGCCGCTACGGCTATAGACCGCGGATGGCGGGCTGCCCTTCGACACCGCGGTTTACCAGGCGGCCCTAGGCTCCTCTACGTTTCCTATTCGGACGCAGATGGCACAGCTGAACGTATCGTCTTAGGAGATGACCTATTCCGACCGGTGCGTGGACTTTGGTTTCTCTCCGGCTACGTGCTGTCGCGTGAAGGTGCCGAGACCTTGTTAAAGGCGATGCCCGTGAACGGACCGGTCGATCTCTGGATGAATTCTCGCTTTGAGGCGCTCAATGCCCTAGCGCTCGCTTCACCAGCAGTCCTGCAACGACAGGACGTTGGCTCGGACAACGTCTATTCGATACTTCCCTTTCTCGCGCGCGCCGGAACCATCAACGCGAGTTCTGCTTCGCTCCCGGCGGATAAAACACATGCGGGGCCGATCCTAGGGTGGACTCGCGGTGGCGCGCATGACGATCTCGCAATGGCCCTTTCGATGCTTGGCCTGCGTGTGCGAGTGTTCGATGGCTACGACCCGCCCGTTCATGCGCGCAAACTTGTGCAGATGTTCGAGACGTTTGACGCCATCGTCGATCCACCCACACCTTTGAGCGAAATCAATAAAGTCTTTGCCAAACTCGACACCAAGTACATATTCGAAGAGGGTGCGCTTCGCGAGATACGCCAACCGATCTCTCAGCGATCTTCCCAGGCGGTAGTGTTGCGCTCATACGACGGTGACGATGCAAGATGGAAACCGCTTTGCGCGCTTCTCGATCTGCCGGAGCCCGCTCAGCCCTTTCCCTCTGGACCACCACGAGTCCATCGCGTTTTCAGGGTCGGCCGTCCAGAAACGTGGGGAACTATGGTGCCCGGGGGGCTGCAACGTCCCGCGGCACCTCTGGATGAGTCACCCTGGATTCTGCCAACAGCATCTGCTTGGCAACCCGTGCTGTCCGACCGCCCACTCTTGATCCCGGCCGTAACTTCCATTCTGCAGGCTTCGATGAGGGATTTTCCGTCCGCGTTTCGAACCCTCACCGAAACCTTTCCGGGCAATATGGCGGCCTTCGCTACAGAGGGTCTCGTACACGGCGAGACATTCGTTGGCCTGACCCTTACCAATGACACCACTCACGGCCGACCATATCGCTCAGGCGCCTTCGCCTCGGTGGCCCAGTTTGCGTACGGACGTTTCGAAGCCGAGATCAAGGCTGCGGCCGCCCCAGGCTTGATAACCGGCTTCTTCCTTCATAGGGATACGCCGCGTCAAGAGATCGATATCGAGTTCATCGGCGATGATCCCACGAGCATGTTGGCCAATGTGTATTTCAATCCAGGCGATGCTGGATCGACCATGGCGTTCGGATATCGAGGCTCACCTTGCCGCATCGATTTGGGTTTCGACGCAACCCTGGACTTCCATCACTATGCAATCGAGTGGCGGCCGGAAGGGATCACCTGGCGGGTGGACGGTCGTATCGTGCACACGCGTACCGGGTGGGACCCAACGCCCATCCCGCACCTGCCGATGCGTCTGCACGGAAACCTTTGGGCTCCGCGCTCGCGAGAACTTGCTGGATGCATAACCGACAGACATCTGCCTGCTACGGCGACGTTCAGGCATGTTTCAATATGGACTTGGGACGAGGACACTCCTTCGCAGAAGGCTGACCCACGCAGCGTCGGGTCCACAAAACTCGCCAGATGACGCCCTCTTCGCATGGGAATTCCCCGAAAATTAGCGCTGTCTAGAAGTGGCGCACTTCCCCTGATCCGCAGACACTTGTGACCCCATGACCAGGCCTGCTTGAGGGCTTCGGGACTGATCCCATTGGGAATGTCGCCGGCAAGTATTGTAAGCTATTGATTAGGAAGTGGTTTTATGCGACAGACTTTATCTTGATTGTGCGAAATAATTTTTGCCAAGAAAATCAGTAGGTTATCGATTAACGATCCGACTGACTTAATTGTTAGTCTTCAGTGTTTGCAAAGAATAAAGATTGTCCGAGTTTAATAACGTCGATCGAGGCTTTGTCCAGCAAAGAATAAGGTCAATCGATTTGCTCCAGAGGAAGACAGTCCGAAACACGCTTTTCGCGACTGAAAAGCGAGAGCCGAAGCGGCGGTGACTGGCCGTGCACTGGCTGGGTGACGTAGCCCGCGGGAAACGGGGTGTGAGGCGAAGTCGTTACGCCAAGATGCACCTCCAGGCTGAGTGCGGGAAGGTTGCGGAACACGAACCGGTTAATTCGTATCTCTGGGTTGAAATGTCACCGTCGCCTACACGGCTTAACAGGCGGCTTGTGGACCGAGGTGAGGTACACACGTATGGCCCGGGCCTCCGATGGGCAGCGGTATATGTAGGGCCGCTGACCGGGTGTCCGGCACCGTGCGTCGCTGGTGCCGGACGTTCACAACGACTTGCGGCAAGCAAGGGCAAAGATTGCGACCGGCGGCCTCACCCGTGCGTTGGAGTCCGACAGGTGAGCTGGGGAAGGCGGTACTGGGATGCCGGTATGTCGTGGCAGTGCTGCATGCCCCAATGAGAATTCCGCAATTTTTGTGCGCTGCTGCGACAGATTGGTGGAGGCGTGTAATGTGCCGGCTTTGCCCTGTTGTTCGCGGACCGGGAGATCGTCGTGTTCAAGCTGCTCGCGCTATTGGTGTTGCTGGCCCTGGGCGGCTGGATGATCAAGTATCAGATCCAGATGCGGCTGCGGCGCGCCCGCGGGGAGCCGGCACCCGAACAGCGTGGGCTGCGGCCGATCACGGTGATCGGGGTGGTGCTGGTGGCGATATATGGGGTGTTCCTGCTCTGGCGGTTAATCGACTCGATGATCCTGAACTAGCACATAAAAA
>NZ_JAVRIB010000032.1:0-7910 GCF_031846275.1 Spectribacter hydrogenoxidans
TGGGTATCCGGGCGTGTGGTTGCTGGCGATGGTGCCGCCGTTGTGGCGCACGGTGATGGACAAGAAGGTGCTCGAGCACTACGGCTACGACATGAACAAGGTCAATGTCGCCCCGGAGAAGCGCGAGCAGCTGTTCGCCAAGTACCACCATCCGTTGGAGACGTCGAACGCCGGCAAGAAGGCCGCCGCCTGACGGTTGGCTGTCGCTGCCGATGTGCCAGGAACCAGGGCCCCGGCTCGCAAAGGGTCGGGGCCCTTTTTTGACACTGCCCCATGTACGCGCAATGCGGGGAACCAAAGCGAGGAGAGCGCGAATGATCGGATACGTCACGCTGGGGACCAATGACATGCCCGCGGCCGCGGCCTTTTATGACGCGTTGCTCGGCGAGCTCGGCGCCGGCCGTTTCATCGAAACGGACCGCCTGATCGCCTGGGCGGTGGCGCCCGGCCAGCCGATGCTGGCGGTGTGCACGCCGTGGGACGGCAAGCCGGCGAGTACCGGCAACGGGCAGATGGTTGCCCTGGCCGCCGGCTCCGAGGAGAACGTGCGCAAGCTGCATGGCAAGGCCCTGGAGCTGGGTGCCATCAACGAAGGCGACCCCGGCGAGCGTATGCAGGGCTTCTACGGTGGGTATTTCCGCGACCCGGACGGCAACAAGCTGGTCGCGTTCACCATGGGTTGAGACAACGGCCGATCACCGGCGCGGGTCACTGCGCCAAGCGCAACAGGCAGGAGATCATCATGGCGAGTCAGATGGAGACGGTGTCGGGCCCCACTTTGCCCGACACGTTGAACTATATCGGCGGCGAATGGACCGACGACGGGGACGCCGAGCGCCTCGCGGTGTTCGATCCCGCGACCGGGCGCCAGATCGGGGAGATCCCGCGGAGCACGCCGGCGGCCGTGGATCGTGCGGTGAGTGCCGCCCAAAAGGCCTTCGACAATCCCGAGTGGCGCGACATGCCGCCGATGGAGCGCGAGGCGTGTCTGCACCGCCTGGCCGACCTGATGGAACGCGACGCGGACGAGCTGGCCCGGATCGAGTCGCTGGACCAGGGCAAGCCGCTGGCGTTCTCCAGCACCCTGGACGTTCCGGCGTCGATCGCCCTGCTGCGCTATTTCGCCGGCTGGCCGTCGAAGCTCGGCGGTCGGACCGTGACGCCCGCGGTGAACGGACCCGCCTTCCACGCCTATACGCGCCGCGAGCCCGTGGGTGTGGTGGGGGCCATCGTGCCGTGGAACTATCCGCTGCTGCTGGCGATGTTCAAGCTCGCGCCGGCGCTGGCCGCCGGCTGCACGGTGGTGCTCAAGCCCGCGGAGCTGACCCCGTTCTCGACCCTGCGGCTGGGGCAACTGATCGAGGAAGCAGGCTTTGCGCCCGGCACGGTCAACATCGTGCTCGGCGACGGCTCGACCGGCGCGGCGATCGTCGAGCACCCGGGTGTGGCCAAGATCACCTTCACCGGCTCCACCTCAGTGGGCAAGAAGATCGCGGCGCGCTGCGGCCAGGATCTACGACGGGTGACGCTCGAGCTGGGCAACAAGACGCCCGTGGTCATCATGCCGGATGCCGACCCGCAGGTGGCCATTCCGGGGGCGACGCAGGCGTCCTTCGTGAACACGGGCCAGATCTGCTTTGCGGGCTCGCGCCTGTTCGTGCCGCGCAAGACCATGGACCGCACCCTGGCCGACATCGCCGAGGAGGCGGCCAAGCTCAAGATCGGACCGGGCCTGGAGCCGGACACGATGCTCGGGCCGATCGTGAGCGAGGGCCAGGCCAACGGCATCATGGCCGACATGCAGGCCGGTCTGAAGTCCGGCGCCTCGCTGTACAGCGGCGGCGAGCGCCTGTCGCGCGAGGGCTATTTCATCGAGCCCACCATCCTGGTGACCGAGGACCCCGACAACGTCGTCTATCGCAAGGAGCTGTTCGGGCCGGTGCTCACCGCCACCCCCTACGACGACATCGAGGACATCGCGGCCATGGCCAACGACACCGACTACGGTCTGGCCGCGCACGTCTACACGCGGGACCTGTCCGCCGCCCACCGGCTCGCGGCCAGGATCCAGGCCGGCACGATCTGGGTGAACTGTGACCAGATCAGCGTGGACGTCAACCTGCCGTTCGGCGGATTCAAGGAATCGGGCTGGGGACGCGACAACGGCGAGGAGGTCTTCGAGCACTACCTGGAGACCAAGACCGTCATGATGAAGGTCGGGTAAGGGGCTGAGATCGATTCCTCTCCGGGCCCGAACGGTTTGCGGGGACTAGTGCCCAGGCTTGGATGGGCAGTTGATTTGCAAATAATGAGGTGGAGTTAAATGGGCGAGAACAGAAAAATAATATTGGTAGAGCGTCCCCGGTATCGTATGCCGACGCATAATTGCTTCAAGCTCGAACGGGGACCGATTCCCGAGCCCGGGGAGGAGGAGTTTCTCGTGCGTACTCTCTGGCTAGGGCTTGATCCATATTTGCATGGCCGGATGAAACGCGTCAGCCCGCAGGCGGAGCCTGTGGCGATCGGGGATGTGATGGTCGGCGCAACCGTCGGTCGCGTGGAACAATCGAATCATCCTGCGTATGAGCCCGGTGAGCTGGTGGTTGGCTTCTGGGGATGGCAAGACTACGCGATATCCAATGGCAGTCGGATATTGAAGCTCAAGACACAGTTAGAGCAGGAGCACCCATCGTATGCGCTTGGCGCCCTGAGCCGACTAACCGGTTTGGTGGCGTATATCAGCATTATGGAAATTTCAAAGCCGCGCGCGGGCGAGACTGTCGTCATCGGGGCGGCCACGGGCGGATTAGGTCAGATAGCCGGGCAATTGGCAAAGCTGCAAGGTACCAGGGCTGTAGGCATAGCCGGGTCACAGAAAAAATGCGATTTTGCAGTTGATGAACTCGGCTACGATGCATGCGTATGCTACAAGGACGATGATTTTGCCGATCAGCTGAAAAATGCATGCCCCGAAGGGGTCGATGTGTACGTGCAGACGATCGGCGGAGATGATCTCGATGCGGTTATGCCCTTGCTGAATCTTTATGCGCGGATGCCGGTTCTGGGTGTTATTGCGATGTGGTCGGCCGCCGATCTACCCACCGGCCCCGATAGGACAATGCTCTTTTTGAACCAGGTCATGACCAAGCGTCTTCGTGTCGAAGGCGTGGTAGGAAATGATTATTTCCAAAGCCATTTCGGTGTATTCCAGAGAGAGATGGCGACCTGGATTCGAAACGGCGATATAAAAATTGTTGAACATGTCGTTCCGGACCTTGAAGATGCTCCCATGGCCTTACAAGGTATGTTCCAGAGCGCCGATGAGCATCTTGGTAAACTGGTGGTTCATGTCGGTGATTGAACAGCTGACTGACGGAACATAATTTCGGCGTAATAAACTCGAGCCTCCGTCTCTCCTCCCATGTGTAGAAATTAAACCATTTTTTAATAAAATAAAATTAAGGCCTAATATTTCGTGCGACTTAATAGAAGTTACTTGATGTAAATCAAGGATCGACTTCCGGCTGTTAGCCAGAATAAGGATGCGGTAATAGCTGGAGTCCTATGATGGAAGAAATTAATATTCGTTTGTTCGACCTTGCTGTCTATTCAATGTTGCTTATCGGCATAGTCTATATGATTTCTGGAATGTACCATGATGTGCGTTGGCGAAAGCGGCGTCTGGAATGGGCAATCTCTAGGGAGCCCCTCCATTCGCTGCTTACCAATCTGGGCGTACCACTCATGCGTCATGTGCGGCAATCGGATGCTGAGGAACTTTCGCGTCAGTTGTATCAGTGTCGTGACTGCGCGATTCATGACACTTGCGTGCAGGCGCAGCAGCAACATGGAGCGAAGGTGTTGCTAGCGTCTTGTCCTAATGGCGCAGTGTTGGGATCCTACCTGGCCAATCGTTGACGCAGTATGTCCGGAACAACCCCCGCCAAGCCGGCGGGGGTTGTTCCGGTTTCTTGGATCGGCACTCACGGCGAGAGGCTCGTGTCTTGTATTCGGCCTTCCCCAGCCGCGCATGATACCCGAGCCGGGTTGAATACCTGCGGCATCGGCTCCCTTTAAGCACCCGCGTTAAGCGTTGATAGGGCACAGCCCGTGATCCGCCGCGTACCAGCGGACCTGGGGAGCCGCGGGCTTTGTTACGCCTCCGTGACTCGCATGCCACCGACATTGACTAAACCGCGTTGCGCAAAACCTTCCTTTAGAGAGGGGCGTAGTGGCCGTTGTCTAATTTTAAAATGTATCAGATGAATGGATTGTGCCCGGACGCCCGCCTCTTCCGACTAAATAGAATGCAGGATGCGGGAGCCGTGAATTCGACTGGCATGTGTTCGTATAGAAATACATGTCATGGATATTCGGGCCACCGAAAGAAGTTAGTTTGATAGATAGTTAATGCTAAGGGAAAAACATGAAGCGTAGGTTTCAGTGCCCAGCGTGTGGTTATACCTATGATGAAAAAATAGGTGATTCAGATGAGGGTTTTCCGGCCGGGACAAGTTGGGATGCCATTCCGGACGATTGGTTCTGCCCCGATTGTGCCGTCCGTGACAAGGTCGATTTTTCCCAGGTGGGCGAATCGGCTGAAGAATCGGCCGATGCTCCGAAACGGGGTCGGGAAATTAGTAACAGAACGGCGCGCGTCACAAGCGAAGGTAAGACAGGATGAGTACACAGGGTAAAAAATGGCAGTGCATTGTCTGCGGGTTTCTCTATGACGAGGCAATGGGCATGCCCGAGGAAGGAGTGATGCCTGGAACGGCCTGGGCGGATGTCCCGGAAGATTGGACCTGTCCGGACTGCGGGGCGCCAAAGTCGGATTTCGACATGTTTGAGTTGGCTGTCTAGAGCGTCGTGTCGTGGTAGAAAGAATGGAACAAATGGTTGTCGTTGGAACCGGCCAGGCCGGCGTTGGCTTTGCGAGAGAATTTCGCAGGAAGTGCCCGGATGTGCCGCTATGTCTTGTTACCCACGACGACGGTTCGGTTTATTACAAGCCCAACCTGTCCAAATCCCTGGGTAGCGGGAAGCTGCGCGATGACCTGATCACGGCGACGGCATGCGATCTGGCATCCAGCCTCAATGCCGAGGTGCTCACGCATGCCGAAGTGACAGCGATTGACGCGCCGAACCGATGCCTGTCCATAGGGAGCGAACACCTGGAATACACCAAGCTCGTGCTTGCCTGCGGTTCGCGGCCCTTCGTGCCGATGATCGAAGGAGCGCGAGCCGCCGACATATTGACGGTCAACGACCTCGAGGACTATGCGGCGCTGGCGGGAGCTCTGCGAGGTAAGCGACGCATTGCCATTATCGGGGGCGGTTTGATCGGTTGCGAATTTGCAAACGATCTTGCTAGTGCTGGCTACGAGGTCTCGGTTATCGATCTCGCCGATTGGCCCATGGCCCATTTGCTTCCCGAGTCGCTCGGACGTGCACTGGAGGAATCCCTTTCCGGGCTCGGAGTGAAGTGGTTTCTGGGGAATACGGCCAAGTCTGTGGATGGCGCTTCCGTTGGAACCCGGTTAGAGCTCAGCGATGAGCGTACCGTGGATGCGGATGTCGTCCTCAGTGCGGTCGGTAGCAGGCCCGATACGGCACTTGCCGTACAGGCGGGACTCGAAGTCGCGAATGGCGTATTGGTGGATGCCTACCTGCGGAGCAGTGACCCCAACATTTTTGCGTTGGGCGACTGTGCCAGCATTCAGGGACGAGTGCGCCCCTTCATAGCGCCGATAATCCATTCGGCGAAAGCGCTTGCCGGCACCGTAGCGGCGGACGATACGCCTGTGCATTTCCCGCCGCTCCCGGTCGTGGTCAAGACCCCGGCCTGCCCGACCGTCGCCCTCCCGCCGACGGATCAATCTGCGGGGAATTGGCACGTCGAAGGACAGGGGACGGATTTGGAGGCGCTTTTCCTGGATGCCAGCGGGGTACCCCGAGGTTTTGCGCTGACCGGCGCCGCCACTTCCCGCCGTCAGACCCTGGTCCGCCAAATGGCTTCCCGCCCGGCGGCGGAGAGTGCATGAGCTTGGGCTGTAATCGAGAAGTCGCGGATCAAGCGGCATGCGATCTCTTTAAGGAATCGGAGGAAACGAATGTACGATTACGTCATCGTCGGAGCAGGCTCCGCCGGATGCGCGCTGGCCAATCGCCTCTCGGCGGATCCGTCGATAAGCGTGTGTCTGCTCGAGGCCGGGAAAAGGGATCGCAGTCCTCTCGTTCATATCCCGTTGGGTGTTGCGGGGATCATGCCGACGCGGCACGCGAACTGGGCTTTCCAGACGGAACCGCAGCCCGGTCTGGGCGACAGACGCGGCTACCAGCCGCGGGGCAAGGTCCTGGGCGGCAGCAGTTCGATCAACGCGATGATTTATATCCGCGGGCACCGTTCCGACTACGACGCGTGGTCGCAGGAGGGCAATCCCGGCTGGTCGTTCGATGAGGTCTTGCCGTACTTCAAGCGCTCAGAAAACCAGGAGCGCGGTGCGAATGAGCATCACGGTATCGGCGGGCCGCTTAACGTTGCCGATCTGCGTTCTCCGCACGCGATCTGCGAATCGTTCATTGCGGCCGGCCAGCAGAAGGGTTATGCGCGCATTGAGGACTTCAACGGGCCCGATATCACGGAAGGGGTCGGCTATTATCAAGTCACCCAGCAGGAGGGGGCCCGGTGTAGCGCCGCAACGGCTTTCCTGACGCCGATCCTCGACCGGCCCAACCTCACGGTTGTTACCGAGGCCCATGCGACCCGGGTTTTGTTCGACGGCAAGCGTGCCACGGGGGTTCGCTACCGCAAGAATGACCAGGGCCACGAGATCACGGCGAACAGGGAGGTGATACTCAGCGCAGGTGCGCTGCAATCGCCCCAGCTGCTCATGCTCTCGGGCATCGGTCCCCGGGACGAGCTGGAGCGCCACGGCATCGAGTTGCGGCACGAGCTGCCGGGAGTGGGGCAGAACCTGCAGGACCACATCGACTACGTGACCGCCGTAACATCTCCCTCGAAAGAGACGATAGGCCTGTCGGTCCCCGGGAGCTGGGACATGCTTCGGGCGATGAACGACTACCGTCGGTATCGCATCGGCAAACTGACGAGCAACGTGGCGGAAGCCGGCGGCTTCCTGCGGAGCGATCCCGGTATCGATGTGCCGGACCTGCAACTGCACTTCGTCGTCACCATACTCGATGACCATGGGCGCAAGCTGCATGCCGGTCATGGCTACTCCTGCCATGTCTGTCTCCTGCGGCCGAAAAGCCGGGGCCGTGTCGGGTTGCACAGCGCCAATCCCATGGCCGCGCCTGTCATCGATCCGGGCTTCCTGAGCGAAGAGGAAGACATGCAAAAGATGGTCCGCGGATTCAAGTTGATGCGCGAAATCCTCTCTGCCCCCGCATTGGCGTCCTACCGAGGGAGGGATCTCTACACTGCCGACGTTCGTACCGACGAGGAGATCCGGGAGGTCATTCGCCAGCGTGCCGATACCGTGTATCACCCAATAGGTACGTGCCGGATGGGTCACGATGAGGGGGCGGTAGTCGACAGCGAATTGAAGGTCCACGGCATTGATGGTCTGCGCGTGGTGGACGCATCCGTCATGCCGACCATCGTGAGCGGCAATACGAATGCTCCGACGATCATGATCGGCGAGAAAGCGTCGGATATGATCCTCTTCGCTACACGCTCATCGTCGTCCAGTCGTGAGAAAGAGCAAAGCCACCAAGGGAGTCAGCCGGTCTGGCCCGTGGAGGCAACTGTCTGAGTCTTGCGTCCGGCGACTACGTTTCCTCCCCCGTTTACCGGCGGCCCTCCTCTCGGCCGCCGGCTTTTTTGTATGGAGCATTGGTTCCAATGGTCCTGGTGCCCTCGTCGACCCTGCCTTTCGTAGGGCCAT
>NZ_JAVRIB010000033.1:0-5642 GCF_031846275.1 Spectribacter hydrogenoxidans
GGTGACGGCGGCGATGAAGTCTTTGCGGGCCAGGGGGGCGTAGCGTTTTAGGGCGGATTTGTTCATGCAGTTTTTGGGTTTTTCCCCGTAACCGCCTTCACTTCCGCCAACAGATCCCCGAACTTGCCGTAGTTGACCTTCACGCCGTCGTCGAGGTCGAGGGTGATGCGTTGGTCGGCGTAGTGGCGCAAGCTTTCGTCGTAGCGGCGGAGTTCGTCGAGTTGCTTGGTGAGTTTGTCGCGTTGTTTTTGCAGGCGTTTGGTTTCGGCGCTGGTGGCGGCGGCGTGGATGTCTTGTTCGAGGCTGTCGATGCGAGATTGCATGCGGGATTGGAGGGGGACGACGTATTCCATGCGCATGCGGGAGAGGGTGCCGGCGTTATAGCGGTGCAGGTACACGAGGGCTTCGAAGGCTTTGTGTTTGCCGGAGCTGAATAGCCAGTAGATGGGCCGCTTTTTGTAGGTTTGCAGGTGGTCTTTGTAGAAGTCGCGGCTGAGGTAGCGGCGGATGGTGTCGTCGGCGGATTCGCTGGCTTTGCTGCCAAGGGCTTCGGCGAGCCAGGCCATGTTTTCGGCCTCGGTTTCCTCGCCCCAGACGACACGGACGAATTCGCGGATGCGGTTGGAACCGTCGTCGTCGAACCAGGCTTCGTCGGTGATGGGTACGATGCCGTCGTCGTCGGCCGGGAAGGTTTCGTAGCGGCTGGGGTCAAACCCCTCGTTGCCAGCGTGGGCGTAGATGAGACCGGGGGCGTCGAGGCTGTAGCGGCCCATCATGCAGCCGATAGCGTACGAAACCAACTCCAACGAGCAGTCTTTTCTTAGTCGTACCTCAAGCTCTAGTTGTGAATTCCCATCTCCGTAGCGAGCGACGGGATTCGAATTTAGCGTTACCCCAATAAGTTCGCTTTTTGGTTCGACCTCATCTGACAAGCCGTACGCCTCAAGAATCAGCGCGTCCAATTCGCTCTGCATTCCTAACACTTCGTTCACGGTATTCCGCGCTTCTGCGCGCCAATTCTCGTACTTCGACCTTACGGAATTCTCCGTTGCATCGTCGTTACGCAGTAGCGCAGGTTCTGCGAAATCCCATGACAGCTCGCAGGCATCCCAATCGGCCCGATGCGCATCGATTAGCGTTCGAACAAGAGTTTGGGTGCGATGCTCTTTCAGCAAGTTACGGGGTACGGGAAGTTGCTTCAGGGCTCCTGGTCCAAAATCTTTGGGTGTGAAGACGTTCAGGAAGGGAGTAATGGCACTTGATTGCAATACCCCCAACGCCAACAACAGTTCATCATCTGAGGCAGAAAAAAACATTGAGTTCTTCTGGTCAAAAATGAATCCACTAGGGACAAATCGCGCGCAGAAATTCTTGGAAATATTGTTGTACGCAAGTCCACTCGAAAAGTACTTGTCAGCATTTCTTACAGTTGAGCTTTTATGTGAGCGAATAGCCTCGCCATTGTTCCTCCAATCGATTACGCATAAATTGTTACCAAACCATTTGCGGTAGTCGCTACCCTTCACATAGGGAGTCCACTTGGAGTTGGATTCGGTGCCGGCATCTTCCGGCCGCCAGAAAGATTGTTCAGAGATTTCGAACCAATAGCGTATGAATCTCTCATTGTCTCCGGTCTGCAATCCGGTAAAAGGCTCCGCTAGCTCCCTCATCGGAATCGAATTTTCAAGCGTTCTTTGAGCCGGGCGAGATAACCGATATGCTGTGATTACAGAGCGAGGAATCTCGGAAAACCTTGCTGTGTCAACCGTGTATAAATCGCTGCGGTTTAGGAGCGCTGACGCCTTGTCATCTGACGAGGGGATATCTACCAAGTCATAGAAATTAGCCGCGGTTTCAATCCCCGTGCGCTTAAGAGCGGAAAATGCCGCCGCCTGAACAACTTCGCCTTTGACTTCTGGAAACGCATGAGGCCCAAGGTGGCACAGGGACAGCAGTGAATAGTGATTGAGATACCATGATCTAGCGCCGAAGAAATCCTCGCCATACATCCAGCTATCCATTGTGATCATGGCCACGGAACCGTCTAAACGGCAAAAGGCGTTAGCTCGGGCAATGAACATTGCGTAAATGTCAGCTGTGCATTCGGGAAATGTCGACTCCGCGAGCTGACGCAAATCAGAATTGAGGTACTTTCGCCCCATATACGGCGGATTCGCCGCCACCGCATCAAAAGCTTTCGCCAGCACTTCCGCCTGCGCCACCAGCCCGAGCAATGTCTCCGCCGCATCCCGCCCCAGCATGTCGCTACCATCACGCACAGGTTCCAGTTCCCGCCGCAAATCCGGCAGGGCACTCGCCAGTTCGTCGTGAATCTGAATCAACGAGCCAAAAGTCTTGGCCTGCTCGAAGGATTCAACGAGCTGGTTAACGATCGAGTAGTCGATCTGCGGCGCATTCAGCGCACTGTGCAGTTCCGCCGCACTGCCGACCTTCGCCTCCTGCAAGGCCAGCACATTCAAAGCCACCGGCTGGCCGAACAAACGCCGATCATCCGCCCGTGCCTTCATCAACAGTGCAAAGCCGGCGAGCTGGGCGGCGCGGTCGTCGATGTCCAGGCCGTAGAGGTTCTTTTCCAGTATCAGCCGGGGGATGTCCTGCCGGCGGTAGCCGCGTTCGAGGTAGATGTCGCGCAGCAGGTCGTAGGCTTCCACCAGAATGTGGCCGGAGCCGCAGGCCGGGTCGAGCAGCGTGAGGGATTCGGGGTTGAGGGTGGCTCCGTTCTCTTCGATGCGGGCCTGGATGAGCGCGTCGAGCTGGGCGTTGACTTCCGCCGTCTGCTCGGCGGGCTTTATGTAGTACTCCCACTTGGTCGCGAGTGTGCTGGTGGGGTTGGCCATCAGCCACAGGCGGCCGAGGCTGTTCTGCACCAGGTATTTGACGATCCAGTTGGGGGTGAAGAGCTGGGTGGCGGCGGGGATGTCCTCGCTTTTCACCACCTTGCCGATGACCTGGTCCTTCTTTTCGCTGATGTAGAACTGGTAGAGCCAGCCGATAATTTCGACGTCCTGCCAGTCGGCCTCATCGATGGCGGTGACGAGCTTGCCCAGAATGGAATCGGTGCGCAGCAGGCCGTCGGGTAGCAGCAGCTCGGTGGCGTCGTCCAGTGATTCGAACAGGAAGGGCATGGCCTTGTGCAGGGCGTGGCACTGGGCCAGCAGCACCTCGCGGTACAGCGCTTCATCGCGATTGCCGGCGAGCTTGAGATCCAGCGCGCGGCTGCGATCGAGACCGGGCAGATCCAGCTCGGCAATATGGTCGAGGATCTCAGGCTGGGTGTGGCCGGTGGCCTGGTTGGCCGGGTGGCTGAGCACGCGGAAGCCGTGGTCCAGAAAGCCGTGCAGCTCCATGTAGCGGATGGCCACCAGGCGGTTGAACCAGGTGTAGGCCATGGCGTCCATGGTCTGCTCAAAGCCATTGGCCTCGATACGGCTTAGCAGCTCTTGCCGTTGTCGGGCTATCCCACTAGGAAAGGCTTGACCGTTAATCAGAAGAACATCGCCGTCCTGCTTTACCTTGGCCGGGCTCTTGGGGTTCAGGCCCAGCTTCTCTGCGCGGCGCGTTACTGCGGCAATGAAATCCTTGCGGGCCTGGAGGGCGTATTTTTTTAGAGCGGGCCTATTCATGATCTACGCGAGCGCAGCTTCGATGCGAGTCCTCAAGGTGGTCCGTCTTTGCTTGTAGAACTTAAGGAAGCCGCCCAGGTCTTCCGGTAGGTCCTGTATCGCCTGATGTTGCAGATACTGATTGCGCATCGTCTCGTTTGGCCACTGGGCGCGATACCACTCGGCTGGCATTTTCTGCCGCTTTTCGTTGTTGATGGTGCCGACCAACAGCTGCAGGTTCGGCAGCCGGTTGCACTTCTCGATCAGATCTTCCACCTGCTCTTCGGTAAAGCCGGCCTTGATAAGCTTGCTCCGCGTGAAGCGGCCCTTGGGGAAGATGTGATCGACATGGAAGTGCTGAGAATAGTCGAAGCCAGGAAACAGGATCGACAGCAGGGCAAAGGTGGTCTTGTCACCGTATGAAACCTCGCACAGTTCGTCGATTTCCTCCCCGGAGAAGGTGAGCGATTTGCCGCGCCTTGCCATCGCTTCCTCAAGATCCTGGACAGGGAATCCAGCAGTAGCCTCAGCCCTTAGTACTTCACGCAGATCGGTCAGCAGCGTATCCAGGCCGCTACCCCAGATGCCTGAGGCTTTGAGCAAGCTACGGACCAGCCATTTGCGGACGGCTTCGCGATCAGCCGCGAATTCGGAACGCGACAGGTATCTGTCGTCCAGAGTTCGGGCGTGCAGATAATAGGCAATGGGCAGAATCGCGCTACTGGCCCTCAGGTTCTGGCCATTGAAGCCAAAGCTGGCGAGCAGACGTACGGCTAAAATTAAAGAGCTTCGAATGGCTTGCCACTGCTCTTCGAGCCTGGCCATGTTGGCCTTGTTGAAGTTTTCCACCTTGAATCCGACGCTGCCGATATCGGCCAGCATGAGGCCCGCTTTCAGGACCAGATCTTTGCTGTAGGCAAAGCCATCACCTTCGGCGTTCATTTCATCGACCAGGGCATGGATTTCCTGCCGCGCATCGAGCTGGCGCCACTGGGCGACGGCAATGGAAAGCAGCAGGTCGGAATACGAGAGCGCGGTACCGCCGCTGTTCATGCGGATGAAGATGTTCAGAACGCGTTCGAGATCCTGGTTGGTTTCCTCGTAGTAGCTGACGACATCGCGGATGTGGATGACGTCGTGAAGCTGACGAAGCGTTTTGCGAGCTTTCTTGCGAGCGTCGGAATCTGGAATCAGATCATCCAGTTCATCGACGAGGTCATCGCGGTCCTCATCCATGGTCCGGGAGATACGAAACCATCGTTCGTCATCCGACGCTCGTTCAAGCTGTTCCGCACTCAGAAACTCGAACTGGAACTGGGAACCGGTTTCGGAATCCGGCTGGCCGAGCAAATTGAGGTGCAGGTGCCGCACTGGAAACGCCGCATCGTTGGTCCACCACTTGCCCGAGATGCGCCAGGCATAGGACCCACGCAAGCCGATGTTCAGGGCGGTCATACGCTGCTGGCCATCCAGCACCGCCGTGAGTGACTTGTGGGGCAGCCCCGTTATCAACTCGCAGTGATAATTATCGCGCTGATGAAAGTGCTGCACGAAGTCGTAAAACTGATACTGCGACTGCTGTTCCGGCTCGATCGTCCAGAACAGGAATGTGCCAAACGGATACCCCTGCATCAGGCTGTCGAAGAGCTGGCATATCTGATCCGCGCCCCAGACGAATTCACGCTGAATCGCGGGGAGGATGTAATAATGATCTGCTACGCCCTGAAGCAGGTCATGAATGGTCCCGCCGGGTTTGTACATGATGGACCTCCTAGCGGATGTCGACGCGCTTGCCGGCGGCCAAAGCTGAATTGATTTCCTGACGAAGCTTGTCCAGATAGTTCTCTGCGGCTGATTCGTCTTCGATGTAGCCCTTGCCCAGGCTGGCAGCGAAAATTCGTTGCGTGGGTTTCACCTTCTTGGCGACCGGCGCATCGGCAACGGCAGAGCCATTGTTTGTTTCCGGCTCGGGTGTTGTCACAGAAAGCTGCGAGAGCAAATCCACCGCCTGATCGGCGG
>NZ_JAVRIB010000034.1:0-4605 GCF_031846275.1 Spectribacter hydrogenoxidans
CATCGGTTCTCCCCTTTGCTTATCGAACGTATTATTCTGGCAGGAGTTGCCTCCTGCGACACGGCGCCCGAGCGGGTTATGCGGCGCGCGGAACGCAATCCGCGTCACGGTATCAAGATTGACTCGCTGTTGTGTCACCCGCGGATCATGTATGCCTCGCGTGATCAGCCTGGTCCCCGGTCTGTGGCCGAATGGTTCGGCAAGGTGAATAGGCACGCAAGGACATTACTCCTTGTCCGAGTCTCCCGGTCGATGCAGCTTCACCCCGGCCATCGAGATCACCGGTCATCGAAGCGGTACGCTGGCGAACCGCCCGCGGTTGGGCGATGCGCACATCCGGAACTCGCAAGGCGCAGCCGCCAATGGCAGCCGGCTAGGTAGGCACGGGCTTAGCCATCCAGCTATCACGGCCCGGTTTCGAGCGCTGACGGTGTGGTTTGGCATGACGGTTTATTTTCGCCCGCACCGTTTTACGGCTCTGATTGCGACTAGACTGGATCGAAACCACGGGAGGTGGCATGGCAAGAGTCAATTACAAGTTCAACAAGCAGCAGCGCGTAGCCGACAAGCGCCGCGCGCAGGAAGAGAAACGCATCAAGCGGCTCGAACGGCGGCAGACGCCGGAGAGTGCGCCCGACACAACCGAGGCACCGTCATGAGCAAGGGCATGGATCGCAAGAAGGTCGAGAAGAAGAAGCCGACGCGCACCCTGAAGGAAAAGCGGGCGGCAAAGGCTGCTGCCAGAGGCAAGGACGCAAAGGGCTTTCTTGATTGAACCGCTTGACCCGCTGGCCTGAAACCGGCTGGTAGCGCATCTGTTCGACTGAAATCGGGCCTCAGGCCCCGCGCAGCACCGTCGCCATCGGGTCGTAGCCGTCGCGGCGCATGAGTTCGTGCAGGCGCCGGCGGCGGATGCCCATGTTGCCGCCGTCGTACACGGGGAAGCACAGGGCGTCCTGCAGCAGACCGGCCAGCGGCGTGGTGTCGGTGTAGCTGTCCACGCCGACCAGACGCATGGCGTCGTAGACCACCTGCACGCAGGTTTCCGACGCAAAGATCTTAGTCATGGTCGGCAGTTCCTCCGCTGCGCCGTGGGTGCGATCGAGGTCTGCGCAGGCCTTCCAGGCCATGTAGCGGCAGGCCTCGATGCGGGTCTTCATGTCCACCAGCATGTAGCCGGCGTTCTGGTGGTCGATCACCGGCACGGCGCCGCCGCGTTTCTGGGTCTTGCAGAAGTCGTGGGCGAATTCGAACGCCGCCCGCATCACGCCGACACAGGCGGCGCCGATCAGGCCGGCGGTCCAGGAAAAGGTCTTGTACTTGATCTCGATACCGTCCCCGGGCTGGCCCAGGATGTTGTCCAGCGGCACGCGCACGTCGTTGAAGTGCATGATCGGCGACACCACGCCGCGGTGGCCGGGCGAGTCGTGATAGCCGACGATTTCGATGCCGGGCGTCTCGCCCGGCACCATGATCACGGCCATAGATTGCTGGGGCGGAATGTCGCGGTTGCCGGCCTCGTCCGCCCGGCAGACCACCGAGAACAGGTGCGCGCCCTTGCCGTCCCAACCGCTGCCGTTGGTGGTGTACTGCTTCCTGCCGTTGATCACCCACTCGTCGCCCTCCCGGTGGGCGAAGGTCTGCATGCCCGCGCCGGGGTCGGGGCAGTCGAAGTTGGCGGCGCCGCCGACATCCGAGAAGGCCAGGGCGGCCAGCCGGTTGGCCGGATCGGTGACGATGTCGGGCAGGAAGCGCTGCTTCTGCTCATGGCTGCCGTGCAGCAGCAGTGGCTGCAGGCCCAGGCCGACCGCGAGCATGGTCGAGGGCACGCTCACATCCACCGCCATCAATTCCTCGGCGGCGATGGCCAGATCGATGTTGGGAAAGCCGGCACCGCCGTACTCGGTGGGCAGCAGCGCGTGGATGAAGCCGGCCTCGGCCACCTGATCGAAGAACGGCTTGGTAGCGAAGAAGCGCTGTTCCGGCCGGTCGTGCCCGGCCATGGCCGGGCGCACGCCGGAGAGCACGTTGCGGGCGAATTCCCGCGCATCGGTCTGCAGCTTGAGCTGCTCGGGGGTGAGGGTGAAGTCGATTGCCACGTGGTAATCCTCGCGTTCGTATTTCGGACCGGCTCAGCTTAGCGCACGGACTGCATCAGTTGCGGCCGCCTGTCGCGGGCCCTTTGTCCGCGGCGCACTCCCCGAATGTGGCAGCCAGGAGCGGGGCGGCGCCGAACTTCCCTGAAGCCCGTCATCCGGCCCGCGCGGCGGCCCCTAGAATGACCGACTGCCGAGGCATTTGCATGTTCGCATTCTTGCTAGTCTCGGGTTGGATTCAACCCAAGCGTCAAGCGCGAGGAGCGAAAGCGATGAATGTTGCCCAGCAACTCATCGGGGATCATCTGGTCTCCGGCACCATGCAACCGGGCGAGGAAATCGCCATCCGCATCGACCAGACACTGACCCAGGACGCCACCGGCACCATGGTCATGCTGGAACTGGAGGCGATGGGCCTCGACCGGGTCCGGACCGAGCTGTCGGCGCAGTACGTCGATCACAATCTCATCCAGGAAGACTTCAGGAACCCCGACGATCACCTGTTCCTGCAGAGCGCCTGCCAGCGCTTCGGCATCTGGTTCTCGCGGCCGGGCAACGGTATATCGCACGCGGTGCACCAGGAGCGCTTCGGCATCCCGGGCAAGACCATGCTGGGCTCGGACAGCCATACGCCCGCGGCGGGTGCGCTGGGCATGCTGGCCATTGGTGCCGGCGGCCTGGAAGTCGCCCTGGCCATGGCCGGCGAGCCGTTCTACCTGAAGATGCCGGAAATCTGGGGCGTGAAGCTCACCGGGGCCCTGCCGGACTGGGTCTCGGCCAAGGATGTGATTCTGGAAATGCTGCGTCGGCACGACGTCAAGGGCGGTGTCGGGCGCATCATCGAGTACTACGGTCCCGGTCTGGCCAGCCTATCCGCGATGGATCGGCACGTGATCGCGAACATGGGCGCCGAACTGGGTGCGACTACCACGGTTTTTCCCTCGGACGACGAAACACGCCGCTACCTGCGTGCGCAGCAACGCGAGGATGCTTGGCGAGAGCTGCGTGCCGAGGAAGGCGCCGGCTATGACATCGACGAACACATCGAGCTTTCTGAACTGGAACCGCTGATCGCCAGGCCTTCCTCGCCGGGCAACGTGGTGCCGGTATCGGAAGTGGCCGGGCAGGCGCTGTATCAGGCCTATATCGGCTCTTCCGCCAATCCCGGCTACCGCGACTTCGCCGTTCCGGCAAGGATGGTCGAGGGCGCCACGGTGCACCCGCAGGTGTCATTCGACGTCAATCCCACCTCACGCGCCATGCTGGAGACGCTCACCCGCGACGGCCTGCTGGCGCCGCTCATCCATGCCGGCGCACGCCTGCACCAAGCCGGCTGCAACGGTTGCATCGGCATGGGACAGGCGCCGGCCACGGGGCGCAACAGTCTGCGTACCACGCCGCGCAACTTCCCGGGGCGGTCCGGCACCCAGGAGGACTCGGTGTTCCTGTGCAGCCCGGAAACGGCGGTTGCGAGTGCCCTGCGGGGCGAGATTACCGACCCGCGCAGTCTGGATATGGCCTGTCCGCAGGTAGCCGATCCCGACGACCCGGTGGTCAACGAAGACATGCTGCAGGGCCCGCTGCCGCTGGAGATCGCTCGCCAGATCACCCTGGCCAAGGGCCCCAATATCGCCTCGCTGCCGGAAATCGAGGGCCTGCCGGATACGCTGGAACTACCCGTGCTGCTGAAGGTTGGCGACAACGTCTCCACCGACGAAATCATGCGTGCCGGTGCCGAGGTATTGCCGTTTCGCTCGAACATTCCGGAGATCGCCAACTTCGTCTACGACAAGGTCGACCCCGAATATCCGGCACGGGCGAAATCCACCGGCGATCATGCCATTGTCGGCGGCGAAAACTACGGCCAGGGCAGTTCCCGGGAACACGCGGCCCTGGCGCCGCGCTATCTCGGCCTGCGTGTGATCATTGCCAAGAGCTTCGCCCGCATTCACTGGCAGAACCTGGTCAACTTCGGTGTATTACCACTCACCTTCGCCCGGCCGGCGGATGCCGATGCCGTCAAACAGGACAGCGTCATCCAGTTAACGGAGCTGCATGACGCCCTGGCAACCGACCTTGGGACCGTCACTGCCCGACTCGACGGCGATACGCTGGCGTTGGAACATGCGTTGTCAAAACGGCAGATCGAACTGCTGTACGCAGGCGGGCTGATCAACTGGATGCGAAGGAGCAAGGGGCCGGAGTAAGAGCTGCAAGAAAACCGAATGAAAGCTATTGGGAAATCATGCCCGGGAAAACTCTCACCCGGCCGCACATGGCGATATTCCAGGCAGGCAGGAATGGTCTTTTCAGCGTCACTGTCATTGCAGGAGAAATGCCGCGGGTGGGAAAGGCCGGACCGTTGCCATGGAGGAGTTGCGGACAGTATCGCGGAGTTCGATCTAATCGCCTTGATACCTCAAGGAGCCAAGGGATGAGGGCAAGAATATCGGTCGTGACATTGGGCGTCGACGATCTGGACAGATCAGTCGAGTTCTATCGAGAGGGA
>NZ_JAVRIB010000035.1:0-4367 GCF_031846275.1 Spectribacter hydrogenoxidans
GACATACACCCCGTCCAGAAACAGCATGTGGAAGTGCAGATTCAGATTGAGGGCGCTACCGAAGCGCTGGATCAGGGTGACTGCGCCCGTGCGTGCATGGGTGCGGGTGAAGCCGGCTTTGCTAATCAAGTGCGTGGCGATAACCCGGTAGACGATGCCCAGCACACGGGTCATCACCTCGGGTTTGTTAGCGAACAGAAAGCGCAGCGGATAAGGGAAACTCAGTACCCACTGTCTGACCGGCTGCTCAGGAAAGACCTCGTCCACCAGCAACGCCGCGGCTTCGGCCATGCGCCGGGCCCCGCAACTGGGGCAAAACCCCCGGCGCTTGCAACTGAAAGCCACGAGCCGCTCCGCATGACAGTCACCGCAACGCACGCGCAAGAAACCGTGTTCCAGTCGCCCGCAGCCCAGAAATTCGTCAAATTCCCGCCGCACGTAATGTGGCAGCGGCCGGCCTTCGCATGCCATTTGTTCCAGAAATGCCGGGTAGTTGTCTTCGACGATCCGGTAGAGCAGCGCCCGCTCGGGCTGGTGACGCTGGTAGCGCTGCGCATTTGCTCTCGTTGCTGGGGCCTCGTCGCGGTTCACCCAGGCTGGGGCATCGGCGCGGCAGTAACCCCCGCCGCAAGGCGCCTGGCGGCGCTCTGGCGTGGTGCGAGTCATGGTTTAGAAGACTGTACATCGATACAGTATTTCTGTCATGTCTCGCCTGGAACAGTTCGGTCGACGAACCGCCCCAACTTTCTTGGAGGCTAGTAAATCCCACGAGTTTCCGGCGCCTCCAGATTGCCGGCATCCACAATCAGATTGATTGTCGCCAGCGCCTCAGCTACGGCAACCGCATGCTCGATGATCTGGTCGGCGACCCTGCAAACTCAGGGTGATGCGGCCGCCCTGGGCCAAGCAGCAAAATGGCGCGCTTGTGCCAAGAGCCGGTCGGCGGTCAAGATGTCAACCATCAGAAATATGGCCAGACCGAAGATCGCAAACTCGGCCGCGATCCGCTTGAGATCGAAAAGATCCAATCGCAAAATGGCATCTCTACGTCGTCGAGGCCGAGAGCGGGCGCCTGCGCCGCCACCTGACCACGGCGGACGGCCTGCTCGGCAACATCACCGCCGAGCCGCCTCCAGCACCGATAACTCGTCCCAGGGCTCGTCGTAGCGCCGGCCGGCCTCGCCTACCCCCACGACTGCACCGTGGGTACCTGTGGTTCCTGCAAGTCGCTGCTCACCGAGGGGCGGGTGCGCGCCCTCAACGATTTTGGCTATACCCTGTCCGGCGACGAACTCGCGGCCGGTTATATCCTAGCCTGCCAGGCCCTGCCCAAGGACGAGCTGACCCGCGTCACCCTCGAATCGGTGGACGTCACTGCCTTTGCGCCAGAGACCTACACCGGCGAGTTGGTCGCAAGCACCGCCCTCACCCACGATATCCTCCAGGTCACCGTCCAACTGGACCGGCCGGTGCGCTATGTCGCCGGCCAGTACGCCAACCTCTGGGTACCGAAGATCGATCGCCGGCGCTCCTATTCCTTCGCCCAACCGCCCCTGCGCGACGGCCGCGACCGGGTCAACTTTTTCGTGCGCAAGGTGCCGGGCGGCCTTTTCACCGAAGCCCTTTTCGATGATGCACTCGCGGGCGAACGCTTCGAGATCGAGGCGCCCCAGGGCCAGTTCCACATACGCCAGGGCGAAGGGCCCATGCTCTGCATCGCCGGCGGCAGCGGCCTGGCGCCCCTGCTCAGCCTGCTAGAGGACGCGCGCAAGAACCGCGTCAACCGGCCCTGCACCTTCCTGTTCGGCGCGCGCACCCAGGCGGACCTCTACTGCGTCGATGAGATCAAGGCGATCGCGGCGGGTTGGCCGAACAAATTCGATTTCGTCCCAGTACTCTCGGAAGGCCACGACGACCGCGACTGGGATGGCGCACGCGGCATGGTCACCGAGCACCTCCCCGCGGCTGGCGGGATCGATCTGACCGGGGCGCAGGGTTATATGTGCGGGCCGCCACCGATGATCGATGCCGGCATCCACGCGCTGGTGGAACTCGGCGTGCCGCTAGCCGAGATCCATTACGACAAATTCACCGACGAAAGCCACGGCGAGACGGCGTGAGCGGAGCGTAATCCGGGAAAATGTATATCCGCAGATTACACAGATTACGCAGAGGAAAGAAAGAAGAAATACTTTCTGCTTATTTTATTGCTCTGCGTAATCTGCGCAATCTGCGGATTGGCTCTTCTCTCGCCTCTCTGCGCCCTTTCACAAATAAATCGATTTCATCTGCTGAAATCCCGCTAAGGTCTCCTGCGAGAACTCGCGGCCGATGCCGCTGGACTTGATGCCGCCGAAGGGCGAGCCGATGGAGATGTTGTAGCCGTTGACGCCGATGCTGCCGGTTTCCACCCGCCGCGCCATGTTCAGGGCGCGGTCGTGGTCGGCCGACCACACCGAGCCGCCGAGCCCGTATTCGGAATCGTTGGCGATGCGGATGGCGTCCTCGTCGTCGTCGTAGGGGATGACCACCAGCACCGGACCGAAGATTTCCTCGCGGGCGATGGTGGCGTTGTTGTCCAGATTGGCGAAGATGGTCGGCTCGACGAACCAGCCCTTGTCGAGCTTGCCGGGCCGTCCACCGCCGGCAACGCAGCGGGCTTCCTGTTTGCCCTTCTCGACATAACCCAAAACGCGGTCGCGGTGCTCCGCAGAAGCCATGGGGCCAACCTGCGTCGATTCGTCCATCGGGTCACCAACGGACAGTCCCCGCGCCATGTCCGCCAGCGCGTCCACCACCTCGTCGTAGCGGCTCCTGGGCGCCAGGATGCGGGTGCTGGCCAGACAGGCCTGGCCGTTGTTGAGCAGGGAGGCGAACTGCAGGCCGGGGATGGTGGCATCGAGATCCGCATCGTCCAGAACAATGCCGGCCGACTTGCCGCCCAGCTCCAGGGTCACCGGCCGCAGCGCCTCGCCGCAGACCTGGGCGACCTTACGGCCGGCGGCGGTCGAGCCGGTGAAGGCAACCTTGTCCACCCCGGGATGCGCCACTAGGTGGGCGCCGGCGGCGCGGTCACCGGGTACCCAGTTGATCACCCCGGGCGGCACCCCGGCCTCCTCAGCGGCCTCGGCGACGAAATACCAGTCCAGCGCCGTGCCTGGGGATGGCTTGAGTACCAGGGTGCAGCCGGCGGCCATGGCCGGTCCAATCTTGCTCATCGCCAGGGTCGCGGGGAAGTTCCACGGCACGATTCCGGCGACCACGCCGATAGGCGTACGCCGGACGATGGCCTGTTGGCCAATGGGTGAGGTCCGCTCCTCCTCGTCCTGCAGACCTTCCGCCAGGCCCGCGTAGTAGCGCAGCATGAGGATCGGGAAACCCGCCTCGAACTGCGAGGCCAGGCTGATCGGCATACCATTCTGCGACGAGACGGTCGGTGCGATCTGGGGCGCGCGCTTTTCCAGCTCGTCGGCGAAGCGATTCATGATCGCGGCGCGCTCCGGCCCACTGGTCTGGGCCCAGCCGGAATGATCAAAAGCGTGGCGCGCAGCCGCCACCGCCCGGTCCATGTCGGCCTCCACCCCTTCAGGGACGCTGCCGAGGCCCTCCTCGGTGGCCGCATTGACGAGGTTGAAGCGCTTGTCGGTGGCGGGTTTGGCCCACTCGCCGCCGATGTAGAAAAAATCCCGCGCCGACTGCGCGCCGGCGGTGACTTGTTCGCTTGCTTGGGCCATGATGGCTCCTCCAAATAATGGCTGCGCGCGCAGCCTGCTTGCAATAGTCAGTCATCGTACTATGCCTACCGCGGCTTGGCGAGCCACTTAATGCCGTGGTGGTCGAGGTACAGATCCAGCATGTCCCGCCAAGCAATAATCATGCGGTCGATGGCTGGCTCGTCGCGCTGCCACAGCGCCCGGATCGAGGCGCCGCGGACCGTATTGAGGGTGAGGTCTAAAAGCAGCCCGGCCTGCTCCGGTTCCAGCCCGCGGCGCTCCAGCAACTTGCGCCAGGCGGTTTCCACCGGCAATCGGTTTTTACGGGCGTAGCGCACGATATGCCGGCGGAATTCTGGATTCTTGCCGCCCATGAGGACTAGATCCAGCACCACCCCGAAGTCCGCACTAAAGAAAAACTGACGGGCATCGTCGATGATCGCGGCGAAGGCGTCGACGCCCTCCTCCACCCGCCGCAGACGACGCAGCGCGCCGGCGCGGGCGCGCCGCATGACGAACTCGACGCTGGACAGGATGAGGGCGTCCTTGGTGGGGTAGTGGTGCAGCAGGGCGCCGCGAGATACACCAGCCTCGTCGGCGATGGCGGCCGTGCGCAGCCCGGCGTAGCCATGGCGCTTGAGCAGCGCGATGGTG
>NZ_JAVRIB010000036.1:0-3432 GCF_031846275.1 Spectribacter hydrogenoxidans
CGTGCCGTCCGAGATGTTCGAACGGGTCGAGTATGCCGCGGATGCGCAGGGACAACTGCAGCGCGCGCTGCGTTTCTGGGATGCCCTGATCGAGCGGGACGGCGTGCCTGACGCGACGCTCCTGGAGGCGCACCTCGCCGCGGCGGGGGCCTACGAGGAGCTGGGGGCGGGACAACGCGGGCGGGACCTGTACCGCCGGGCGGTCGCCCTGAGCGAGGCGGCGCTCGCCTCGCTCGACCGGCTGGAGGGTCGCCTGAGCGACCGCGAACGCTGGTTGGCTTTGGCGGCCGGGGAAGCCGGTGTCCTCGGCGACGGTCGAGCGGCGGTCCTGGACTGGCTGGCCCGGTCCCGCACGCAGGCGCTGCTGGATTCCGTCGCGGCGTCGCAGCGGCTCTCGGCGCAGATATCGGCGGCACTCGAGACACCCCTGCGCCGAACCGGCCGGGGGGTCGAGCTGGCCTCGCTGCGTGCCCGGCTCTCGGCGGCGCGCGATGAGGCGTTGCGGCTGTTGCGGGACGAGGCGGTGGATGTGATCGCCGAAGAGCGGCGTCGGCTCCAGCGCTACCGCGTCCGGGCCTCGCTCGGTCTGGCGGAGATCCAGCGGCGGGTGGCCCTGTCCGGCCTCGGGCAGTGAGCCGCGGGGCGCCGACGCCCGCGGCTGCCGGCGTGCTCAGGCCAGGCCGTTCAACTCGAGGATCGAGCGCGCCATCTCGGGTCCCTTGTACTCCTCGATGAAGTGGCCGTGGTCGGGATATTCGTGGGTCCGGTCCCGCATTTGCGGCAGGGCCTTCTGCCACTGATGGATGACTTCGGATTTGCCGCAGGGGTCCCAGGCGCCGAAATAGCCGGCGACCCCGATATTGCGGCCCTGCGGTCCCCAGGCCTCGGGCACCAGGCGGTGCAGGCGGCGATAGAAATCCCGGTTGTCCTGCAGGCCGTGCCGCGGGTCGCGGTAGCGGTAGCCGTGTCCCCAGACCGGAGTCTGCCGCACGTGGCGCTTGGAGGCCCGTGCATTGGCAACGCTGCGCATCTGGTCGGACCAGACGGCCTCGGGCGTGCCCGGCTGGAAGCGGCGCAGGGCGTGCTTGCCGAGATAGCCCAGAACCCCCGCCAGGAAGGCCGCCCGGCTCTGGGGCTCGGCGTGCGAGACCACGTAGGCGGCGACGCCGCCCCAGAGCCGGTCGGGCACGACCGACGGTGTCCGGCACCAGGGCAGCCAGGGGATGGGCCAGTTCGCGTAGGTGTACCCCTCGGACGGCATCGGGAATACTGCGGTGTTCATGAGCAGCAGGTGGCTCACCCGCGCCGGCTCATCCAGGAATGCACCGATCCCGATCGGTCCGCCCCAGTCGTGGACGACCAGGGTGATCCCGTCTAGGTCCAGGTGGCGGACGAGTTCGCCGAGGTTCCGGGCGTGGTGGAAATCCACCATCTCGAAGCGGGCCTGGTCCGACAGCCCGAATCCCAGGTGGTCGACCGCGACCAGCCGCAGGGGGCGGCCGGCCGCGATCAGTGCATCGCGTATGTGGCGATAGGTATAGGAGCATTCCGGGTTCCCGTGCACGAACAGCACGGTGGCCTCCGGCGACCCGTCGCCGACGATGCAATCATAGTAGAACAGCGTCCTGCCGGCGTCGGGGCCGCCGGCGAGCGTGTGCCAGCGGGCGGCGCCCGGCGGACAGTAGTCCGCCGGGACCTGCCGCAGTGGCGAGTCGGTCGGGATTTGCCCGATGTCGCTCGTCACGCGTGCGCAGTCACCATGGACCTACTCCAGGCCGGGCAGGGTGGCGCCGCTCGCCAGGGCGGTGAGCGTGCCCGCGTCCAGCTCGCCCGCCGGAAGCGGCAACTGCGCTGGATCGAGTCCGGGCAGTCCGCCGCCGCCCCCGCCCGGCAGAATGCTGAAGTCGCCGACCAGCAAGCCCAGCAGCGGTACCGGCAGGCTGCCGCCCGCGAACGGGTTTGATGCCACGAATTCGAGCAGCCGCTGCACATCGCGCAAGAGAAGCGATGTCTCGGCGGGGTTGTTGGTCAGCGACTGGACCGTTCCACCCAACTCGCTCAAGATCTGGGGAGCGGCCGAGGCGGTGCCGCCGAATACCGGGACGAGCACGCCGCCCCCGTCCCCATCGCCCGGCCCGAGCAGATCGACCCTCAGCAAGACATCGATCAGGTCCAGGGGCACGCCGCTGCTGGCGAGATACTGCCCGAGGCTGTCGTGCGGGCCGAGGAAGGCAAGGTTCTCGCCCTGTATCACCGGCAGGTTGTCGAGCAGGGCCGGGGAGTTGACCCGGGAGATGAGCGGCGCGCCCGCGTCGGCGAGTGGTCCGACGAGGACGCCGAGCACCGGGGTGGCGACGCGGTCGAGCAGCGGTTGCACTAGCATACCGGAGCCTATGATGTCGTCGCTCAGTGCCGTTTCCAGCGGCGTGCCGTCGGCGAGGTCAGTACCCAGATCCGTGACCAGCGTCTCGACGCCGTCGACCGCGCCGGCGGCGTCGCCAGTCAGCAGGCCTTGCAAGACCGTGTTGACATTGCCGACCGCGTGATCTGTGGCGGCGAGCAGGTTGCCGGCATCCTGGGCGGACGCGCCGCTCGCGTACAGGGCCAGCAGCAACGGGATGAATTTGCCGAGAATGTGTTTCATGACCTCCTCCTCGTTATTCTAGTGACGGGTTCGTCGTCCCGGCCGGCGCCGATAGCGCCGGATCGTTGCAGCTTACCCCCCGCCGCGCCACGATCAACCTAACGAAAGGAGGGGATGCGGGATCCGCCAAGAATCATTATCGATGGCTGCGTGCGCCTTTGCGCGCCGGAGGAAACGGTCCCCGAGCTGGAGTCCATGCCCCGGCGGGCGCGCTGCTTGGCAACCCCCGGCGAAACGTCAGAGATCAAGCACCAGCCGGTCGCCCTTGGCCCGGGACACGCAGGAGGTCATCACGCCTCCTTCACGGGCTGTCTCGCTCAGAACCACGTCCCGGTGATCGATCTCGCCCTCCACGACCCGGCAGGCACCGGTGCCGCAGAGTCCCTGCTCGCAGACGGAGTGCACCGGGAACCGGTGTTCCCGCAGCACGTCGAGCAGCGAGCGCCCGGCGGGCACGTGCAGCGTGTGTCCGGAACGGGCCGCGACGAGACCTCGAACGACCAGTCCTCGTCCGTGGTGGCGGATTCGCGGGGGCGTTGGCTTTGTTGACGACGCGCGTGCTTCCTCGGCGAAACCGCAGGTTGGCATTGGCGCGGGTGACGAAAAACGTCCCGGCTTGGTCGTCGCGCCACTCGTTGGCATGGGCCAGCGTGTTGCGCGCCACGCCGCCGCGAATGCCCATGTGATACAGCTTGCTCGACTGCGCCCGCAGGCCTTCGCGATAGGTCAGCTGCGTGAAGGCCAACACCAGGAACTGGTCCAGACAGGAAAACGACTGGATCTTGTGG
>NZ_JAVRIB010000037.1:0-2073 GCF_031846275.1 Spectribacter hydrogenoxidans
AAAGAAAGGGCCCTTTCGGGCCCGGTGAATCCTACTGTGGGGTCTAGCCCCAGGTCAGATTCGGAGAAATTGTTACATAAACGAGGCCTGATGTCAATTTATAAGTCCTTGAAAACATGGCTTTCTTTTTGTTTTGCAGCCGCATGAAAGCCCCTCACACACCATGCCATGCAGGCAGACCTCGAGCCGCGCCTGGGCTTTCGCGTGTCGCGCAGCGCACCTGGAAATGTGACGCGAATCATGAGTAGCGATTACAGCACGCTGGTCTCTAAAGTCTGGAACTACGCCCACGTCCTCCGCGACCAGGGCATTTCCTACGGCGATTACGTCGAACAAATCACCTTCCTGCTGTTCCTCAAGATGGACCAGGAACGCAGCGGGCTACTAGGCGAGCCCTCCATCATTCCAGCCAGCTGGCGCTGGGATCGGCTAGCCTCCAAGACCGGCGACGACCTGGAACTGCACTACCGCCACACGCTGGAAGAACTGGCCAAGGAAAAGGGGCTTATCGGCACCATATTCCGCAAGGCCCAGAACAAGCTAACCGACCCGGCCAAGCTCAAGCGCGTGGTTTCGCTCATCAACGACGAGACCTGGATCGGCATCGATGTTGATGTAAAGGGCGCCATCTACGAGGGCCTGCTGGAACGCAACGCCGCCGAGGTGAAATCCGGCGCCGGCCAGTATTTCACCCCGCGCCCGCTTATCCAGGCCATGACCCGCCTGCTTGACCCGCGTGTAGGCGAAACCGTGCACGACCCCGCCTGCGGCACCGGCGGCTTTCTGTTGGCCGCCTACGAGCACATGAAGGGACAGTCCCAGGACCGCGACGCCCAGCGCAAGCTGCGCGAGAAATCGTTGTCCGGCGTGGATATCGTGGACGAGGTGGTCCGACTGTGCGGCATGAACCTGTACCTGCACGGGGTAGGCAACGGCGAAAGCCCCATCGTCGCTCGCGACGCTCTGGCCAACGACCCCGGCGACCGCTACGACGTCATTCTGACCAACCCGCCTTTCGGCAAGAAATCCAGCTATACGGTGTTCGGCGAGGATGGAGGAACCAAGACAGAGAGAGAAAACTACGAACGAGAAGACTTCAAGTACACCACGTCAAACAAACAGCTCAACTTCCTCCAGCACATCATGACCATCATGGAAAGCGGCGGCCGCGCCGCTGTGGTGCTGCCGGACAACGTGCTATTCGAAGCAGGCAACGCCGGTGAAGGAATCCGTAAGCGTCTCCTGAACCAGTTCAATTTTCATACGCTACTTCGGCTGCCCACGGGCATCTTCTACAAGCCCGGCGTCAAGGCCAACGTGCTGTTCTTCGACAAGCACGCGCCACGCGCGGACGGTCACCCCAACACGAAAGCACTTTGGATCTACGACTTCCGAACCAACACGCACTTCACGCTGAAGAAGCAACCGATCGCCAATAGCGATATGGAAGATTTTGAGGCGTGCTATTGGGTCAATAATTTATCCCAACGCAAAGAGACGGAACGGTTCAGGCGCTTCCCGGTAGAAGACTTGCTGGCACGAGATAAGACGAATCTCGACATCTTCTGGCTCAGGGACGATAGCCTGGAGGACATCGACAGCCTACCGCCACCCGATGTGATTGCGGCAGACATTGTTGAGAACTTGCAGGCGGCGCTGGATGCATTTCAGTCTGTACGCGACGAGCTGGGCTCGGACGCTCAGGAAACTGCGTAGCGAAAAGAGGAGACACTGTGCCAACACTGTATCGGGATACGGGTTACTCGCTTGTTCACATCATCGAGGACATCAGACACGGCAAGACAGCGCTTCCCGATATCCAGCGCCCGTTTGTGTGGTCTACCGCCAAGATTCGTGATCTGTTCGATTCGATGTACCGCGGTTACCCGGTGGGGACCTTAATGTTCTGGGAGACCGGCGCCGAAGTTGGCACTAAGCAAGTCGGCGGCGGCGAGACCAAGCGAGCCCCTCAGCTGCTGATCGTAGACGGGCAGCAACGGCTGACATCGCTATACGCGGTCCTCACAGGCACCGAGGTGCTGACGAGCAGCTTCCAGAGGCGCCGTATACGTA
>NZ_JAVRIB010000038.1:0-1924 GCF_031846275.1 Spectribacter hydrogenoxidans
CGGAACAGGGCCACCGAGGGTTCCTGTGCCGGCGCCTGCCAGTGCAGTACGAAGTCCCGGTCCGCCGGCACCTCGCCGTCGGCCAGCCGGATGCGGCGCCGATCCCCGGCGCCTTCGACCACCACGTCATGGTGCGGACTCTCGACGCCTGCCGGCACAAAGCCCGGTCGCAGGTCCACCCGCACCGATACCGGATTGATCCGCTCGCCCAGCGCCGGGTTCAGCACCGGCGACTCGGAGACCGTGCCCGAGTTACTGCCCGCGGTCTTGCCGCTGCCCGATCCGCCGGCCTGATACCGCGGCCCGGCCACCAGCGGCAACCGCAACGAGTAGCGTCCTTCCGCCTGGCGGATCGGCATCTGGAACTCGATCGAGACCAGCACCGTCTCTCCGGGTCCGATGTTGGCTACCCGGTTGGTAAACAGGTTCGGGCGCTGCTGGCTGACCAGCCCGGCCTTGCGGCCGTTGGCCTTGGCGGTCTCGTACATTTCCCGGGCCTTGCCCCGTGGCTGGATCTCGCCAACGATCACCTTCTGCCCGACCACCATGGTCAGGTCATCCACCGCCGCATCCGGGGGCAGGGGATAGTGGTAGGTGGCCGCCATCCAGGCCGGTGAAGTATTGCGGAAGGCCTGGGTCACCCGCACCCGGGCCAGCGGGCCGGTCACCGTGACATCCAGGTCCGTGCCCAGCCGCACCGCCGGCAGACTCTCGGCGGTTTGGTTACCGGTCAGCTCGAGGGTGCCGTTGCGGATCGACTCGCCGGCCGCGGCCGGCAGAACCGTGACCAGCAGCAACAGGCAGATTGCATGACCCAGGGCATGCCGGGGATTTGAGCAGTTGCGAATACGTTGTGGTGTCGGGTCGGTGTGCATGGCGTTGCTCCGTGTGGCAGGAAGGACGGTGCAACGCTATGCCTTGCCCGTGCCGGACAGCCATGGGCAAAGTCGGCCGATATCCGCCGATGTCCGTAGACAGGGGCAGCCCGGTCCGGCATGGTCGCGGGACTGTGCAGAAATGTGCGGGTTTGTACGGGGCGGGGTGATGGTCAGCCGGGATACCGATCAGATCGACAACGAGACCGTGGCGGGTGCCGTGCGCGAAGCGCTGGCCCGGCGGCGTCTCTCGCGTCAGGCCGTGGCAGAGATGGCCCGGGTGAGCCTGTCCACCCTGGAAAAGGCCCTGGCCGGGACCCGGCCCTTCACGTTGGCCACCGTGATCCGGCTGGAAGAAGCGCTGGGCACGCGCCTGCGGGAAGTCGGCAACGGGAACGCATCGTCACCGGTCGACGCCGGCCCGACCCTGGCCGATGACAGCTTGGGCGCCTACTCCCGTCAGGCGGTCCGATGGATCGAGGGGGCCTATCTCACGCTGCGGCCCAGCTTCAGCGAGCCCGACGGCATCTATAGCTACGTCACGACCATCCGCTGGATCGACGACGCCGGTCACCTCGGCTATGCCGAATCCAAGCGCACGGATGCCGACTTCGAGCAGGTGGGGCAGGTGTCCATGCCGCACCTGTCGGGGCACATCTACCTGGTCACCAACGAGGGCGGCCAGTACCGCATGATGATGCTCGGCCGACCCACGGTACAGGGCACGCTCTACGGGGTGCTCTCGACTCTGGAAGTGGGGCACGGGTCACAGCTGGTCCCGTCGGTCGGGCCCGTGGTGCTGATGCGGCTGGACCGGATCACGGACCCGGAGTTCGGGCTCATCGCCCCCGGCAAGCCCGCGCACCGGCGCTACCGCGCGGTGCTCGACGAGGCCACGGCGCAGGACTTTGTGCGGATTCATCGATGATGTCGTCCACCGCTACCTGACATCCAATGCCGATTCGGTTCTTCCAGCGCTTCAAGATTGCGCCGGGTCTGACGCTGAACCTCTCCAAGTGGGGTGGTTCGTTGTCGGTTGGCCCGCCCGG
>NZ_JAVRIB010000039.1:0-1577 GCF_031846275.1 Spectribacter hydrogenoxidans
AGGCCACGTCCCGCGACTCGCGACTCGCGTCAACCGAGCGCGACAACCATGGGTTATATCGGCTGAGAAATTAGCTTGCCCACACCTTGCGCCAATAAAATCTGAATCGCCCCGACTTTCCCGGAGGCTCGTGGGTTTGAGTCAAACCGCCTCGGCAGACTCGTTAAGTGTGGCATAGAAGTATTGTTCGGCCTAGGCGGGTGGAATGTGTCCAATCGGGCCGAGCAGCCGCTGATGATTAAACCAGTCGACCCAGTCAAGAGTGGCGAATTCGACCGCTTCCAGATTCGGCCAGGGACCGCGTCGACGGATGACTTCAGTCTTGAACAGGCCGATAACGGTTTCGGCCAGTGCGCTGTCATAGGGGTTGCCGACGCGGCCAACCGACGGGGTGATACCGACATCGGCCAGTCGCTCGCTGTAGCGAATGGACAGATACCGGGCGAATTCAATCGGTCGTTGCAATATCTCGACATTGGAGGTGTTGCATGGGACGAAAACGAGGTTGGGCAGCGGAGCAAACGGGCCGGTCGCCAATGCAGCCGCCAGGCCGGCCGGGCATTGATCAGCGGGATACCAAGGGGCCTTTTGGGCACGAATAGCGGCCGGACTGCCCGAGTAAAGATGCGGCGTTGGCGAGCGGCGTGTCGCAGCCGGTTGGGACGCGGTGGTTTCGCGAAGCCGGCGGCATGCCACCGATCAGCCTGGCCCCGAATTCAGGGCGTTACTTGTCGCTTGCTGAGCGCGAGGAGCTGGCGCTGTTGAATGCCCAGCATCTCGGCGCTCGCGAAATCGCTCGACGGTGCAACGGGCCATGGCCCAGCGCTGGCGCTGCAATTCGCGCCAGACCTTGCGGGCGCCATAGACGCATCGGTTATCATGCCAGATCCGGTCGATGGCCCGGCCCACCGCGGCGTCATGCCGAGTACGCGGCGAACGGCGTGCGGGATCGGCCTGCCGGGCCTTGGCCTCGTAGTAGGTCGACGGTGCGATCGGCAACGCCCGGCAGATCGGCTCTACACCGTAGACCTTGCGATGATCGTCGATGAAATCGACCATTACTTGCCGCGGCGGTCGAACTCAGCCTGGGCAAAATACGCCGAGGCATTGCGCAGGATGTCGTTGGCCCGCCGGAGTTCACGGTTTTCACGCCCAAGTGCCTTGACGCGCTCGCGCTCTTCCGTGCTCTCGCCATCGCGCAGACCGCGATCGCACTCGGCCTAGCAAACCCAGTTGCGCAGCGTCTCGGCCGGGCAGCCGAACTTGCCCGCGATCGAACCGATCGCCGCCCACTGCGAGGCGTACTCGCCCTGGTGCTCCAGGGCCATTCGGACCGCCCGCTCGCGGACCTCCGGGGAATATCGCTCGCTTGGTTTCGTAGCTCCAGTCTCTCAAGAGTTGAAGCCTCCGGCGAACCCGGGGCGATTCAAATGTAGTTTACCAGTCGACCTTGGCCTCCAGTCGGTCTGGATCACCTTGCCAAGCGTTAGCCTCGTCACTGAAATCCGTTGAAGTCGTCGATTCAGTAGTGGGGTGCACTGAAATACCTATCGGACAAACTCTTGGGCCAGGGTCCT